>JANNGP010000001.1:0-6464 GCA_031403915.1 Betaproteobacteria bacterium
ATTTTGGCCGGAAAGCGCGGCTACGTGCCACCGAAAGCCTATCCCGTCGAGACGCGTTTCCTGACACCGGAAACGACGCCTTCGCTGTTTCAGTTCCCGAAAGATATGGCACGCGTCGATGCGGAAGTGAACCGGCTCAACAATCAGATTCTCGTACGCTATTTTGAGAGTGAATGGCGTCAAGTCATCCGATGATGAAAGCGCCCGAAAAATGAGCCTTACTTTGTTGCGCCGCCTTGCCGTACTTAGTGTACTGTCATCGGCGGCGCGCCGTGTCAGGCTCGCTACGCTGCATTTTTGGGGCGCTTTACCGATACTGGTGTGCTATGGATCGGCGTGAGTTTATCGCCGGGCTAGCGGCCACCAGCATCGCGTCGCTCGCGGGTTGCGGAGCATCGAAGCCGCCGCTGCCGCCGGGCGAATTGTCCGGCCCCTCGCTGGATATCGGGCACCTGTTGCGCGAACCGAATCTGCCGCCGCCCTCGGAAGTGCTGCGCGTACCGGTGCTGATCGTCGGTGCCGGCATTGGCGGTCTGTCAGCGGGTTGGAAACTGGCGAAGTCCGGCTTCAAAGACTTTCTGATGGTCGAGCTTGAGGCGCAGCCCGGCGGGAATTCACGCGCCGGGCGCAATGCGGTGAGCGCCTACCCGCTGGCCGCGCACTATCTGCCGCTGCCGACACGCGAGTCGACCGCCGTGCGCGAGCTGCTTTCCGAATTGGGTGTGCTGCAAGGCGATCCGCGCGCAGCGCAGCCGCGTTACGACGAGCGCTATCTGTGTGCCACGCCGCAAGAGCGGCTCTATCGCCACGGAATGTGGCAGGAGGGGCTGTTGCCGCAGGCGGGGGTGAGTGCGGCGGAGCATGAACAGTTCAAGCGTTTCTACGCGCTGATGGAAGTATTCAAGCAGCGCCGTGACGGTACGCAGCGCGCTTTCGCCATCCCGATGGAGCGCTCCAGCCGCGCGCCCGATCTGCTGGCGCTCGACCGCCTGAGCATGCGTGACTGGCTGCTTGCGCAGAACCTCGATTCACCGAATCTGCACTGGTACGTCGACTATGCCTGTCGGGACGACTACGGAACGGGTATTGGCGACGTGTCGGCCTGGGCCGGCATTCACTACTTTGCCTGCCGTAACGGCGAGGCGCAGGACGCTGCGGGCGATACAGTGTTGACCACGCCGGGCGGCAATGCTTGGCTGGCCGAGGGGATGACAAAATCAATCCGTGAGCGCGCTGGAGATCGGCTGCTGACGGGCGCTGCCGTCTTTCGTGTTGGCGAATCGGCAAGCGGCTTGACGGTCGATCTCTGGCGACCGGCTGAACAGCGCGTCCTGCGAATCGAGACGCAGCAGCTGATCTGGGCCGCCCCGTTATTTTTGTTGCCGCACGTGTTTGCCGGACACGATGCGCTCAGAGCCGCAGCGAAGCAGTTTTCGTACGCCCCTTGGCTGGTCGCCAACCTGACCCTTTCCCGCTTTCCGGAAGAGCGCGCCGGCTCAGGCATGGCGTGGGACAACGTGTTGTTCGACAGCCCGGGTTTGGGCTACGTGGTATCGACGCATCAGCAGATGCGGCAGCGCCCGGGTGCGACGGTTTTTACTTACTACCGTGCCCTGTCCAACATGACGCCGCAACAAGGTCGTACGGTATTGCTCGAAACCTCTCGTGAGGCCTGGGCTGAAAGCGTGTTGGCCGACATGGAAAGACCGCACCCGGACATCCGGCAGGTGACGACGCGACTGGATGTCTTTCGTAACGCGCATGCGATGGCGCGGCCGGTGCCGGGGCTGGTCTGGGGCGCGGCGCGACAACGATTTGCAGGCGATGGCAAGCGCCTGCGCTTTGCCCATGCCGATGTGAGCGGCTTTTCGCTGTTCGAGGAGGCGCAGTATCGCGGCGTGCTGGCGGCGGAGCGCACCTTGCTGCGAATGGGGAGAGCGTTCGTTTCGTCGTTGGGATAGATTGATTAACCACAACGACACAACGATCACAACGAGAAGCAAAGCGTAAGGATCGGATTGTTGCCAGTATTTGGTATTTCGTTGTGCTCGTTGTGTCGTTGTGGTTAGCTTCTGCTTTTATAGGAAATCTATGCAAGGTCTGCACATAATCGCCGAACTGCACGACTGTCGCTGCGCGCCTGAGTTGCTGCGCAGCGTCGATGCGCTGCGTGACCTGTGCGTGTCGGTGTGTGCCGTGCCAGGGCTGACGCCGGTCGGGCAAGTATTCCACCAGTTCGGCAGCGAGGCCGAGCCTGCGGGGGCGACCGGTGCGGTGATTCTCGCCGAATCGCATCTGGCGGTGCATACCTGGCCGGAGATGAGTGCTGTCACACTGGATCTCTATGTTTGTAACTTCAGCCAGGATAACAGCACCGCTGCGCGCGATGCCTGCGCGCGCCTTGCAGCCGCTTTTTCTCCGCAACGTGTCGAACAGCGGGAAGTGTTGCGTGGCCAGCTGCCGGGTGACGGCGATATACTTCGCGTTTAAACAATAAGACTGTTCTAGGGAGTCACATGGAATCGCTTCGCTTCGTCCTGCCTCAATCCGAAATTCCCACACACTGGTACAACGTCGTCGCCGACATGCCCAATGCGCCCCTGCCGCCGCTCGGGCCGGACGGCAATCCGGCAACACCGGAACAGATGGGCGCGATTTTTCCGATGGCGATTCTTGAACAGGAAATGTCGGCCGAGCGCTGGATTCCGATTCCTCAGGAAGTGCGCGAGATCTACCGGCTGTGGCGTCCGTCGCCGCTGGTGCGTGCTATCCGTCTGGAAGAAATGCTCGGCACGCCCGCCAAAATCTACTACAAGAACGAAGGTGTTTCGCCGGCCGGTTCGCACAAGCCGAATACGGCTGTCGCGCAGGCCTATTACAACAAGCAGGCGGGCATCAAACGGATTACGACCGAGACGGGAGCCGGGCAATGGGGCTGCTCGATGGCGCTGGCCGGCCAGATGTTCGGCCTTGAAGTGCGCGTCTATATGGTCAAGGTCAGTTATGGCCAGAAACCCTACCGCCGCTCGATGATGCAAACCTGGGGCGCCGAAGTCTTCGCCAGCCCGTCGAAGATGACGCAGACCGGGCGCGATGCGCTGGCGGTTGATCCGGAGAATCAGGGTTCGCTGGGTCTGGCGATTTCCGAAGCCGTGGAAGAAGCCGCCTCGCGTGCCGACACCAACTATGCGCTCGGCTCGGTGCTCAATCACGTGGCCTTGCACCAGACGATCATCGGACTAGAAGCGAAAAAACAGTTTGAGATGGCGGGTGATTGGCCGGATGTGATCTTTGCACCCTGTGGCGGCGGGTCGTCCTTCGCCGGCATGGCTTTCCCCTTCATTGCCGACAATGCGGCGGGAGGGCGCGATGGCAAGCCGGTGCGCCTCGTCGCTGTCGAGCCGACATCCTGCCCGTCACTGACCAAGGGTGAATACGCCTACGACTTCGGCGACTCGTCGGGCTTTACGCCGCTGATGAAGATGTTTACCCTCGGCCACGATTTCATGCCGCCGGGAATTCACGCGGGCGGATTGCGTTACCACGGGGCGTCGCCGCTCGTCTCGCAGCTCTACCACGAGGGCTTGATCGAGGCGATTGCCGTGCCGCAGCTGGCGACCTTTGAGGCCGGCGTGATGTTCGCGCATGCCGAGGGCATCATCCCCGCGCCGGAATCGAATCACGCCATTCGCGGCGCGATCGACGAAGCCCTGCGCTGCAAGACAACGGGGGAGGCCAAGACCATCCTGTTCAACCTCACCGGCCATGGACATTTCGATATGGCGTCCTATGATCGTTTCTTCGCTGGCGAACTGGAGGATTTTGAGTATCCTGCCGAAGCGATTAAAGAATCATTGCAGCACTTGCCGAAGTTCGGATAATTACATCATGCGAATTTTCGTTTTCCTGCTGATTCTGGTCAATTTGATGTTCCTTGCTTGGGCGCAAGGCTATTTCGGCAAGACGACTGATCCTGATGCGCTGCGAGTACAACAGCAGATGTTGGCTGATCAGGTGAAGGTGATTGCACGTGACGAGCCGCCAGCGGACGCAATTAAAACCGAGAAGGCTATCAAAGCCGTTGAAAACAAAGCGGCGGACATCTGTCTGCGCTTGAGTGATTTGCCGATCGCGGATGTTGTTCGTCTCGAAAATGTATTGATCGAGAAATTGCCCGAATTCAAAGCCGTGCGCACCATGAATGAAGGTGGCGGGGGCTATTGGGTCTTTATTCCGCCCTTGAACGGCAAGCAGGACGCCGACAAGAAAGCGGCTGAGTTAAAAAAATTACGTGTCCCGGAGTTTTATATCGTGCAGGATGTCGGCTCCAATCGCTTTGCCATTTCGCTGGGCATTTTCTCAAGCAAAGAGGCGGCGACTGAACGCCTCGAAGAATTGCGCAGCAAGGGCGTCAAGTCAGCCAAGGTAGGTGATCGCAATGCCAGGCTGGTGTCTGCTACGCTGGAAATTCGTGGTCCTGAGGCGCAAGCCGAGGTGCTACGTCAATCGCTTGCCGAGGTGTTGCCGGAAAGCAAGCCCTTAGGCTGCAAGACGCTGGCGTCGTCGGCGCAATGAACTTCGTGGTTGGCCTGACCGGCGGGATTGGCAGTGGTAAAAGTACGGTGGCCGAGCACTTCGCGACGCTCGGAGCGGAGATTGTTGATGCTGACGCCATCGCGCATGAGCTTACCGGAGCGCAAGGGGTGGCCATGCCTGACATTGCAGCGGAATTTGGCCAGGTACTGCTGTGCGCCGATGGGGCGCTGGATCGAGCGGCGATGCGCCAACTTGTTTTCTCCGACCCGTCTGCCAAGAACCGGCTGGAGTCCATTCTCCATCCGATAATCCGCCGCGAAAGCGAATTGCGCTGCCGGACTGCTCAAGGTGTGCCCTATGTGATTCTGGTGGTGCCCTTACTTGTTGAGTCTGGTGCCTATCGCGAATTGCTTGACCGGGTTCTGGTGGTTGATTGCGACGAGGCGGTGCAAGTCTCCCGGGTTGTCGCGCGTAGTGGCTTGGCCATTGCAGACGTGGGGGCCATCATGGCCGCGCAAGCGTCACGGTCAGAACGGTTGGCGGCAGCGGATGATATTGTTTTGAACAATGAAGACCGGGAAAATCTGGCTGGCCGGATACTGGTCTTGCATCAGCGCTACCTGGAGTTGGCTTCTCTAGGACGAAATGCAGAGAAACTTAATGCAAAGCATTGAGATTTTGCTTTAAATGCCTCAGAATCGTACGGAATTCCCGTTATTTAACAGGGCGGTGGCGTGATTACATACGAATACCCCTTCAATGAGCGCATACGTACCCTGTTGCGTCTTGAAGATTTATTCGACAAGGCAAACTACTATATCCAGCAGCAGGGCGCGCGGGAACACCATGCGGCGCTGCTCACCCTTTTTGAAATTCTTGAGGTGGCGGGTCGTGCCGATCTCAAGATGGATCTGATTCAGGAACTCGAACGCCAACGTCAGACCCTACTGGTCTTCCGCAATAATCCCGAGATTTCTGAAGAAGCCCTCTCCGGCGCGCTCTACGAAATCGAACACGCCTCGGCGGCACTGCTCGGCATGGCCGGAAAAATTGGCCAGCATCTGCGCGAGAACGACTGGTTGATGGGCATCAAGAGTCGGGCGGTCATTCCCGGGGGGTTGTGCGAATTCGACCTGCCTTCCTACCATCATTGGCAACATCAGACACCGGCAGGCAGGCAGGAAGCCTTGCTGGGCTGGTTAAAGCCTTTCATGCCTTTGTACGGCGGGCTGTCCATCGTTTTGCGCCTGCTACGCGCGAGCGGGAGTGCTGAACAGCAGGTTGCCAAGGGCGGGGCGTTTCAGTTGATGCTGGGTGGAAGCGGGTCCCAAATGGTTCGTATCTCACTCAAGTTACACGCTCCCTTTGTGCCTGAAATCAGCGCCAATAAATATGCCCTGAACATCCGCTTTATCCGGCCCGACAACGAACACAGGCCACGCCATTGCGAAAATGGCGTTGATGTCCCCTTCGAAATGGTTTTCTGCAGCCTCTGATGAACAAGGCAGTGAACAAAGTTGCTTGTCCGCAATGCGGTGGCGAGTCCGTGTGGAGTGCGGACAACAAGTATCGCCCATTCTGTTCCGAGCGCTGCAAGCTGATTGATCTGGGTGCCTGGGCGTCCGAGTCGTATCGGGTGCCGGTGCAGGAAACGACAGACCCACTTTCGGATCTGCCTGCAGCGGAATAACCGACCGTCCTACCTTCAGTTCCAGCCGCGCATCAGGGCAATTCCGTGCGCGCCACTATCCCCCGCACCGTCGAGCATTTCCCGATTCATACCGCCGAGGGCGAATACGGGTATTGGCGCTTGCTCGATCAATCGCCCAAATTCTGTCCAGCCCTTACCTTCGGTTTCAGCGTGGGAGTGGGTTGGCAAGTCCGGGCTGAGCTGGGCAAAGTCGAGGCCGAGCGTAGCTGCTCGTGAG
>JANNGP010000002.1:0-3615 GCA_031403915.1 Betaproteobacteria bacterium
GTACGCTTGCGACGCGGTTGGCCGTGTTTGACAGTTTCCAAGGGGAGTCGGATTTTTCACAGCACTCGCATCGTATGTCACCGCGCCGGTCCGAGTTCATACGTTTTGCAGTTGGTGAAATGACTTTGACACTTGAACGAGATCACACCCTTTGATCATTTGGCGATCTTGTGATCAACATACAGAATGTTCTCTTTATCCATGTGAACCGGGGCATACTGTTCTAGTAGGCGCGTCCATACTTGACGGGAGGTTGTTCCGGGCAATACCAGTAATCCGGGTGTTTCCCGCATGCAGACATCAATGATTTCCTGCGTGGCAATTTGATTCGACCAGAGTCTTTTAGGTGAAACTATCGCGAGCTGTGGCCGCGCCAGCAATTGAGCGTGAAATGTGTAAATCGGGTGTTCGGCATAGACCCATAGTGTCTGGCCGGCATACTCCTTCATTTTTTTCACGATCGGGTTTGCATCAGCTCTGGGCTGCTCCCGCAGGTTTTTAATAGACGCTTCCAACCGCCGTTCGGAGCGGACGATCGCCAGTGCAGCAAGCCCGCAAAGCGCCAGATATTTCCAGGTTGTAGTCGAAGTCAAATTGAACGCGCGCCTGGTCCAGTTTCGCAGCACGTATTGGATCACTTCGTTGACGCACCATCCGGTCAGCCACGCCAGCGGAACCGCCAGATGAATGTAGTAGTAATTGAACCACGGTTTATGAACAGCGTGGATCAGCGACGTTGTCAGCAACAGCATAGTGGGAAAGGCAATTTCCCGAAGACGCTTTTGCCATATTGCCACAATCACGCAGACTCCGCCAGCGATCATGCATTCGGTGTGATTTTGGAAAAACCAAGGGTCGAACTTGTAGCTTTCGATCGGATCAATCCCAGGGACATCTTTCAAAACCGTGTGCGCCTCCATTGCGATATGAAGAGAACCTTGCGCCCAAAGCTGCCCAACGACGGTGCAGACCAGCGCCACGCACGCGCTCAATATCAAAAAACTCACGGATGTGTCTCGTTGCCAGATCCGGGTGATCAAGGATCGAAAGACTGGCTGGTTTGCCCCAGCCGGAGGGCGCGCAGTCTCCGGTGTTTCCACAGGTGCTTTCAAACACAGCAAGAGCAGCTCAAGCGAGAAGGACGGCAGGACAACGGCTGCAGTGAATTTGATTTGCAAGGCCAAACCCATCACAATACCGGAAGCTGCCAGCCACCCCCAGTGTCGTCGTCCATTCCACTGGAACAAAAACCACGTGGAGAGCAGCGCCGTCCCTATCGCCGCGACCTCCTGCATGGCCGAGACACTTAACAGCAGCACCGTCGGAGCTGCGAGCAGGAAAAACGACCCTGACAGCGCGTGCCACGGGCCAGAGCGCCTGCGCACTAGCTCATGGAAGGATCCCATCAGAACCAGCCCAAAACCCGCAGCCACTAGCCGCGCCGACAGAACTGACGAGCCAAACAGATGGAATGAGCTGCTGAGCAAAAGAGTGAAAAGAGGCGGCTGGTCGCTCCATATTTCCTTGTAAAGGACATAACCCTTGAAGTGAAGAAAGGCTTTGATGAGTTCGTATCCTTCGTCTTCGCCGAATTGGAATGCGGTCGCGAGAGGCAAAAATGAGTAGATCAGGACCACGGCAACGATCACGACCAAAGCGCCTCCGTAATTCATCAGGAGGGCCGGGACTGCACTATTTGTCGAGCCGGCAGCTTTGACCACACAGGTCTGGTCAGGAAGGGCATTGGGCCGTTTTCGCTGCGAGCTTTTCATATTCAGTGAGGGCCATCCCGATAACCTGGTCCATGTTGTAATAGCGATACGTCGCCAACCTTCCGACAAAACTGACGTTCTTCTCCGCTTCCGCCCGCTCGCGGTATCGGTTATAGAGTTTTAGCGTATCGGGTGCGGGAACCGGATAAAAGGGTTCTCGTTCGGGTGTATGGTTTTGCGGGTACTCCCGGACAATCGTGGTGAGCGGCAGTTGTTGACCAGTCGCGTGCTTTATTTCCACAATGCGGGTAAACTGATGGTCATTTGGATAGTTGACCTGCACGACAGGTTGGAAGTGTTCCTGCTCGTGTGTTTCTATTTCGAAGCGAATCGAGCGGTAGGACAATGGGCCATAACAGCACCCAAAGTACTCGTCAATTGGCCCGGTGTAGATGATGTGGTCCACCCGAACCTCGGGCAATACCTGGTGGAAATTTGTGTTTAGCAGCACTTTGATTTTTGGATGTGCCAGCATCCGCTCGAACATTCGAGTGTAGCCGTCTTTAGGCAGAGCTTGGAATTTGTCTGTTAAGTAGCGGTCGTCCCGATTGGTTCGAACGGGAATGCGTTCACAGACGCTGGCGTCCAGGTCTTTTGCGTCGCGGCCCCATTGCTTGAAAGTGTAGTTCTGGAAAAACATTTTATAAAGCTTCACGCCTACCTGGGAAACTATTACCTCTTCAGAATTGCGCGGGTTTGAGATGGGAACGCTCCACCCTGCGAGCCTGCGCTCCATTTCATCGGATGTGGAAGCTCGGCCAATCAATTGCTCGAAGGTGTTCAGATTGATCGGGAAATGCCAAAGCCGCCCATGAGTCCAGGAACGAATTTTATATTCCACCGGATGCCAGTCGGTAAATTGGCTGAGATATTCATAGATGCGGCCGGAATTGGTGCGGAAATAATGCGCGCCATAACGGTGGAGGAGGACGCCAGCCCTGTCATGGTAATCGTAAGCATTGCCACCGATGTGATGGCGGCGATCGATCACCAGACAGCTCTTCCCAAGCTGGGAACTCAGTCGTTCTGCCAAAACTGAGCCGGCGAAACCTGCACCGACGATCAAATAGTCAAATTGCCAGGGCATCGATTTGGATTAACCTTGAGGAACATCTTATCTTGAAAACTGGACCTCAGTCGAGTTTCTTGAGTTGTCTAATTAGCTGGCGTGCTCGAAATGCAAATTGAGGAAAGTTTAGGCTGGGCTGTCCCCCATGTCGTTTACGAAAGTGAATGGGAATGTAACCGTGCCGCACTCCCGGCGTTCGTTTGAGCAACACGGCAAGTGCAACGTTCGCAAGGTTAAAATCGCCGGGAATTCTTGGCAATACTGATTCCAAAATGCGAGTTCTCATCAGCCGATAGGGTACGTTTGCGTCAACGCAGATCACGCGGCAGCGAACAAGCAATACGACTTTTACGACCCAGCTTATGAAGCTGCGGCTCCATCCATCATTGCGGATAATCCGTTGTCCATAGACGACGTCAGAATCGTTCCGCCGCGACCAAAATGCACTGAAGAATCGCGGATCACATTGTCCGTCAGAATCAAGCTGGAGAATCCACTGAACTTTATGTTCGAGTGCCCAGCGATAACCCCGGAGACAGCATTGACCGTGACCAATATTGATCTGATGAATCACCGAGAGATTGGCATTCGCAGCTTTTAGTCTGTTCAGAATCGCTGCCGTTTCATCTGTCGAACCGTCATTGAGAACGAGAAAATGGAAAAAATGTGTGTGTCGAACCAATTCTTCATGCCACTCCAGAATAACGCCACGGATGGATGCGGCTTCGTTGTAAACGGGCATCACCACAACCAACTCGGCTTCTCGTTTCATAC
>JANNGP010000003.1:0-2633 GCA_031403915.1 Betaproteobacteria bacterium
GTCGGGTCAGCCAGAGCCACATCATTGTCGAAGGCTTCGTCGACTTCGACTACGAAATCACCCTGCTCACCGTCCGTGCCATCGGTACCAGCGGCGACGTGGAGACGTACTTTTGCGAGCCGGTCGGGCATCTGCAGGTCAATGGCGACTACGTTGAATCCTGGCAGCCGCAGGCGATGAGCGACGTCGCGCTGGAACAATCGCGGGCCATCGCCAAGGCCGTCACCGGGAGTCTTGGTGGCCGCGGTTTGTTTGGTGTCGAGCTTTTTGTCAAAGGCGATCAGGTGTGGTTCTCCGAAGTCAGCCCGCGCCCGCACGACACCGGTCTCGTCACCCTGGTCTCGCAGCGCCTTTCCGAATTCGAATTGCACGCCCGCGCCATTCTCGGCCTGCCGGTCGACGTCTCCCTGCGCGCGCCCGGCGCTTCGGCCGTTATCTACGGCGGCCTGGATGCCAGGGGAATTGCCTTTGCCGGCGTGGCCGACGCGCTGAGCGTTCCGGGCAGCGACCTGCGCCTGTTCGGCAAGCCGGAGAGTTTCAAGAAACGGCGCATGGGCGTGGCCGTAGCCACCGGCATCGACACGGACGAAGCACGCAGCCGCGCCAAGCTCGCTGCCAGCAAGATCAAACCGGTCGGGCCCTGAACTTCCCTGGTGGCAGCCAGCCAGCTCCATGCTGGCCTTGCCGAAGAACTTGAGCACCGATCCAGTCATTATGGAGGACTATTTCCGGCTGGAATGACAGCCATCTGAAAGCTAACCGAAAGCCAAGCGTCAGAATCGGAGGCCTTATCGGCATGATGCGATTTTTCGGGCGATAGAATCAATTCACCCTATCACTCGAACAAAGGAGTACATCATGCAACGCACCGTCTGTTTTGTCGCATCGGCCATCACCATGAGTCTTGCTGCAGTTGGAGCGCAAGCGGCGGATACCGGGCAGGTCAACATCATTTGTTCAGTGCAGGCAGAGTGGTGCAACATGATTGGCACCGTTTACGCACGAACAACGGGTACCAAGATCAACATCAGCATGAAAGGCTCGGGCGAAGCCCTGGCCCAGCTTGCTGCCGAAAAAGCCAACCCCAAGACCGACATCTGGTTTGGCGGCACGGGCGACCCGCACCTGCAGGCGGCCGAGATGGGGCTTACCCTTGAATACAAATCCCCCAGCCTGACCGAGTTGCACGCCTGGGCGCAGCAACAAGCGCAGCAGTCAGCTTACAAGACGGTCGGCATCTATTCCGGCCCGCTCGGCTTTGGCTACAACCCCGAACTGCTGGCGAAGAAAAAGCTGCCCGTGCCCAAATCATGGGCCGACCTGCTCAAACCCGAATACAAGGGTGACATCCAGGTTGCCAACCCCGCCTCCAGCGGCACCGCCTACACCATGGTCGCCACGCTGGTGCAGCTGATGGGCGAGGACAAGGCCTTCGATTACCTGAAGGCGCTGCACAAGAATGTCGGTCAATACACGCGTTCCGGCACCGGCCCAATCAAGGCCGTCGCACGGGCAGAAACCGCCGTATCAATCAGCTTCGTGCACGACGCCCCAGGCGAAAAAATGGCCGGTTTTCCGGTCGAAACCGTAACCCCGGTCGAAGGCACGGGTGCAGAGATCGGCTCCATGAGCATCATCAAGGGCGCGCGCAACCTCGAAGCAGCGAAGAAGTTTTATGAATGGTCGCTGACCCCGGCCGCGCAGGAAATGGCGGCGGCAGCCAAGCAGTTCCAGCTGCCGTCGAACAAGAGCGCCAAGAACGACCCGCGCATTCCCGACTTCAAATCAATCAAGTTCATCAACTACGACTACGCCAAGTACGGCGCCAGCGCCGAACGCAGCCGATTGATCGCCAAGTGGGAAAAAGACGTCAATTCCCTGCCGCGCTAGTCGACTGGACGACAACTCAAGGTGAACAAGAACCCTAACATGGCCGTTCGCATCTGGCTCGTGATCGGCCTGTTGGCGTACATCGTTTTGCCGTGGTACGCCATCCAGGACACCGCCTGGTACAGCGTACTGCCGCAAATCATGGGCGGCACCGACACCGCCAACGGCCTGATGCAGGCCGTGCGGTATGGCCGCCAATGGCTGCTGCTGGGCATTCTTGGCCTGGGCATTGCGGCAGTTGGACTGCGTATTCCTGTGGGCAGGAGGCAAAGCACGTGGCTGCTGGCCGGCGGGCTGACTGGCTTTCTCGGGCTGCTGTGCAGTGGCTTCCTGATCGGCGCGACGGGCTGGTCGTTCGACTTCTTCAACGCCCAGTTCGGAGAACTGGCCCGCAACCAGTTCGGCATCGGAATCGGCGCGTTCATTGCCCTGCTCGCTCTGCTCATGATCATCGCGTTTGGTCTGGCCCGACGCGGCTATTTCAAGGGCGATCTGTTCATTTCGTCGGCCGTGGTCGGCTGCTCCGTTCTGCTGGTGATGTTCATTGCCTTCCCGGTAAGCAAAGCCCTCTATGGCGCATTTCTGACCGCCGACGGCCACTGGTCGCGTAATTCGTGGCGATCGTTCCTACAGCCTCCGGCCCACAGTCATTTTCCGTTCTTGACGAAAGACGGAAATGTTCTATATGATGCACGGCGAACGAGAGGAAGTGCTGAAATTTCCTCGCAGGCGCTTTCTTTGTT
>JANNGP010000004.1:0-2224 GCA_031403915.1 Betaproteobacteria bacterium
CCCGGTTCTCAAGACGCTCGATCAGTTCGACTGGGGCTGGCCGAAGAAGATCAACCGGCCCCAGATCCAGAATCTCTTCCGCCTGCGCTTCATTGAGGAGCACGCCAACGTGATCTTCATTTCCAATGTCGGCCTGGGTAAGAGTCATCTCAGTATCGCCCTCGGGCATACCGCCTGTCTGCGCGGTTACTCGACGCTTTTTACCACGGCGGTGGATATCATCAACACGCTCTCGGCGGCGCAGGCGCACGGCAATCTCAAGCGCGAACTGCATAAGTATCTCCAGCCGCGCCTGCTGATCGTCGACGAGCTCGGGTATTTGCCCATCGACAAGCATGGCGCCGACCTGCTCTTCCAGGTCATCAGCGGACGCTATGAGCGTGGCGCCCTGATCATCACCTCGAACCGTGCCTACAAGCACTGGCCAGAGATCTTCAATAACGACAGTACGCTGACTTCGGCGCTTCTCGACCGACTACTCCATCACGCCGAAACCGTGCTCATTGAGGGCAAAAGCTTCCGCATGAAAGATCAGATCGACGGGTGATTGGTACCTCACTTAGTCCGTGACTTTCAAACCGCCAAATCTGTACGAAATTCACGCCGCCGCGCACATATTCATGCTGGTTGCAGCATTTCTTTATCGCCGTTGCCCGAAACCAAGTCGATGCCATGTGATGAAAAACATCGATCATTGCTGCTGATTGGTTGTTGAAAAATGTGCTGACATGATTTGCGTTGCTGACTGTTACTTGGGTGGTTGTACATCCGTGTATTTACTTGTTCGTCCAAAAAAACTATAGTACATCTGTGTACTCACTTTTATCTCAGAGGAGATCGGGATGTTGACCACTCGGGCTTTCAAAAATGGTAATTCACAGGCGGTACGGATTCCGGCTGACTTGGCGTATGAACGCACGGATGTTGAGTTGGAGATCGAGCGCCTGGGCGATGAAATCCGGATTCGTCCAGCGCGTCGCTCGTTGTCGGGCGTCCTGGGCAAATTCGCTGCCTTTTCTGCCGATTTCATGGCCGAGGGGCGCGGCGACCAGGTGCAGGACGAACGGGATTCGCTGTAATGCCGCGCTACTTGCTTGATACCAACATGTGCATCTACCTGATGAAGCATCAGCCGGAAGAGGTTGCGCGACGCTTTGCGCAATGTTATGTCGGCGACGTAGTGATGTCGGCGATCACTTTTGCCGAACTTCAATACGGTGTGGCGGTGTCGGCCAGTCCAGAGCGTGAGCGTGTCAACCTGCTTAGTCTGGTCGAGGATATTCCAGTCGTGCCTTTCGATACGGATGCCGCGTTGGCGTACGGGCCGATCCGGCTGGCGACACGCGAGAGCAAGAAGGATCATTTGGACAAACTGATCGCCGCTCAAGCGGTGGCGCTCGGCGTGACGGTGGTGACCAACAATGAGAAGGACTTTGCCAAGTATCCCGGCGTTGCTATCGAGAACTGGCTGAAGGCGTCGGCGCAGTAGTTTAGCGACTGCATCTTCGATGTGGGCAAGTGGCAGACGGCGCCTGCCGACTTCGTGACACGCTGCATGAACAGGTTCAACGCTACATAGACCTTGATGTGTTCCGGCAAACGCTCGCGCCATTCTTTTGGCACAGCCTTGACGTCGGGAAAAGGCCTGGCGTTGGCAACGCTTGTCCGGCGTGTCTCCCCGGAAAATGCGGCTTGGAAATGATCACAAAATGTTACGATGATTATAGTGTTCGGCCGCGGGGTGTTTCTCCCCGGACTACCGCCTTAATGTCCCACCAATACAGCGCTTCAGTGCTTTCATTTCTGGCAGAAGTGCCGTGAAAAACGTCCGTGGCAGGGCAATGAAAAATGAAAGGGAGAACCGTCCTCGCTCGACTCCGGCATCATCCGTCTGGATAACGCCCCCGATCAGAACGGCAGCACGGAAACGCATTACCTCTATAACCTGAACGAAAGCCTGATCATGTATTCGAGCTTGAGCAACGTGCCCGATATCATCGCGCCGGATTCAATCTGTTACTACTCTGAAAGCACCGGTCGTGGTTTCTCGAATGCGACCGACGATCTGGCGGTGTATTTCGATTCGGTCACGGGCAAAAGCACCGGTCGGCCCGTCAGTGTCATCAAGCGTTCGTGTGGGACGCGCTGGTCGATCTCGGAGGCCCGGCGACAAACCTCTTGGTCCAGCTCACGGCCTTCGACCCGCAGCCCGGCGGATCGTTCA
>JANNGP010000005.1:0-16401 GCA_031403915.1 Betaproteobacteria bacterium
GCTGCACGTTGTTTGTTCTGCTCTGGAGCTTCCAGTCTTGGCTCTGCCACTGCCCGGTCTTGCTCTGGAGCGTCGCTGTTCTCTGTTCCTTGTCCGTAAACGTTCTTGTTTCAAGCAGCGCGGACTTACTCTGCAGTTGCTCGGTTTTCTTTTGCAGCCAGGTAGCCGTCGTCGGTGTCAGGACTTTTCTGTTCTGAAGCGTACTCTGCTGATCCTGAGGTCCGCCTCCATCGAGTTGTGGGCGTGTTTCCAGTCCCGGGCCATCCTGGTCACCGACAGCGCTTGTACCGTTCCACTGAAATCCCGCGCCTTCGTTCCAGTAGCCGTCAGTTGAAAGAATGGTGACATTTTGCTGGCAATAGTGCTGAACAGGGTCAACGACAGAAACGCCGTTAAAGCTTGTACTGTTCAATCGCCCGGCATACAAACGACCGGCGTTGGCCAAGGCGACACGCAGCGGGGTGTTCTGATTGGGGATAGCGGCAAAAACCTTGTCATACCAGGCTTTTTTCTGAGCGGCGTCGAATGAGGCGATATTTTGAAAGTCTGTAGTCGTGTTGTTGTTAATTGTCGAGTAACCCACTCGGAAGCTGCCGGTAATCGGCTGAAAAGACAAACTGGTCGCCGTCTTCATCGTTTGCATGCGAGTGCGGTAGTACGCCCACCAGTTCGCATAGTTGGTCATTTCTTCCGCATAGGTGCACGGATCCGCGGCACAATCACTGCGGGTTGTAGCCTTGGTAAAGGTTGAGCTGGCTCCCGTAATGACCGTCAGCAGGTTTTCACCGGGGGCGAGGTTGCTTGCCGGGCGCGCGAACGCCGTTGGCCCGGTGACGCTCATTGAACCGCTCTTGGTAATCACCGGTGTATAGGTGACGGCACCGGGCGCACTGATCGTGACTGTGCCGGCTGAAGCAACCGCACTATAGCCGACGACCTGACAACCTCCTGTCAGACCAAAGGTACAGGCGTTGATGCTGCTCTCGATGTTACTGGCCATCGTTGCCGGAACGGTCGTCGCTGCTATAGACACTGACAGGATTTCCTGGGCATTGACCTGGATGCTGGAGATGGATGTACTGCTCGATCCGGAAAAGGTAATGGTGCTGGTGCGCGGCGACGGCATACGCGCGAAATTGAACGGAATATTGGTTGCAGTGGCGGGCGGTGCCGGATTGGGCTCAATCTGTGTCGCCTGGCAAGCGCCAGCAGTCGGGGTCGCTGCGGCAGCCTCTGCAGCTGTTGCGCACCAACGCAGTTTTGCAGCAATCGGGTACGTGACACTCGGTGCGCTGGCAGCTGTGCACGATTTCATGCTTTTGTTGGTACAGTACTCGCCGGCAACCGTCGTGAAGTAGAACGCATTTCCGATCAAGCTGCTGGAAGCAGTGCTTTGAACACCGTATCCGTCATTTTTCACCGTAGTCCAAGCGCTGGTATTGGCGGAGCTCTGACTAAGATAGGTGGTTGTATTGGCTGACCCGTCGGTATTGAAATATTTAGGCGGCGTATAGGTAATCGTGGGGTTGTAAGCCACACCATTGAAACTGGGGTTTTTGCTTTGATACAGCTGAGTGGCAAGGCCCGCCCAGTCAGGCAGGTAGTCCCAGTCCATACTCCCCGAGTCATCCAGCACAAACAGAATGTTCGGCTGAATCTCGACCGACGAAGCACCGGATAACGGTGAGTTGGTAAGCTGTGTGGGCGCGGCATGCACACTTGCAGCGAAGGCGATCAGCGCCAGTCGCGTGATCAAATATCCTGTTTTGGCAACGATCGTGTTGGTTTGCATGGCAAACTCCTTTGGAAATCCGTTATAGACTTACAGAGCAACGATTGTCTGTATATAGGACACGGTGTTGCGTGGCCCGACAATGCGCGTGGTGACCCGGTAATAAACCTGACTGTTCGTAATCGGCGATACCGCTCCAGCTCCGAAACTTCCTCCCGTATCGGTACTGGGAGGTTTAGAGCAGTTGACGGCGGTCGGAGTACCCTCGGCATCGCACAGCCTCTGGACAACGTAAGAGACCGTATTGCCAGCCGCATCGGTTGCGCCCGTTATCGCCTGTGCTGCGAGCGTAGCGCTCCAGAAAGCGTCCCACGACTGCCCGGCAGACGGGTCTAGCCGAACCGCACGGTAACCATTGGCAGCATTATGACTATTGAGTAACGGACTCTTAGCAAGTGTTTTCGGACCCAGCCAATTGTTGATTGCAGCCTCCGTGCTTCGTTCTCCCGCCTGAGTTGCTGATTCATGGAAAGACATATTGCCGGCAACGATATTGGCGGTATCGACCGAGCGAAGCAGCGCGACACCTGCCAGCGTCAAGGCGATAAGGATGATCATGGCGATGAGCAGCACAACCCCTCGCTGCTTGAAGGAAGTCTGAACGGTCAATAACCGAGCTGGTTGTGAAGGATTTTTTAACATGAGGCCATCCAGGGCAAGTTACGCATTGGAACGACAGTTTCAAATACTTTGTAGCGGTAATTCTGCCAGTTGGCTCTGGCAGTAAGAACAAACGGGGCACCTGCGCTCCCTTCCCAAACCGGCGCCACCCCGGTAAGCACGTCTTTATCCACCTGGCTGTTACGCACAACTACAGCAATTCGCACAGCAGACGTTCTGGCCCAGAGGCAGGCCAGCGTCGCCTGAGCAGGAGTGCTTACTGGCGGCGTAGTTTGATCCCAAGAATCAACACCACTCGTTGTGGTTGATGCATGGCCATACTGCGCGCGCATGCTAACGACATCGCTGACAATTGGCACCCAACTGGCACTACAGGTGCCATCGACGGCCGTACAGGCAGCACTGCAATCGACTGCCATGTAGTTGCACACGGTCAGGTTACCGTTACGAACAGCGTAAGCCAGAATTCTCGGGGAGGCACCAAGATTAAACAATGAACCACCTTCAAGCGCACCGCTTGAACTTACCGTAACATTCGGCGGCGATGTACCCGACACTGTTGCCAACGTAAGAGTGCAACCGTTGAGGGGTGAAGACGGCGCAGCAATTACCCGATGTCCAACGGCAAAATTGACAGGTGTCAGGACGCCGAGTTGGGTACCATTAATTGCAGTAATCGCATCGCCTTCCGGCGAACCTTCGCTGCTACCATAGGCAATCAGCAAGGTGTCGGTATTGGCGTCTCCTGCAGGCACATCAGCTGCCGGTGGATTAATCATCAATGGCGCCAACTGCGAAAGCGTATGGCTTGACGGGGCCCCAAGGGCAAGCGGACAACCCAGCACATTCAGTGCATTTAGCCCGTAGCCGCTTTGACGAATGTCGCGCTGTAACGCATAGAGAGCCATTGCACCACTGGTTTGCGCATCGCCCGCGCCCGTGGTAGACCTCTTTTGCCCCTCTGCTGCAGCAAAAACCTGCATCATGATGATGATACCAATCATGCCAATTACCATGGCGACCATGACTTCAACCAGTGTGAAGCCAGCGTTGTCGACACAAACTTTATGATGTGCGGGTTTTTTCATGGTGTTCTACGGGTTATTTTTAACTATTTGCGAAGCGACAACATGCTGGTGTCCGGGCTTATTTGCCGGCATCTCGGGGGTTCGCCAAAAAAGTGTTATAGTGACCTGCCCTGCAGTTGCACCCGCTGTATCGTCCACCACCACCAGTGGCAAGGTGGCCACGACACCGCTTGCCGCAGCTCCAACACCAGGCAAACCCTCTGTGTCTGCTACGTCAGCGGCCCAGGCAGTGTACGCCGCACCCCCCGTCTCGAAGTTGGCCTTCAGCGCAGCGAGGTCACCACCACTCACCCACATCTGGCCGATCAATCTATTGGCCAGCAATGTCGCATTTGTACGATACTTAGCATCACTGGTTAGCTTGATTGCGGTAGCCTGTAGCGCAATGATCGTGAGAATGCCGAGCGAGAATATCAGGACAGCAATCAACGCCTCCAGCAACATGATGCCGGATTGAGCATTTGCATGAATTGGTTGTGTTTTCATGAGCAGGCCTGCGTATCGCCACTTGGCAAAGCGGGGTCACACATCCGTATCTGCCCCCCGACAGAAACAACAATCTGCAGACAACGGATCTTTCCGTTATCGGCAAGACACGCCCCCGTCCCGGTTTTTGGTTTGATATCGATATTGATACTGGCAGTGGGCGTTGGTGTCAAACGCCCCATGCCATTGAAAACGAGTGCGGATTGCGCTGCGCCACCGCCCGCCAGGGCCGCTGCCAATACCGTATTATTGTCGGAGCCCTCGGCACCACCGCGCAATTGAATAATGCGAGGGTCAGCCGTATCAGAAGCTGCAGTTCCACATTTGGCAACAACACTATCAAGACTAACGACCCAATGCGGGCCGGCAGAATTCAGAGCGCAAGTATTGTCGACCACATCGATTAACTGGAACCGTGCGGCAGTATTACGCCTGACCGCTTCAGCCTTGGCCAGTTGCAGACCGTTCTGCACCGACTCGGCGGTAGTACGTATTTTTGCATTTCGAATCCAGCCCGAGAAACTGGGCATCGCCAAGGCAAGCAACACGCCAAATACCGCCATGCCGACGATCAACTCGACCAGACTGAAGCCGCGCCAAGCTTTCAACACGCGCCCCCTTTGCCTGTAACCCAGCAGTTGTCTGGAGAATGCGCAGCCCAGCCTGTAGGGGCTCCGGAAAACGGGCTGGTTTTGGCATTGGATTGATTGACTGTGTAAATAAAACCGGCCATTTGACCCGTACCGGTAGCCGTCAAGGTGTAAGTAGTAGCGGTCGCAACACAGGTAATATTAAAGTACTTGCCGGTTTCGGCCGCAGCTACGCACGGCGCAACCACCCCTGGGTCAACCCCAGCCGCAGCCCGGGTGAATGTATAGTCATGGTAGTCCTGAAAGGACTGCTCCATTTGCACACGCTTCGCCGAAAGCCCCGACGTTGCATGGGTAATCCGCGACCGCACGAGATAGTCGTTATAGGCCGGGATCGCGATCCCGGCAAGTATGCCGACGATTGCGACGACGATCATCAACTCGATCAGGGTGAAGCCACTAAGTTTTTTCCCGATTTTCATTTTCCCGCCCACTGTCGTTGGTAGATATAGCGAAGGCATACCTCAATCATTCAGCCTGATGATAGCTGAATGCCTGTGGCACGCAAATAGCAGACGACGTGCGGTGTGATCTTTGGGACAAGTGGCAACGCGAGCGCTTACCCAGGCTGTAGAATCGGCTCGAAAACTGGTTAAAATTTCAACATCATTGGTCAACTATCTGTTTTGAAACATATTTTTCATTTCAATTTGCACGAAAAAATGCCTAAGAATTTGTTTTGGGCATTGTGCCTTTCTATCGCCCTTCATCTGTCATTATTGGGAATTCAGGCTGTTCCCAATCGCCCGATGGGTGTCCGTTCCCAGAACCCCGGTGCCTTAGCTCTCAACGCAACACTGCATCACGCTGAGCCGCACGGAATAGTCGAGCAAAACGTATCGGGTTTTGAAGATGGCGTTGAGGGTGATACAAAACCACAAGAATCAGGCAATCCAGAAAGCTCCCTGCCAACTCCAAAATCAGTAGAAACAAGTATCAGCAAAGAACTTTGGGGGCTTCTTTTACCTAAACCGGAGCCCAATCAAGACAAACCGGCTTACATAACCAAACCCGAAGTGGTTACCTATTTACGACGCTCGGAACTGACGATACCCCCCGTATTGCAGAGCGAACCATTAATCGCCGAACCGGAAGCAACGGAAAAGCAGAAGCCAAAAAACGGCAGGGTAGCGTTGCGCTTGTTCGTCAGCGCGAACGGGGTGGTTGACCGAGTCGAGATAGTCAATAGCAATTTGTCGCCAGCACATGAGGATGCTGTTTCGGCAGCATTCCTCCCTGTAAAGTTTCGCCCTGGCGAGCTACAAGGAGTAGCAGTTGCCAGCCAGGTGGTTTTTGAAATTGACTATGACAGTTTAGCAAGGGGCACGAGTCACGCGAGCGATGGCTTACGTTGGTGGGGAAGCAAGGGAAAACCGTCTGAAAAATAGTGCCGGTTTGCCGAAGAATGGCGGCCGCTTATCTGCATCAAGCCAATGCGCGAACAAAACAAATGACAGAAAGCAAAAAGCCCAACCTTGTGAGTTGGGCTAATCGCTTTGTGTTACTGGTGCCGCTGACCGGAATCGAACTGGTGACCTTCGCATTACGAATGCGCTGCTCTACCAACTGAGCTACAGCGGCTCTGCCATCCATCAATCATGCGCAGGGACGGCATTTTAGCAGCGCCAGCTGATAATTCAAAACCTATTTGAGTCCGGCACGGCAGCGCCGGAGCATGCTCAAGAAAGTCTAATTCAGCCGTGCCAGCTTGGACTTGGCCAGTGGCGGGTTTTTGGCGAAGTATTTGCGTACACCCGAGATAATGGCTTCGGCCATTTTGTCTTGATAGTCCTCGTCATTGAGGCGTCGCTCTTCTCCCGGGTTGGATATGAAGGCCGTTTCGATCAGGATGGAGGGGATATCCGGCGCTTTGAGCACGGCAAAGCCGGCCTGTTCGACACTGGCCTTGTGCAAGCGGTTGATACCACCGATTTCGCTCAGCACTGCCTTGCCGAGCTTGAGGCTGTCGCTGATCGTTGCTGTTTGCGACAGATCGAGCAGCGTGCGGGCCAGCATCGGGTCTTTGACATCAATATTGACGCCGCCGACCAGATCGGCCGCGTTCTCCTTCTGCGCCAGATAACGTGCAGCCGAACTCGACGCGCCGCTTTCGGACAAGGCAAAGACGGATGAACCGTTGGCATCCGGGCGGGTAAAAGCATCCGCGTGAATCGAGACGAACAGATCAGACTGAATGCGCCGCGCTTTCTGCACCCGCACATGCAGCGGCACAAAATAGTCGGTGTCGCGCGTAAGCACCGCCCGCATATTGGGTTCGGCATCGATCTTGGCTTTCAGGCGTTTGGCCACGGCTAGGGTCACGTGCTTTTCGTAACTACCGCCGCGACCGATTGCGCCGGGGTCTTCGCCGCCATGGCCGGGATCGAGCGTGATGGTGACCAGACGATCGACGACCGGCTTGCCCTGACGCGGTGGCTCTGCCTTGATATCAGACTCTACTTTGCGCTGAACCTGAATACCGTTGTCTTTCAAAAATGCCTCATTCTTTTCGATGAATTGAAGCAGCAAATCCGGCGGTTCCAGCGGGTAAACGTCCAGCACCAAACGATGGCCGTACTCGCCGACCGGCGGCAGCACAAAGACCTGCGGCTTGACTTCGTTCTTGAGCTCCATCACCAGACGCACAACGCCCGGCTTGAAGCGCCCGGCGCGCAACAGCTTGATGTTGGGATCATCCGGGGCAACTTTGTTGGACATGCCCTCAAGCACACTGTTGAATTCAATGCCCTCAAGATCGACGACCAGCCGATCCGGATTCTTGATTGTGAAGTGGCTGAATTTCAGTGGCGCGCTGTGTTCTATGGCCACCCGTGTGTAATCGGCGGCCGGCCACACGCGAACGGCGAGGATGCCGGGATTTCGATCTGCAGCGGCACGCGCCACCGGAGTCACTAGCAAGAACAGCGACGCCCCGGCAAATTTGATGAGTTCGCGACGCCTGAACTGCAGTTCTTGAATTTTCTCAGACATTGCTGGCCGGCCTCGCTGCGGGCAACCAGTGCAAGCTCCCGGCCGGATTCCGGCGAGTCGCCAGCAAAACGGAAAACCAGGGCGAGATCGGCCGGCGGCACGTAGCCAGCGGCCTTCTCAGGCCACTCGACCAAACAGACGGCATCTTTTCGGAAGTACTCGCCAAGGCCGGCATCTTCAAACTCTTCAGGTTCATTGAATCGATAAAAATCAAAGTGATACCAGTATATGCTCGAAACTACGTAAACTTCAACCAGTGTGTAAGTAGGGCTTTTGACTGAGCCGGTGTGGCCCAGCCCGCGCAGCAGGGCACGCGCCAGGGTGGTTTTACCTGCTCCCAGATCGCCATCGAGCCAGACAACCATGCCGGGAGCCAGCAATGGCGCCAGTTCTCGGCCAAGGGCGATGGTTTCCGCCTCGTCCGGCAAGTGCAGGGTAAGCGTGGACTGGTTATGATCCGGGCTATGCAAGAAAAGAACTCCGATACGAATGCGTTGACATCAGCCTTGGGCGAGGCCGATTTCGTTGCGCTGTCTAAAAAAATCAAAAGCTGGGGGCTGGAACTGGGCTTTGCCGAATTAGGCGTTGCCCGCGCCGACGTGTCCGCCGCCACCCCCAAACTGTTGCTCTGGCTTGAACTCGGCCAGCACGGCGAGATGGATTATATGGCCAAACACGCCGCCCTGCGTGCCCAACCGGAAGCGTTGGTGCCCGGCACGCTGTCGGTCATTTCGGCCCGCCTCCCCTATTGGCCGAAGGCGGCTGGGAGTGAGCAGGTGCTCGCTAACGGCGAATTGGGGTACATCTCGCGCTACGCCCTTGGTCGTGACTATCACAAGACCATCCGCAACCGCCTGCAAAAGCTGGCAGACCGGATTCATGCCGAACTTGGAAAGCATGGCTGTGATTTTGCCTACCGCGTCTTTTCCGATTCAGCCCCGGTCATGGAAGTTGAATTCGCCCACCAGTCGGGCATTGCCTGGCGGGGAAAACACTCGCTGTCGCTCACCCGCGAGGGCTCCTGGCATTTTCTCGGTGAAATCTATACCAATCTGCTTTTGCCACCGGACACGCCAATCAGCGAGCACTGTGGCGACTGTACGCGCTGCCTTGAGGTCTGTCCGACCGCCGCCATCATCGCCCCGTACGACGTGGATGCCCGCTTATGCATCTCCTACCTGACCATCGAATTACAAGGCGCTATTCCGCTGGAACTGCGGCCGCTGATCGGCAATCGCATCTATGGCTGCGACGACTGCCAGCTGTGTTGTCCGTGGAACAGCTTTGCCCAACTTGGCGACCCCGACTTTGCCGTGCGCAACGGGCTGGATGCGACACCGCTGGCCGAACTTTTTGCCTGGACTGAAGCGGAATTTGAAAGTCGGCTGGCCGGCAGCCCGATCCGTCGCATCGGGCACGAGCGCTGGTTGCGCAACATCGCCGTGGCACTGGGCAACGCGCCGAAATCCGAAGCGGCGCTGGCGGCTCTTAACACCCGCCTGAATCACCCTTCCGCACTGGTACGCGAACACGTCAGTTGGGCGCAGGCGCAAATAAATTCTGAACGGTCTTGATTTCCTTCGGGTTTCCGATAGTATGGAACTTACATGCCGTATCGCACCAAGAGGTGTTGAAGAGTCGTTTGAAGAGTTTCGTGGCGCTCCATTCCTCGCGATACCATTGACCATGGCCGCCACAGCGCAAGCTAGCGGCCTCTGAAACAAGGCAAACCCGTCGAAAGACGGCGACGCAAAGTCACCGACCTACCGCCGCGAGAGTTCAACTAAAACTGCGACTTCAACGGCCACGGCAGCGGGACTACCAGAAAGCGGGGTTGATCGTGATTCAATTTTTCCGGCACTGCACCACTACCACTCCTTCACGCGCGACGGACTTGTCGGGAGTCCTGCTGTGAGCAACGCCCCTGCCAACAAAGTTGTTTCCCTCAATAGTCTGGGCCGGGATCGCAGTCCCGGACAACGCATTCTTGCGGAGTGCCGGGATCAACTGGTTACCCACCTGTGCGTCTGGCTGCGCGGGGTGGCAACGCCAATTTCCGAAGAGCTTTTTGTTCTCGCCGATTCAACGCGGGAGCGGCTGAAACAAACACGATATCTTGATCTTCGTGCTGACATCGAGAAGGACTGGTCGCATCTTGTTGAAACTTTCCGGCGCGATCTTTCGGCCGAAGCGGAGCGTTGCCAGAATCAGGAAAGCCTGAAGGAAAGCCAGACCGCGGCGGCGCTCGAACTACCTGACTTTGAAGGTCTACAATTGCTGGACGACGAAGATCTTTCCGAACACATTGTCATTCGTGAATTTTCTGCCCAGCTTTCCGAAACCTGCGATGCCGAGTTGTACACACTCAATCGTCGTGTTGCCGCCCTGCTCGGTCACGACGAACTGACGGACAGCGTCAACCCGCTGGCTCCGCCCATCATTTGCCGGGCACTTTCCGATTCCTGCGCCACGATTGGATCGGATGCCGAAGGGCGACTGCTTTTGATGCGCCGCCTGGAGCGCCAACTGCACACGGCGCTGCCCGCGATTTACCAACAAATCAACGTCTACCTGATCGAACGCGGCATTCTACCCGACCTCAAACGAACCTATCGGCGAAGCTCGGCAGCGGGCGAACCCGCTTCGTTGTCATCCGCGCATTCCACGCATTCAGCGACCTCCGGCTCGGCAGGCGCTCCTGGCGGCGCAGCACCCAACGCCGGCGAAGGCATTCTTGAGGCCTTGCAACGGCTGGCTCAGGCACGCGCGGGCAACATGCCCATCATGACGGCAGGCGGAACGACCGGCATGGCTGGCGCAATACCCCAAGGTGCCTTTCCCTCCGGGGGGCAGGGCATAGCACTGGATACAGACGCCATCAATCGGCTTCTGCTCTCCTCGCTCAACGAAATGCAGCGCGTACCCTCGGGCGAGACCGGCGGCGTCATCGTCAATCAGGTGCGCATGGTTCGCGAGTCGGAGAATGCGCAGCAGGTTGGCGGGCTGGAAGCGGTAACGATCGACATCGTGGCCATGTTGTTCGACTTTATTTTCGACGATGCGCACATCCCCGTTGCCGTCAAGGCACTGATCAGCCGGCTGCAAATTCCTGTGCTCAAGGTGGCCATGCTCAATCCCGGCTTTTTTGCCGACCGCCAGCACCCCACGCGCCGATTCCTCGGCAGCGTTTCCGGCGTCTCCATTCGTTGGGGAAGTTCAGTCGACGAGACCGATCCTTTTTATTGCAAGCTGGCTGAACTCGTCGAGAAGATCCAGACAGAGTTTGAGAACGATGTCGAAGTATTCGGGACGGCGCTCTCCGAGCTGGAAGCCTTCGTCGACGAACGGGAAGGCGAGGAAGACAATACCGCGTTGACCGCTGCCAATATCGTCATGCTGCGCGAACAGGAAGCGGAAGGTTGGGAACGTGCGAAGCGCGCCGTGCATACCTTTAGCGCCAGCGCCGCATTGCCGTCACTGGTGGACGCCTTTTTGCATGAACACTGGGTAGGTGTGTTGCAGGCGATTGCGCTCGCCAACGACGAACAGAGCGCTGACTGGCTGGCCGTCAACGAGACCATGAAGGATCTGGCCTGGAGCATTCAGGCCAAAAAATCACCGGACGATCGCCTCAAGCTGATCAGTCTGCTGCCCAAACTGCTGGGGCAGCTCAACAAGGGGCTGGATAGCGTTAAAGCCGATCCCGAGCAGCGCAGTGCTTTTTTTGACGCGCTGGTCAAGTGCCACTCGGCCGCGCTCAAGGGTGAAACTCCCACGCCAAAAAGCCCGAATCCGGAAGCTGAATGGGACGATAGCACTCTGAATGGCGGCCTCGATATCAGCGGCATCTCGGTCTCGGAAACAGACGGCGAATTGCAAATCACACACAGCTTCGACAACGGTGTCGATGTTGAAGAAATCACGTTGGTCGGTGGCAGCCCGATCTGGCGAGCGGATGACCGCGAAATCTATCGTCAGGTCAGCGAACTGAAGCGCGGCGACTGGGTGGAGTTCCGCGAATACCTGTTCGGAGAAGAAGTCTTCAGTCGCGAACGACTCAACTGGATCAGCCCGCAACGCGGCATTCTGCTCTTTAGCAACCACCGCTCGGCCAAAGCCATCTCGATTGCACCCGAAGCATTGACACGCCAGATACGCGACGGGAACGCCAGCATTCTGCAAGAAAAGGAAATCTTCGAATCTGCGCTGAACGGCGCACTGGAATCAATGAACGCCGTGTAGCTCAAGGCTAACCGCACCGGAAACTGCAAGAATGCCTGACAACGCTTATCCGCACCTGCTTGCGCCGCTCGACCTCGGTTTTACGACACTGAAAAACCGTGTGCTGATGGGCTCCATGCACACCGGGCTGGAAGAAGCGCCCAAGGGCTTCACGCGCTTGGCCGCTTTCTACGCCGAGCGCGCCTGTGGCGGCGTCGGCCTGATCGTCACTGGTGGTTTTTCGCCCAACTTTGCCGGGCGTGTCTCGCCCTTCGGCTCGCAACTTTCCTATTTCTGGCAACTCGCGAAGCATCGCCTGATTACCGGCGCTGTGCATGCCGAAGGCGGCAAGATCGCCCTGCAAATACTGCACACCGGGCGCTACGGCTACCATCCATTCATCGTCTCAGCGTCGCGTCTGCGTTCGCCAATCAGCCGCTTCACCCCGCGTGCACTCACGTGTTGGGGTGTGCGCAAAACCATCGCTGACTACGCTCACTGCGCCGCCCTTGCGCAACGTGCCGGCTATGATGGCGTCGAGGTCATGGGTTCCGAGGGCTACCTGATCAACCAGTTCATCGCCCCCAAAACCAACCTGCGCACGGACGAATGGGGCGGCAGTTTCGAGAACCGCATCCGCTTTGCCGTTGAGACAGTGCGCAGCGTTCGTGAGGCCGTTGGCCCTGACTTCATCATCATCTTCCGCCTTTCGATGCTCGACCTTGTTGACGGCGGCAGCACTTGGGACGAAATCGTCGCGCTAGCCAAAGCCATTGAAACCGCAGGTGCCACGCTCATCAACACCGGCATCGGCTGGCACGAAGCGCGCATCCCGACCATCGCCACCATGGTGCCGCGCGCCGCCTTTGCGTGGGTGACCCAACGCATGATGGGTGAAGTCAACATCCCGCTCATCACCACCAACCGCATCAACACCCCGGAAGTCGCCGAAGAGATCATCGCCTCGGGCAGCGCCGACATGGTGTCGATGGCTCGCCCTTTCCTCGCCGATGCCGACTTCGTCAACAAGGCGGCCGCAGGCCGTGCCGACGAGATCAATACCTGTATCGCCTGCAATCAGGCCTGCCTGGATCATGTTTTTGAGGGAAAGCTGGCGTCCTGTCTCGTTAATCCGCGCGCCTGCCACGAAACCGAACTGCTCATCGTCAAAACACAATGCCCGAAGAAAATTGCAGTCGTTGGCGCCGGCCCGGCCGGCATGGCCTGCGCGGCCACAGCGGCCGAGCGCGGGCACCACGTCACCCTGTTCGACGCCGCACCAGTGATCGGCGGACAATTCAACATCGCCCGAAAGATTCCCGGCAAGGAGGAATTCGCCGAAACGCTGCGCTACTTCAATGTTCGTTTGGCCAAGGCCAAGGTCGAGTTGCGGCTCGGCCAACGCGTGAGTACGGACGAACTTGTGCAAGGCGGCTTCGACCATGTCGTTCTGGCGACCGGCATCATTCCGCGCAAGCTCGACATTCCCGGCAGTGAGCACGCCAAAGTTATCTCCTATTTCGACCTGATCGAAGGCCGCAAACCGGCCGGAGCCAAAGTCGCCGTCATTGGTGCCGGCGGTATCGGTTTTGATGTGGCCGAATTCCTGACCCACGCATACGACACCATGAACGAACTGGCGCACTATCAGGCGGAATGGGGAATCGACACGACACTGGCCGACCGCGGCGGCCTGAAAAAACCCGAGAAAGCCACCCTCTCCCGTCAAGTCTGGCTATTGCAGCGCAAAACATCCAAGGTCGGTCAAGGGCTGGCCAAGACTACCGGCTGGATTCGCCGCAGCCTGCTCAAAAAGCGCAAGGTTGAAATGCTCTCCAACGTGAGTTACGAACGCGTGGATGACGCCGGATTGCATCTCGTCGTTGATGGAATACCGCAATGCCTGCCGGTAGACACCATCGTCGTGTGCGCCGGGCAAGAGCCGCAGCGCGAACTGGAAGCCGTATTGCGTGCCGCAGGCCTACCGGTATCGCTGATCGGTGGCGCAGATGTCGCTAGCGAACTGGACGCAAAACGGGCGATTGATCGGGGAACGAGGCTGGCGGCGGCGCTGTGAAGCGCTTTTAACCACGGCGAAATTCGTAACACCCACCGCAAAGGTGACCTAAGGAAATGCAGAGCCGCTAAGGGGCAAAGGTTCGCAAAGAATGGCAAAAACCTTTAACCACGGCGAATACGGCGAGCACAGCGAAAAGCAACAACCATTCAAAAAACCGTTGCGCTCCACCCTTCCCCCTTCGGCACCGCCGAGCAGGGCGCGCAGCGCCGGGGGAAGTTGGCGAGGACTGTCTGAGCCGCGTCAGCGGCGAGTTCCGCAGCCACCCGGCGCAAGCGACCTGCGCAGGAAACCGGGCAAAGCCCGGCGGTGACGCAGGGTCGCTTTCTTTTTGGTGACTTTTTCTTGGCGACCCAAGAAAACGAAGTTTCGGCGTAGCCAAAAGGGTACCCGCTCGATAGAGCGGAGCGCCGCTCACCAGAGCGGCGACTCGCCCGTCAGGGGCGAAACAAAGCGGCCGTTTTATTACCTAACAAAGAATTGCCCTGCAAACCAATATGCATGCGGCTTTCAAATTAAAAGCCAATATCCACGAGCCTTGCAGGCCGATTTTATCGGGCGACCGGCCGCGCCGGATCACTGCACCATTCGCTCCATGAGCCGGCATAAACCCTTGCAGCGAATCGCTTCGTGGCCAAGCTCAATAATTTTCCTTGATCGCCTTCAACTTCTGTTCCAGTTCGGGTAGCGACGTCCTGATCGTTTCCCAAACGACATCCAGATTAACCTCGAAGTACCCATGAGCCAGGCGGTTCCGCATACCGCGCATTTCCCGCCACGGAATTGCAGGATGTCGGGAAACGAAGTCCTCACACTCGTTGCCAAGTTGTGAGGCCGCCTCGCCGATAATCATAAGATTCAGAAGGACGGCCTGCTGGGTCTTTCTGTCGGCGATGAAATCGTCCTTTGACAAACCTTCAACGTAACTCAGCGCCAGATGCGTAGCATCGAGCATGTGCCCGAGATAGTCCTTAAAGCGAACTTGTTTGCTTGAAGTCATACCGGCTTGGCCTCGCGCAACACCTGTTCGCGGAACCTCACCGGCAAGTCTCCGGGAGTCAGCACATCCACGCCGATGCCGAGTGCTTCCTCAAGTTCGACCTGAATCGCTCCAAGATCAAAGAGCGTGGCACCCGGCATGGGCTCCACCAACAAATCGAGGTCGCTGCCTTCAACGTCGTTACCGTGCAAAACTGAACCAAACACGCGCGGGTTCTGTGTGCGATGAAGCGCCGTGATGCGCAGGATGGCATCGCGCTGCTGAAGGAATACGTCAGAGGGCTTCCGGTTCATGCCTGTGTCTTTACGTTGTCGGTCTCAAAGTATTGTACGCAGTCCGTCGTGAGACGGCAAAACTCTTCTTTCCCTGACCTACCCTACCGTGTGACAGGCCTTGCCGGATCGCTGCACCATTCGCTCCACGACCCGGCATAGAGTTTTGCGCCGTACAGCCCGGCGATCTCCATGGCCAGCAGGTTGTGACAGGCCGTCACACCCGAGCCGCACTGCATCACGGACTTGGCGGGCTCTACGCCAGCAAATAGCGCAAGGAATTCGCGCTGCAGTTCTGCTGAAGAACGGAACAGCCCGTCAGCATCCAAATTGTCACGAAAGAAGCGATTACGCGCACCGGGAATGTGCCCGGCAACCGGGTCCAGCGTCTCGTTTTCGCCACGAAAGCGATCCGGCGCACGGGCATCAACCACGCACAATTCGTTCGTATTAATATTGCTTAACACGTCATCGCTACTCACCACCCAGTCACGCGGGGCGACTTCAAACGTTGCCGGTGAGGCTTGCGGAGCTTCCTTCGTCAGAGACCGTCCTTCCTTGACCCATTGGCCGATACCGCCGTCGAGCACAGCAACGCGCTCATGCCCCAACCAGCGCAGCAGCCACCACAGCCGCCCGGCGATCATGCCGCCCGCGTCGTCGTAGGCCACCACCTGAGTCTGACGTGTAATACCGAGAGCGCCGAGTTTTCCCGCAAGCGCCAGCGGATCGGGCAATGGGTGCCGACCGTTCTTGCCGTTCATCGGGCCAGACAGGTCACGGTCCAGATGCAGGAAGCAAGCACCGGGCAGGTGCCCGTCGGCATAGGCACGTTCACCGTAGCCCACATCCGAAAGCAGGTGACGGCAGTCAACAATGCGCCAGGCCGGATCGTTCAGGTGATTGGCCAAGACCTCACAGGACAGTACCGTCGAAAAGCTCATGCCGATGTCTCACCCTCATTCCCGCTATCCAGCCAGGCACGCGCCTCGGCTTCATCTGCAAAAACCTGCATGTCGGCTTGTACAAAAATCTTCGGCAACCACGCGCTCCACGCCACCCACTGACTGTGCGTAAGCACGGCGATACGCTTGAAATCATTGGCATGGGCACGCGCGAAAACAATATCTTCCCAGGCCACATCGAGGGTGAAATCGGCCATTTCGCCTCGGTCTGGGACACTGCTGGATGAGGATAGGTGGC
>JANNGP010000006.1:0-31514 GCA_031403915.1 Betaproteobacteria bacterium
GCGCGTAAGGATGATTTCGAAATGGTTGAAATATAAGACATTGATGTATAGTGCCGTCTGGACGAGGGAATCTGGCATAATCAGAGCCCTTGCAAGACTCCAAACCGAAGGGCGCCCTGGAGGTGGGAATTGGCTGACGTTGCAAATTTAAGTGGCATCAAGGTGATGATCATCGACGACAGCAACACGATCCGGCGTAGCGCGGAGATCTTCCTCGTGCAAGCCGGATGCCAGGTGGTGCTTGCCGAAGATGGTTTTGACGCGCTGGCGAAAATTGCGGATCACCAACCCGAAGTCATTTTTTGCGACATCATGATGCCCCGTCTTGATGGCTACCAGACCTGCGCCCTGATCAAGAAAAACCAGCGTTTCCGTACGACGCCGCTGATCATGCTGTCCTCCAAGGATGGTTTGTTTGATCGGGCGCGCGGACGCATGGTCGGTTCCGATCAGTACCTGACCAAGCCATTTACCAAAGACAGCCTGCTACAGGCCGTTGCAACTTTCGCTCCGGCCAAGACCTGAGCAAATATTACTGATTCAAAGGCAATTTAGGGAGCTACTGCCATGCCCGTTAAAAAAATACTCGTTGTTGACGATTCCCCCACAGAGCGCCATGTGTTGGTTGAGCTGCTAACCAAGAATGGGTATCAGGTTATTACTGCCGAGAGCGGTGAAGAGGGTATCGAGAAGGCCAAGGCCGAATTGCCGGATCTGGTTTTGATGGATGTCGTGATGCCCGGCCTGAATGGCTATCAGGCTACCCGGACGCTGACCCGCGATGATGCGACCAAGCATATCCCGGTGATCGTATGTACGTCCAAAGGCCAGGAAACCGACAAGATATGGGGCCTGCGCCAGGGCGCACAGGATTACATGGTCAAACCGGTTAACAGCGAAGAATTGCTGGCCAAGATCGCCGCCCTTTAAGCCCGATCAAGCGTATGGCTAGAAAAGGCAGTCTCCGCGAGTTTCAGGCGCACTTGGCTACGCGGCTGGCGGGTGCCAGCGAACAGAGCGCTGCGGGCTTGCTGGGTGTTCAGGCGGGCGCCGACTTCTGGTTGCTTAATTTGACCGATTCCGGTGAAATCATACCGCTGACACCATTGACCAGCGTGCCCTTGACCAAACACTGGTTTGTCGGTATTGCCAACATTCGGGGGAATCTTTACTCGGTTGCCGACTTTTCTGCCTTTCAGGGTAAAGAGGCAACGCCGCAAAACACCAGTTCACGCTTGCTGCTGATTGGCACGCGCCATGGCAACAACGCAGCCTTGCTGGTGACGCGAATGCTGGGTTTGCGCAATGTGGATGACCTGACTCCCGTGTCGGCTGATGCAGATTTGCCGCTCTGGGCAAGCGCCGCCTACACCGACAAAGAAGGGCGTCACTGGAAACTGCTTAACGTTCGAGAACTTCTGGCGGACGAAACCTTTATGGAGATTGGCGTTTAAGCCAGTTTTGTATCAAAACCGCACTTGACAACCCGTGTCCTCAAGAAGGCGTAACCGGAGAAACACTATGGCGTTCAATCTGAAATTGCCTGATTTTCTGTCTGGCAGAAGAAGCACCGCGGATCAAACTGTGTCGGCAACCACGGTCATGGATGACGTGCCGCCGGTAACCGAGCAAAAAACCGGATCTGGCCCGGGCGTCCTAGGGCAGTACACCGTTACCAAACAGCTGCAGATTCTGGGTGGAATTCTACTGATGTTGATGGCGATCGTCGCCGGCATCGTCTATAACGACAACCAGGAGTCAACCTACGGCAGCGTGTATATTGCTAGTGCCGGTGAAATGCGCATGCTCTCCCAGCGTTTGGCTAAGGCCTCCAATCTGGCCCTGCAAGGCAATACATCGGCATTCAAGCAGTTGCTTGAATCTCGTTCAAGGCTGGGGCTTAACCTAGAGCGCTTGAGTAAAGGCGGTCAATTATTCGACCAAACCGTACCTCCCTCGCCAGACAGTGTACAGCCGCAATTGAAGGCGCTCTCCGATACGTGGGAAAAAACCGACAAGAATGCCAAGCTGCTGTTGGAGGCGCAAGGGACGCTGGTTCTCCTGGGAACAGAAGCAAGCTCCATCAGCGAAAAGAACGAACAATTGCTTGAATTATCAGAGCAGGTCGCTGCGCTCAAACTTCAAACCAGCTCTGGTGTGAATGAAATTGCGGCAGCTAACCAGATGGCGATGTTGACGCAGCGTATTGCCAAAAACGCAAATTCGTTGTTGGTAGGCGACCAAGTCAGCCCTGAAATCGCCTTTTTGCTCGGCAAGGACACCTATACATTCAGCGCCTTGTTGGCCGCCCTCACCAAGGGCGATGCGGTACGACGTATCCCGGCCACAACGGATGCGGAGACAAAACTCAAACTTCGTGAGGTGGCAATCACCTTCGAAGAATATCAGGACTCGGTTAGCTTGATTATGCGTAACCTGCAAGAGCTGCTGCTCGCAAAGCAGGCGGGATCGAAAATATTCCGGGACAGTGAAGAACTGCTGGATATGACGGACAAACTGGCAAAAGGGTTTCAACAAGGTGTCGGTGAGCGCGCGGCTTATGGCGTAACCCTGGCTGCCTTGATCCTTCTGGCGCTTGCTGCGCTGGCGATGATGGCCAAGGTTTACCTCGACGATACGCGTCGCCAGGCGGAAGTGGCCGACCAAAGCCGACAGGCCAGTGAGTCAGTCAACCGGCAGAACCAGGACGCCATTTTGCGTCTGATGAACGAGCTGGGCGATCTGGCTGACGGCGATCTGACCGTTACGGCAACCGTGTCCGAGGACATTACCGGCGCCATTGCCGACTCCATTAACTACACCATTGAGGAACTGCGCGTGCTGGTGGGTCGGATCAACGATGCGGCAGGCCGAGTCACCACAGCGACCGAAATCGCCCAAAAAACTTCAGCCGAATTGCTTGATGCAGCGAAACGGCAGTCCGTTGAAATTCAGAACGCCGGTCATTCTGTTCTGGCCATGGCCAGTTCGATGACCAAGGTGTCCGGCGACGCCGACCAGTCTGCGCAGGTGGCGCTCAAGTCACTGGCTGCTGCCGGCAAGGGAACGCAGGCGGTGCAGGACTCGATCAAGGGCATGAACGAAATTCGCGAGCAAATCCAGGAAACCTCCAAGCGCATCAAGCGTCTTGGCGAATCGTCGCAGGAGATCGGCGAAATCGTCGAACTGATTTCCGACATTACCGAGCAAACCAACGTGCTGGCGCTTAACGCGGCCATTCAGGCGGCTTCTGCGGGTGAAGCGGGGCGCGGCTTTACCGTGGTTGCTGAGGAAGTGCAGCGACTTGCTGAACGTTCCGGCGAGGCGACAAAACAGATCGCAGCCATTGTAAAAACTATTCAGACCGACACGCAGGGGGCGGTGTCCGCAATGGAAGAATCAACACGAGGTGTGGTTGAGGGTGCCAAGCTGTCCGATGCGGCCGGTCAGGCGCTGTCCGAAATCGGTTCGGTTTCGCAAAACCTTGCTGAACTGATCGAGAACATCTCCGATGCAACGCGCCAGCAGGCTGATTCCGCTAAAGGCGTGGCAGGCAAGATGCAGGACATTCTGCGGGTTACAGAACAGACAACGGCCGGTACGCAAAAAACAGCGAGTGCGGTCGGCGAACTGGCTGGTTTGGCAACTGAACTGAAGGGTTCTGTTGCCGGCTTCAAGGTGGGCTGATCGCCCTGAGCAGAGATCGGAGACACTGCCCGACATGAATGCCGCGACAGAATTTGATGTTGGCCCGCTGACTTGGGTCAAGAGCGAGATCGACCTCGCCCTGGAACGCGCTGATCAGGCGTTGCAGCACTACACAGCCAGTGTTATGGCCGGGCCGGGGGATCTCACACAGATCAAGTTCTGCCGCACCCACTTGCACCAGGTTCAGGGGGCATTGACAATTGTCGGTCTGGACGGCGTGACGCAATTTGCCGAGGCGGTTGAGGCCATGCTGGAGGCCATCGAGCAGTTGGTTCGACCCGCTGGCGAATCCTCAATTGCGCTTGCGCAACGAGCGTTGGCGGCTATCGGCCATTATCTGGATGATCTGATCAATGGTCAGCCCAATCAGCCGCTTCGCCTGTTGTCGCTGTACCGCGAGGTGCAAGCGGCGCGGGGAATAGTGCGCGTTTCGGCGACGGATCTTTTCTTCCCGGATCTGGCGGTACGTCCGCCGCGTCGTGAATCGCCAGCAAAAAAAATCGCACAGGCCGATTTTCATCGTTTGTTGAGGCAGGAACGCGCCCGCTTCCAGCGAGGACTTCTGGCCTGGTTGCGTGCGCCGCAGGATCGTAGTGGCGTGAGTGAAATGCTGGGTGCAGTAAAACGCATTGAGGCGACCCAGGATGCCGCGTCGGCTCGTTCTTTCTGGTGGGTGGCCAGTGGTTTCCTTTCGGCTCTGGCTGAAGGTTCTCTGCCAGATGAAACCAATATCAAGCAGCTATGCGCACGCATCGATCTGCAAATTCGCCGGCTGTTCGAGGGGTCGAAAAACGTTGCAGAGCGGCTGATGCGCGATGCGCTATATTTTGTCGCCAGTGCCGACAGCAATAACAGCGCTGTCCAACTGGTCAAAAAAACCTATCAGCTGCAAGCGGCCATCCCGACATCGGAAACCAGTGCGCCGGCACCTGAAGAAGCTGTCCGCCGCCGGTTGCGCGATGTTATTACGGCAACCGAGGAATCCTGGAACAAGTACTGTGCGGGCACCCTGCAGTCTCTGCCCTTATTCAAGGAGCATGCTAACACCTTGTCTGCCGTGGTTGAGCAGCTTGGACAAACGGACTTCCGCCGGCTGGCACAAGCCATTGCGGCGGCAGCCAATTGGCTTGCTGAAGACAGTACGCGACATTCGGAAGCGCTGGCGATGGAAATCGCAACAGCGATCCTGCTGACCCAGAATGCACAGGAAAACTTCCAGAAACTGGGTAACGACTTCGCGCACCAAGTCGATGTGACCGTGGCGCGCATACACGGATGCTTCGCCGGGATCACGCCGCAACCGGGCTCGGAAATTCCCCTGCTCGACGAAATGTCACGTCAGGCTCAGGAGAAACTGCTGATCGGGCAGGTGGCCAAAGAAATACAGAGCAATCTTGCGCAGATCGAACAGGTGCTCGACGCCTTCTTCCGCGATTCCAGCAAGCGTGAAGATCTCGGCGGCCTCGATGTTCCGTTGCGCCAGATCGGCGGCGCCCTGACTATGATGCGTCACGATGGTGCCGTGGCTGCCTTGCGTGAATGCTCTGTTGAGATCAAACGCTTCGCAGACCCTGAATACGAACCGCAGGAAACTGATTTTGAGCGCGTCGCCAATGAGCTGTCGGTCATCGGTTTCTTTATTGACTCCCTGCAACATGGTGCTCTCGATTTCGATGCGTTTGTCAGGCAGATGCAGTCTGGTTCTGACCAGGTGGCCGATGTTTCGAGCCTGGCGGATGAGGACAGGGTCGGTATTTCGGTTGAGCAGGAGCTTGAACAACAGAAACTTGAAACGCACGCTTTGCTTGGTGCGCTCAAACAACAGCCTGACGATGCCGGGTTGCGCGCCGAAATCAAACAGAATCTGACTGCCCTGCAGAACGACGCAGATCTTGTCGCGGATACGGCGTTGGGTGAACAAACCAAGGCCATGTTGTCGGCCATGGAAAGCGGTGAAGACGCCCCGCCACAAATTGATCGGGTCATGGCGACCCTCAGGCCGGAACTGTCGGAATCGCTCAAGCCCTCAGCAGCAATAATTCAGCTGTCCCAGTCGAGCAGTGAAGAAATTGACGCAGAACTCCTGGGTATTTTCCTTGAAGAGGCCAACGAAGTTCTGGTGACTATCGACGAGAATCTGCAGGTGTTAAAAGATCAGCCGCACAACACCGAGTTGCTGACCACGATACGGCGCTCTTTCCATACCCTCAAGGGCAGCGGTCGCATGGTCGGACTCAAGGACGTTGGTGAAGCGGCCTGGGCTGTAGAGCAGACGCTTAATCTCTGGTTGCGCCAGGAGTTGGAAGTTGGCGCTACACTCTTCGATCTTATCAGTCAGGCGCACAGCGTTTTTGCGTTATGGGTCAAGCACCTTGAAACGCATACCGGCACAGCTCCCGATCCTTCCGTTATGGTCGCGCTGGCCGAATCCCTCCGGCGCGGCAAAGAAGATGAGAATGACGATGACCCACCGCCTCCCGCTGGCAGGCAGACAAGCATCGAGCCAATTGACCAAGAAGCCTCCGGGCCGGAAACCGGAACGGAGCCCGTAGTTCCTGAAGAGGCGGCGCTGGACTTTCCTCAACAAACCGGGGAGCCGATACAGACGGCCGAAATAATTGACTTCGACTTCCCTTCTGGGCAGAGCGCGATCGACGACGGTGATTTCACCTTTGATCTTCAAACGGTCGAAATGACCGATTTTGATGTAGAGCCCCTCCCGACGGAGATTCCTTCGGCGCCCCCCGAGGAGATTGAGTTATCTCCAATGCTTGAGGCTGTTCAGCCGTTGCCGGCAATCGAGTCCTTTGCGCCATTTTTCCCGAAGGAGCCTGAGGCACCAACGCGGAGTTCGGTTTCACCGGCGTTGTATGAGATTTTTTCCGAAGAAGCCAACACGCACCTGGAAACGCTCGAGCGCGAACTCCCCGTGCTTGAACAGGATGAGGTCGTGCCAACGCCGCACGATATGTACCGGGCGGCACATACGTTGGCCGGTATCTCCGCAACCGTTGGTATAACAGCCGTTAATCAGCTTGGGCTGGCACTTGAACACGCTTTGCTGCGCCGTGACAATTCGGCTCATCCTGGGAGCCTGGAAGCCCTGGGGGTCATCCGGCAGGCCGTGGGTGAAGTCGGTCTGATGTTGTCCACACTTGCCGAGCAACAAGAGCCTGAAATTCCTCCGGGATTGGTCGCTGCGCTCGATGCGCTCTATCCGGCAAACATAATCGTTCCACACGAACCGGCCGATGTGCAGGAACTGCCGGCGATTGCTGAATCGCCGTCACCCTTGGAGGCGGCCAAGGCTGAATTTGTTCAACCAGCCGCATTTGCCGTTGAAATTCATAAACTACAGGATGAGATTGACGAACAACTGCTGCCCATCTTCCTCGAAGAGGCGCTAGATCTCAACCAGGGCATCGCCGCTCAGCTGCGCTCCTGGCGCAATGCGCCAGCCAATGCTGAGGCCGTGCGAACGCTCACTCGCTTGCTGCACACCCTGAAAGGCAGCGCGCGCATGGCTGGCGCGATGAGTCTGGGTGAAATTACACACGCTATCGAATCGCGTGTAGAAGAAGCCAGCCGGGTCGGCAGTGCACCGCTGTCGGTGATCGATGAAATCACCAATGCCTTTGATGCCGTGCTGCATATTGTAGAGCGTCTGGAAAGTGGCGAATCGCTTGATTCGCCGCCTGTGGAGGTTGGCGAGCAGAGCGAAGCCCAACAAGCGGCGCAGCCATCAGTCACCGAAATAGCTGCAACAACTACAACGGCAGCGCCGCAAGTTGCTGCCAACGCCGGCGAGCGCCGCGCTGACCGTTTGCGCGCTCCTGAAGCTGAGGCTGAGGTTGATGCGGTTGCGCAACGCGCTACCTTGCGGGTACGTGCTGATCTGATTGACCGCCTGGTTAACGAGGCGGGCGAATTGTCGATCGCGCGTGCGCGGATTGAAGGCGAAATGCGCAGCCTGAAGGAATCCCTGCTCGATCTGACAGAAAACGTGATTCGTCTGCGTCGTCAGTTGCGCGACATTGAAATCCAGGCCGAATCGCAGATGCAATCGCGTACGGCACAAGCCGATGAGCAGCACGCCGGATTTGATCCGCTCGAATTCGACCGGTTTACGCGCTTCCAGGAATTAACCCGAATGATGGCCGAGTCGGTTAACGACGTGGCATCGGTCCAGCAAAATCTGCTCAAGAACCTTGATGACGCCAACGCCGCCATCATCGCCCAGGCTCGACTGAATCGCGAAGTACAACAGGAACTGATGACCGTGCGCATGGTTCCTTTCGGCAGTCTGGCCGACCGTCTGTACCGTATTGTCCGGCAAACGTCCAAAGAGCTTAACAAGCGCGCCAATCTGGAAATAACAGGCGGCCAGGTTGAACTGGATCGTAGTGTGCTGGACAAGATGGGCGCCCCGCTTGAACACATGCTGCGTAATGCTGTGGCCCACGGTCTGGAAGAGCGTGATGTCCGCGTTGCTCTCGGCAAGCCGGATATCGGCGAAATATCGCTGGCGCTCAAACAGGAAGGCAATGAAATCATCCTGAGTTTCTCTGATGATGGTGCCGGCCTTGACTTCGAACGCATTCGTGCGCGCGGGTTGGACGCTGGTTTGCTGGCGGCGGACGAAGAGGCTGACCCGGCACGCCTGGCTGATCTGATCTTCACCCCGGGCTTTTCCACAGCGTCTGAAGTGTCGCAGGTGTCCGGACGTGGCGTAGGTATGGACGTGGTCAAGACCGAAGTCACCAGTCTTGGCGGGCGCATTGAAACCATTTCCACCCCCGGACAGGGAACTGAATTCCGCCTTTATATCCCGCTGACGCTGGCAGTAACCAAGGCGTTGCTGGTGCGTGCCGGCAGCAAACGCTATGCCATTCCTTCGGTGATGATCGAGCAGGTTCTTGATCTCAAGGAAACTGCACTGACCCGAATTCGCGAATCCGGGACGGCCGAATGGATGGGGCATCACTACCCCTTCAACTATCTGCCGCATCTGCTGGGTGATACACAAGCCTTGCCCGAACAGCATCGGCAGTACTGGACATTGCTGCTGCGCAGCGGTACGCGGCGGATAGCGGTTCAGGTCGACGCGCTCATGGGCAACCAGGAAATTGTCGTCAAAAATATCGGGCCACAACTTGCCCGGGTTATCGGGGTCGACGGGGCTACCGTGCTGGGCGACGGTCAGGTCGTACTGATTCTCAACCCGGTGGCTTTGAGCACTCATGCGCGCGCCGCAGAATTTGCCGAACCGATTCCCAGTGCGCCGGTGCACACTGAAGAAGAGGCGGCATCTGCCGCCTTGCCGACGGTGATGGTGGTCGACGACTCGCTGACCGTGCGCAAGATTACCGGCCGCCTGCTGGCGCGTGAAGGGTATCAGGTAATCACCGCCAAGGACGGCGTTGAAGCCCTGGAGCAACTTCTTGATGTGATTCCGGATGTCATGCTGGTCGATATTGAAATGCCGCGCATGGATGGTTTCGACCTCACCCGGAACATACGTGCCGACGCACGTCTGAAAGGGATTCCGATCATCATGATTACTTCACGCACCGCCGATAAGCACCGCACCTATGCTTTTGAAATCGGCGTCAATCACTACCTTGGCAAACCCTATCAGGAAGATGAATTGCTGCAGTTGGTGGCCGGGCACGTCACTGAGCAACGGCAACCCGTTTGAGTACCGAGTAGCGCGCCAGGGTTTGACGCCTTGCCGTGTCGTGGTCGACCAAGGGCTTCGGAGTGTCCCGACCGATAATTACGCCGCAAGCCGCCTGCTCAGCCTCGCTCATGCGCCACGGCGCGTGAATGTACTTGACCGGAACGGCAGAAAGTTCAGGCAGGTAACGGCGGATGAAGCGCCCATTCGGGTCAAAACGTTCCGATTGCGTCAGCGGATTGAAAATCCGGAAATAAGGTTGTGCATCACAACCGCTTGACGCCGCCCATTGCCAGCCGCCGTTGTTGGCGGAGAGATCAAAATCAATGAGTTGTCTGGCAAAATAAGCTTCACCTCGCCGCCAGTCAATACCCAGATCCTTGGTCAGAAATGAGGCGACAACCATGCGCAAACGGTTGTGCATGTAGCCCGTGGTGTTTAACTGCCGCATTGCCGCATCGACCAGCGGATAACCCGTCCTTGCGTCACACCAGGCAGCAAATAGGGCGTCGGCTTGTTTGCCGTTCTCCCAATCCAGCGCATCGTATTCCGGTTTGAACGAACGCAGGGCAACGTGCGGAAATAAATCGAGAATCATGAAATAGAATTCGCGCCAGATCAGTTCCGATAGCCAGGTCGCTGCACCTTCCGAATGGGTCTGTGCGCCATTGGCCAGAGCGACGGAAACAAGTTCACGGATTGAAATAGTCCCGAATCGGAGATGCACGGAAAGGCCGGAGGTACCTCCTTCTGCAGGATAATCACGCCGCGCTTTGTAGTGTGCGATGCGTGACTTGAAAGCGTCGGCAAGCTGGCGTGCCCCGGACATTCCTGTCGGCACGCCGAGTTCGCTTAAGTTGGTCGTTTTGAAACCAATAGTCTTGAGAGAAGGCACGCCATTGGCGAGCTTGGAGGCGGCCAGTTTGCCGCTTGCGCCGTGGTGTGGCGTCAGATCGTCATCACTCAAGCGCTTCAACCAGGCATTCTTGTACGGGGTAAATACGCTATAGGGTCGCCCGGATTGCGTCAGCACCTCGGGGCCATCAAAAACCACCTGATCCTTGAACGACTCAAAGCCGATGCCGAACGCGCCCAGCGCCGCCTCAACTTTCGCATCACGAGTTTTGGCCTGCGGCTCGTAATCCCGGTTGGCAAACACGGCCGAAACACCAAGCTCAAACGCCAGACGAGGAATTTCGTCGGTGGCACACGCATGGCGGATGATCAGGCCGCCTCCGCGCTGGCGCAGGGCGGTGTCCAACTCAAGCAGGGACTCGCGAATAAACTCGACTCGACGATCTGCCTGTATTGGCAAAGCGGCAAGAATCTCACAATCAAAAACAAAAACACAGAAAACACGCTGGCCGCGCCGCAAGGCTTCGGCCAGAGCGGTATTATCGGTGTCACGTAAATCGCGCCGGAACCAGACAAGAACAGAAGAAAGCATTGATTACCTTTATATCGCGCGCTGTTAAAATGCCCACATGTACCGCATCAATCTGACAGATCATTTTCTCATCGCCATGCCCGCGATGGAAGATCCGTATTTTTCAAAAACCCTGATCTATGTTGTCGAACACAATGAACAGGGCGCTCTGGGGCTTATCATCAATCGCCCGATCGACATGAATCTGGCGACTCTCTTTGAAAAAATCGATGTCCCGGTTGAGTCCGGTGACTCAATAAACCTATCCAAACTCCCCGTCTTCTTTGGCGGCCCGGTACAAACCGACCGCGGCTTTGTTTTGCATCGGCCCATCGGTGAGTGGCAATCGACACTGGCCGTCAATCAGGACGTGGGTCTGACCAGTTCGCGCGATGTGCTGCAGGCCGTCGCGCGCGACGGGCAACCGAGCGAAATGATGGTGACGCTTGGCTATTCCGGCTGGGGTGCAGGGCAGCTTGAACATGAACTGGCACAAAACGCTTGGCTGACCGTGCCTGCCGATCAACACATCCTCTTCGACATCCCTTTTGAAGAAAGGCTCCCGTCAGCAATGGAGCTTCTGGGCATCGACTTTACTCATCTGTCCGAGAATGCCGGACATGCCTGAACTCGCCAAGCCCACTAGTGGTACGGTGCTGGCCTTTGATTTCGGCGAGAAGCGCATTGGCGTTGCGGTTGGCGAGCAAGCGCTGGGTCAGGCGCATCCTCTGACTACCATTCACAGCGAAGCCAACAGTGAGCGATTTGAGGCCATTGCTTCGCTGCTCAAGGAATGGCAGCCTGGCAGCCTGGTGGTCGGCCTGCCTGTAGCACTAGACGGAACGGCACACGCCATGACCGCGCGCTGCACCCGATTTGCCAACCAGCTACGTGGCCGCTTTGGTTTGCCTGTCGATTACGCTGAAGAGCGCCTGAGTTCGGTCGAAGCGGAAGAAAAATTGCGCGAATGCGGCCACAATGCGCAAAGTGCCAAAGAACACCTTGATGCACTGGCCGCCCAGATTATCCTGCAGTGTTTTTTTGACAGTAACCCCGAACGACTTTCTGACGACTCAACGGAGCACACCCATCATGCCCCTCACCAAATTACCTGATGCCGAAGCGCAATGCGTTGAACTGGCCGAACTGATACGTCCGCAGCTACAAGTGAACACGGTGCTGGTCGGCATCCACAGCGGCGGCGTCTGGATTGCCCGGCGCTTGAGTGAATTGCTCGGGCTACCCGGAGAAATCGGGCTGATCGATGTTTCCTTCTACCGGGATGATTTTGGTGAGAAGGGCTTGCACCCGCAAGTCAAACCAACGTCGATTCCGTTCGATGTCGAAGGCCGGTCGCTGATTCTTGTTGATGACGTTCTCTTCACCGGCCGCACAACGCGCGCCGCGATCAACGAGCTGTTTGATTACGGCCGTCCGGCCAGCATCAAGCTGGCCGTTCTGGCCGATCGCGGCCGTCGCGAATTGCCGATCTACGCCGAATTCTGCACCTGGCAGGTTGAACTGGAGGACAAGGAGGAGCTTGTTCTTGAGCCTGATGCGACAGGCAAGCTGCAATGGAGGCGAACCCAGCATGCTTAAACCACCTCAGCGCAATCCGCAACTCAACGCCAATGGCGAACTGACGCATCTTCTTTCGATTGACGGCCTGCCCAAAGAGGCCTTGATCCGTATCCTTGATACCGCATCCAGTTTTCTTGAGGTCTCGGATCGGGATGTAAAAAAAGTGCCTTTGCTGCGCGGCAAGAGTGTGTTCAACCTGTTTTTCGAAAACTCCACGCGCACACGTACGACCTTTGAAATTGCCGCCAAGCGCCTTTCCGCCGACGTCATCAATCTCGACGTGGCACGCTCCTCCACGGCCAAAGGTGAAACCCTGCTCGACACGGTTGACAATCTGGTGGCCATGCATGCCGACATGTTTGTTGTGCGTCATGCCTCGTCGGGTGCGCCCTACCTGATCGTCGATCACCTGCATCGCATCGGTCGATCCGATGTGCACGTGGTCAATGCCGGCGATGGCCGTCATGCGCACCCGACGCAGGGTCTGCTCGACATGTACACCATCCGCCACTACAAAAAAGACTTTTCACGGCTGACCGTGGCTATCGTCGGCGACATTCTGCATTCACGGGTTGCCCGTTCAGACATCCACGCCCTGAATACGCTCGGCGCGGCAGAAGTTCGGGCTGTCGGCCCGCAAACCCTGTTACCTACCGCGTTGGAAAGAATGGGCGTGCGCGTCTGCAATGATTTGCAGGAAGGACTCAAGGGCTGCGATGTGGTGATCATGCTGCGCTTGCAAAATGAACGCATGAGCGGCGCGATGCTGCCTTCGGCGCGTGAGTACTTCAAATGTTACGGACTCACACCGGAAACGCTGGCGCTGGCCAAGCCGGATGCCATCGTGATGCATCCGGGGCCGATGAACCGTGGCGTTGAAATCGACTCCGTGGTGGCCGACGGGCCACAGGCGGTCATCCTGCCTCAGGTCACCTTCGGCATTGCGGTGCGGATGGCGGTAATGAGCATACTGGCGGGGAACTGAGCGATGCGCGACGATATGAACAGCACACACCTGCAAATCAAGAATGGCCGGTTGATTGATCCAAAAAACGGACTAGACGCCCAGACCGATTTGTATATTACGAATGGGCGTATCACGTCCATCGGCAAGCCTCCGGCGGGCTTCACGCCAGGCCGGATGATCGACGCCAGCGACCGGATTGTCTGCCCGGGGCTGGTTGATTTGTCGACACGCCTGGCCGGGCTGGAATCCGAACTCGCCGCTGCCGTTGCCGGTGGCGTGACCGCCGTGGCCTGTCCGCCGGACACCAAGCCGCCATTGGATGAGCCGGGGCTGGTAGAGCGCCTGGTCAAGCGCAGTGAGGCGCTCGGCTTGGCGCGGGTTTTCCCGATTGGCGCGCTGACACAGCAACTGGCGGGGGAAAAACTGGCCGAGATGGGCAGCCTGGCGCAAGCCGGGTGCATCGCCTTCTCGCAGGCCAAACAACCGATCTTCGATACACAGGTGCTGCTGCGTGCCATGCAATACGCCGCCACCTTTGATTACGCCATCCGTTTGCAGCCGCAGGATCATTATCTGGCGCGCGATGGTGTCGCCCATGATGGCGAAGTCGCCTCACGGCTTGGCCTTGCCGGCATTCCGGTCTGTGCTGAAACTGTGGCCATCTCCACAGCGCTGCAACTGGCGCGGGAAACCGGGGTTCGCCTGCATCTGGCACGGCTGTCTTCGGCTGCCGGCGTCGCGCTGGTACGCGAGGCCAAACGAACCGGCCTCAAAGTCAGTTGCGATATTGCCATTCACCACCTGCATCTCTCGGAAGTGGATATCGGCTATTTCGACAGCCATGCACGTTTTGATCCGCCTCTGCGCTCGGGTAGCGACCGCGATGCCTTGCGCGCGGCGGCGGCTGAAGGTCTGGCCGCGATCTGCTCGGATCACACCCCGGTCGACGAAGACGGCAAACAACTTCCCTTTGCCGAAGCGCTGCCGGGCGCCACCGGCCTTGAGCTTTTGTTGCCCCTGATTCTGAAATGGGCCGAACAGGAAAAACTCCCCCTGCTGACGGCGCTGGCCAGAGTAACCTGCGATCCGGCCGCCATCCTTGGCATCAACAGCGGCTCGCTCGGCGTGGGCTGCCCGGCAGATGTTTGCATCTTTGATCCGACCGAACCGTGGGTCGTTACTGCGGAAAGCTTGCGCAGTCAAGGCAAGAACACACCTTTCTTGGGTTACGAAATGGCTGGTCGGGTGCACGCGACGCTGGTCGGCGGGCGCGTCGTATTTGAAGACTGATGCGAGGAGTTTCAAGGTTGGATTTTGAGCTGGCCTGCAAGGCAGGCAGGACGGGCGTCTTCGAATACTGTGCCGCAAAAGGTAATGTTCATGCGCCTTCTAGGCCGATCGTCGCGGTTCGGCCATAACCGGACGGTGGCGAATTTCCCCCGAAGCGGTCTTTCGGGTGCAATTGCTAATTTTTGCAGTTAAGCGGCGTTGCGCGAAAAGCCGTGCCGCTTGCTCACTTACGCGTTATTTGGTGGTGGTTTCATACAAATGAGCAATTTTTCTCTTCTTATTCGTGCGATGCCTGTGCTCATCATTGCGGGGTGTTGCTCATGGAGTGATCACGCATCTGCAGAAGTATTCAAGTGTCAGCGGAAGGACGGCACTTCCGTTCTTCGAAACTACCCTTGCGGTAATAATGAAACCACTCGATCAATAGATGGGGTATCGCCGGTAGATTTGACACAAAAAGAAGCAGATCGCCAACGCACAGATAGTGCCATCGTGGCTACGAAGGCAGCAGTTGTCGAATCACACATTTCAGCATCGTCCTCTGATCGTTCCACAAGAACGTTAAGGCCAGCCGATGGCAATCCACCTACGATAAACAAATTTGGGGGTTTGCATCAACAAGGATATTCGGCACGGATGATCACGCTGATTTTTAGTCAACTCGTGACGTTTTCCTTACCAAAAGATTTTGTGCCTGCGTTCGAGGAGACAAAAGGCGGTCAGTACATTCAAGAGTCCGTGCTGGAAGGGGAGAATGTAAAGAAGTGGTCTCAGATGATTACAATCACAGGTGCTAGGGGGCTTGCTTTGAATCCAAATGTAACTCTGGCGCGATTCTCTGGAGGCATGGGAAGCGGCTACAAGCGTACGTGCCCCGATTCATACAGCACCACAGATCTTGGCGAAATGAAATTTGGTAACCATGATGCGTTCGCTTCTGTCGTCAGCTGCGGAATCGCGATACCTAGCGGGAAGCCATATAGCGAATCCATGCTCTTGGTTGTTATCAAGGGTGAAAACGACTACTACACCATTCAGTGGGCCGAGAGGGGTGATGCATCCAAAAGCCCAATCAGGCTTGACAATGTCAAATGGATGGACAGAATGAAGAAACTTGAACCGATCAAGTTATGCCCAATTGTCCCCGGTGAAAAAGCTCCCTACCTAAGTTGCGCTAATCGCGCGTAATCTTTGTGTCCCAACCCCGCGTTCGAGAGGTCGCGCCGCGATAAATCCGCACCAGCCGGTTGATTCAAACGTTCCTGAATGTCTGCTTTCCCTGTCCTCAACAAGCAGTTCAGGGTCGATTCTTGCCGGTCACGGGGCGGCAGCTTCCGTATTCTTCCGCGATCAGTTTTGTGTGTAGCGCAATCGTGCTTTGCAACAATTCTGAAAACCAGACTCAATAAATCAGAGGGCTAACAGGCGTTGCGCCGTATCGGCTGGCGCGTCAGTGATCTCAAGCACTTTGTGTCGCGAACTCAATCCGCTTTTCAGGCTGACAGCTGATTTCGCCAATCCCAGTCGCTTGGCAACAAACCCGATCAACGCGGCATTGGCCTTGCCGTCGACGGGCGGCGCGGCGAGCCGGATCTTCAGTGCCTCGCCGTGCAATCCGGCGACTTCGGTCTTTTTGGCGCCCGGCTGGATGTGAAGTGTGATGGTTGTTCGCCCGCCACTTTCATGCAGCCAGCCGGTCATTGTCAGAGAAATATCAGGATGATCTGTGCCAGCAGAATGGCGATCAGCGGCGAGAGGTCGATGCCGGCAATCGGCATCACAATTTTCTGGATGGGGCCGAGGAAAGGTTGGGTTATTTGCCCGAGCGGGCGGCTCAGGGGAGACTGGGGATTGACCCACGAGAGAACGGCTTGCAGAAGCAGTAGTCCGATCAGCAGGTAGATACTCATGCGCAAGATGGCCAATAAACTGCGCGAGAAGATCAGCAGTGCCATGCTTTCCGGGGTTAGCACTTCGAGACTGGAACGCATGTAAATCACGGCCACCATGACGATGACCTGCAGCAGATAGGCCGGTAAAAGGCTGGCCAGGTCGAGACCGAAGACGCCAGGGATGACTCTGCGCAGCGGCGTGACCAGCCAGTTGGTCAGTTGCAGCACAAAGGCTCCGATCTGATTGCTGAAGGACACGCGAAACAGTTGCATGTAAAAACGCATCAGTAGAAGGATCGACAGAAAACCGGCCAATGATTTCAGAATCAGCAAACCGGCCTGCAATAACAGATCAATCATCTTCAATCCTTACCGAGCAGTTCGCCCAATTCGGCGCCACGAGCGTTGGCAGCCAGTACGCCGGCCACGATGCCGTCCTTGACGCCACGCTCGGTCATTACACGCAATGCAGCCTCGGTGGTTCCACCTTTTGAGGTCACCCGCTCACGCAGTACGCTGGCCGGATCCTCCGATTGGGCGGCCAGTCTGCTTGCTCCGAGCACTGTTTCAATCGACAGCTGGCGCGCTTGTTTGGGGGTAAAACCGAGTTCAATCGCGGCCTCCTGCATGGCTTCAATGAACAGGAAAACATAGGCTGGGCCGCTGCCGGAAATCGCTGTGACGGCGTCCAGCTGTGACTCGTCGTGCACCCACACCGTACTACCTACGGCCTGCAAGACACGTTCGGCACCCAGTCGTTCGGCCTCAGAAACGGTAGGTGGCGCATACAGCCCGGTGACGCCGCAACCAATCAATGCTGGTGTATTGGGCATGGTACGCACCAGTTTGCCGTAACCGCCCAGCCAGCGCGACATGTCGGCCAGCCGCAAACCGGCCGCAATGCTGATGACCAGTTGATTTTTCAGGAAAGGCTTGAGTGAAGAACACGCTTCGCGCATCTGCTGCGGCTTTACCGCGAGCAGCACGGCATCGCAGTACAGGGCGGTGGCATCGGGTGCGGCATAACAGCGCACACCGTACGTCCTTTCAAGATGGCTACGACTCTCCGCGCCAATTTCAATAACAGCGATCTCGTTGACGGGGAACCCGTTATTCAGCAAACCGCCGATGAGCGCATTGGCCATGTTGCCTCCGCCCAGGAATGTAATTTTCATGCTCTGCTTCTTTCAGTAAACCGTTCACCAAAAATTGAGGTGCCCACACGCACCAGCGTTGCGCCCTCAGCGATTGCAGCTTCGAGGTCATGCGTCATGCCCATGGACAGTGTGTCCAGCTCCAGGCCGTCCTGTTTCAAGTGTTCAAACATCTCCCGCACATGGCGAAAGGGTAAACGTTGTTGTTCAAAATCAGCCGCCAGCGCAGGGATCGTCATTAAGCCACGCAGTTTGAGTCGGGGCAACAACGCAATTTGGCGTGCCAGCGCCGGGACGTCATCGATCTCGACACCACTCTTTGAGTCTTCGCCGCTGACGTTGACCTGCAGACAAACCTGCAGAGGCGGCAGCGTTTCAGGCCGTTGCCCGGATAAGCGTTGAGCGATCTTCAGACGATCCACAGAATGCACCCAGTTAAAAGCTTCTGCAACCTGCCGCGATTTGTTGCTCTGCAGTGGCCCGATGAAGTGCCACTCCAGCTTCAGCGCAGCCAGTGCTGAAATCTTGTCAATGCCTTCTTGCACGTAGTTCTCGCCAAACGCCTTCTGGCCGGCTTGTGCGGCCACCCGTACATCCGCAACAGGCCATGTTTTGCTCACGGCAAGAAGCGAAACAGCTGTGGGCAGGCGTCCGTACTTTTGTGCTGCTGCGTCAATACGTGCGAGAACGGCTTGCAGGTTAGCGGAAATTGTAGTCATAATCAGACGTTGCCCGGATGCCGTAAAGTATAGCACCGCACCCCGACCACCGCTGAGGACGAACCCCAAATGGATATTACCGAACTGCTAGCCTTTAGTGTCAAGAACAAAGCATCCGACTTGCATCTGTCGTCAGGACTGCCGCCAATGATTCGCGTGCACGGCGATGTTCGCCGCATCAACTTGCCGGCCATGGAGCACAAGGACGTGCATTCGATGGTGTACGACATCATGAATGACGGGCAACGCAAACACTACGAAGAAGTCCTGGAGTGCGACTTTTCCTTTGAAATACCCAATCTGGCGCGCTTCCGCGTCAATGCCTTCAATCAGAACCGTGGCGCTGCAGCCGTATTCCGGACCATTCCTTCCAAGGTGTTGACCCTTGAAGATCTGAATTGCCCGAAAATATTCAAGGATATTGCCGAGTACCCGCGCGGCATTGTTCTGGTTACCGGTCCGACCGGCTCAGGCAAATCGACAACGCTGGCGGCGATGGTCAATCATGTGAATGAAAACGAACATGCCCACATCCTGACCATCGAGGATCCGATCGAATTCGTGCATGAATCCAAAAAATGTCTGATCAACCAGCGTGAAGTCGGTCCGCATACCCTGTCGTTTTCCAACGCCTTGCGTTCGGCGCTGCGCGAAGACCCAGATGTTATTCTGGTGGGCGAAATGCGCGATCTGGAAACCATCCGCCTGGCACTGTCCGGTGCCGAAACCGGCCACCTCGTTTTTGCCACCTTGCACACATCGAGTGCGGCCAAGACGATTGACCGTATCGTTGATGTTTTCCCCGCTGCTGAAAAAGAAATGGTTCGCTCGATGCTCTCAGAATCCCTGCGCGCGGTTATTTCACAAACCCTGCTCAAAACCAAGGACGGCACAGGCCGCATGGCAGCACACGAAATCATGATCGGCACCCCGGCCATCCGTAATCTGATCCGCGAAAACAAAGTGGCGCAGATGTACTCGGCAATCCAGACGGGGGCCCAGTTGGGTATGCAAACCCTTGATCAGAACCTCCTTGAACTGGTTCGCCGCAACCTGGTTTCCAATGTGGAAGCCCGGGGCAAGGCGGCCAACAAAGACGCCTTCCCAGGCGCATAACGCCGCATAGCATGGAGTAATGTATGGAACGCGATCAGGCTTTAAAATTCATGCACGACCTTCTGCGCCTGATGTCGCAGAAAAACGGTTCAGACCTTTTTATTACCGCCAATTTCCCGCCGGCCATCAAGGTCGATGGCAAGATAACGCCGGTATCCAATCAGGTATTGACCCCTACACATACCTCGGAACTGGCGCGTTCGATCATGAACGATCGTCAGGCTGCCGAGTTTGAGTCGACCAAAGAATGCAATTTTGCCATTTCACCTTCGGGTATCGGCCGTTTCCGGGTCAATGCGCTGATTCAGCAAGGGCGCGTCGCCGTGGTTTGTCGCACCATCAACCTGACCATTCCGACATTGGACGATCTTGGGCTGCCGACCGTGTTGAAAGATATCGCCATGACCAAGCGTGGCCTGGTTATTTTTGTCGGCGGTACCGGTACTGGCAAAACCACGTCGCTGGCGGCGCTGGTGGATCACCGCAACAAGAATAGTCACGGTCACATCATTACCGTGGAAGACCCGATCGAGTTCATTCACGACCACAAGGGATGCATCGTCACGCAGCGCGAGATCGGCGTCGATACGGATTCGTGGGAAGCGGCGCTCAAGAACACGCTGCGTCAGGCGCCGGATGTCATTCTGATGGGTGAGATCCGTGATCGCGACACGATGGATCATGCCATTGCCTTTGCCGAAACCGGGCACCTTTGTCTGGCTACCCTGCACGCTAACAGTACCAATCAGGCGATTGACCGCATCATCAACTTTTTCCCGGAAGAGCGCCGGCACCAGTTGCTGATGGATCTCTCACTCAACCTGCGTGCGCTTGTCTCCCAGCGCTTGTTGCCTAAAAAGGACGGCAAGGGACGTGCGGCAGCGATTGAAATCCTGCTCAATTCGCCGCTTATTTCCGATCTCATCTTCAAGGGCGAGGTGCACGAAATCAAGGAGATCATGAAGAAATCCCGCGAACTCGGCATGCAGACCTTCGATCAGGCGCTTTTCGATCACTTTGAGGCTGGGCGCATTACGTACGAAGACGCTTTGCGTAATGCCGATTCGGTCAATGATCTGCGTTTGCAGATCAAGTTGTACGGCAAGGATTCGAAGGATAAAGACCTGAACTCGGGTATCGGTCACCTCGAAGTGGTGTAGTTGTCGCGCCGGAAGCCGCACAACGGATGCGTTAGCGCATTTCGTGCGGTTTTTTCGGTTGGTGAAACCTGGCAAGAATCAAACACCACTTTGTCGGCATGGTTATTTCCCGCATTGTGGAACATCGTCTTTCTAGTTGAAATATAGGCTAAAAGGCGTAAGATTGACCCTCTTGGGAGACGACTCGCTGTTAGGCCCCACCCGGGTTGATGCAAGCAGCCGCCCTCCAGAGACTCAAGAGGCGGAGAGGAAATGTTCGGAGTACGTATGCATAGCCGTGATAGCCAGGCAATGGCTGCAACGGTTGAAATGCACTTGATTACCTCGCTGGAAAAGTGGGTAATGCCAAGGCCTGTGCACGTTGTAGAGCACAGGGAGTGGGTGCATTCACAGCAAATATTTCCCGAATCGCCCACAAACAATTCTGATTCTGCAAAACATTCAGATTTATCCCAGTTCAAGCGTTCAAAGCATTCAACTAAATCAACGGCCAAAGGATTGGATTCCTTTGGCCGTTGTCGTTTCGGGTAGTGCGGTTGAGTTCCCCATCATTTCTTCGGACATATCCCCATGAAATCTAAGAAAGCGAAATTCCCAGGCATTCCCAGCGTCATTCACGGCAATGGTGCCGTAGCACATGTGATGAGCCATGTCTGCGGCGGCGTGATCGGTTATCCGATTACTCCGTCCACCGAGATCGCTGAGATCTATGAAGCCTTCCGTTCGGAAGGCGGCCTCAACGTTTTCGGGAAACACCCGTTTTTCTTTGAGCCCGAAGGTGAGCACTCAGCACAGAGCGGTGCGCTCGGTGCGCAACTGACCGGCGGCCAGTTCATCTCCAATGCCTCGTCGAGTCAGGGCATTCTGTACGCCCTTGAATCCCACTATGTCACCGTCGGCAAGAAAGTCGGCGGTTTTGTGCTGCAGGTTGCGGCACGCGTCGTGTCCAAGCACTCGCTCAACGTGATGGCCGGCCATGACGATGTCTATGCGCTGCTGTCTTCAGGCTACACTATTCTGTTCGGATCCAATCCGCAGGAAGCCGCCGACCTGGCCGCAATTTCCTATCGCGCTTCATCGCTTTCGTTGATTCCCGTAGCCAACGCCATGGATGGCTTCTCCACCAGCCACATGATGAGTGAGGCGATGATGCCCGAGCCCGAGTTGCTGCGTGAGTACCTGGGCGATCCGGCAGGCCGTATCGTTTGCCCGACGCTGGCTCAGGAGATGCTCTACGGCGCCAAGGGACGTGTCTTTCAGTTGAATCAGTTCCTGACGCGCCACATGGCCGACATCGCCGAAAGCGATCTTGCGGCTCTGACAAAATTCCTTGATACCAATGCGGCCAAGGTCGAGAAAGACAATGAAGGCGCCTTGGTTGCCAAAACGCTGGGCTGGTTGCCTGCAGAAGTTCACGGCCAGTGGAAGCGCCAGTGGGTCAATGCGTTTGAAAAGGGCACGCGCCAGCTGGTGCCGGCGCAAGTTGACGTTAACAACCCGGGACTTACCGGTGCCGTTCAGAACCAGCCGGACTTCCAGGCAGGTGCGGTTGATCACCGGACGCACTTTGTCAATGCGGTTCCTGATCTGGTGCGTCAGGCCATGGCCGAGTACTCCGAGCTGACCGGCCGCAAATACGAGCCGGTGCATACCTTCATGTGTGACGATGCCGATTCCGTGATGGTTGGTCTCGGTTCAGTCACCGACGACGTCGAAGCAGTGGTCACCTACTTGCGCAGCAAAGGCAAGAAAGTGGGTCTGGTTTCAGTCAAGATGTTGCAACCCTTCCCCGAAGCGGAGCTGGTTGCGGCACTGAAGGGCAAGAAAACTGTCACGGTTCTTGAACGTTCCGACCAAACGGCGCTGACTACCTTCGTCACCCAGGCCTTGTTCAAAGCACGAGAAAACGCGGATCAGATTCGCCATGCCGGCATTCCGGCGATCAAGGCCATGCCCCAACTGACCACGGCCATTTTCGGTCTGGGCGGGCACGATCTGCAACCCCGCCACCTGATTGCTGCCTTCAAGAATATGGAAGGCGGCAAGAGCGCGCCACTGATCTATCTGGGCTCGCAGTTCTTCTCGAAGAATCCGGCGCCACGTGTTGCCGAGATGCAAAAGCGTTTGAAAGCCGCCTATCCGGAAACCGAGATGATGGCACTGGAAACCGGCGAAAACCCCAGGTTGTTGCCGGACAGCGCGTTCCGCGTCCGTTTCCACTCGGTGGGTGGTTACGGCACCATCGCATCGGGCAAGTTGCTGACCGACATCCTGGCCGGGGTGCTCGACATGCACTCCAAATCAGCCCCCAAATACGGTTCAGAGAAGAGCGGTGCGCCAACCAACTTCTACATCACCCTGAGTCCGGAAGTGATCAAGATTACCAATGCCGAACTCGAAGATGTCGAGGTGGTCATTTCGCCGGATCACCGGGCGTTCAGTCATACCAATCCGTTGAAGGGCTTGGTGGCGGGCGGCACCTTCATTCTGCAGTCTTCGGCCACGCCCGAGGAAGTCTGGGCGGAACTGCCGCCGCAGGCGAGAAAAACCATTCGCGAGAAGAAGATCAACTTCCTCGTCATCGACGCGTTTGCTGTTGCCAAACGCAATGCGCCAACGCCTGAACTGGCCACGCGCATGATGGGCATTGCCTTTATCGGCGCGGTGGCGGCACATGTCCCGCAGGTTTCGGCCGGCGCATCCGCCAAGGTGATCCTCGACAAGATCCAGAAACAAATTGCCAAGAAGTTCGGTAGCAAGGGCGGTGCCGTTGTCGAAGGCAATATGGCGGTTATCCGCGAAGGTGTCGAGGCGGCACAGAAGGTGGATTACAGCGCAGCCGCATTTACCAAGATCGATGCCAAGCCGGCGCCGATTTCCCTGCTCAATGTTTCACTGTCGGCTTCAATGTGCCAGTCTTCGGGTTCATCCGGTTGTGGCGGCATGTTCGACCGCGAGTACTTCAACGACATGATCGCAACACCTTTCAAGGAAGGCACCATCGGCGAAGCGCCGGTATTGCCGGGTACCGGCATGTTCATGCCGGCCGGCACGGCGGGCAACAAGGACAAGGGGCTGTTCCGTCGTACCGTCCCCGTATTTAATCCCGATTTATGTACCGGTTGTATGGAGTGCGCGCTGGTTTGTCCGGATGCCGCCATTCCGAACACCGTGCATGACATTCATGAACTGCTGCTCACCGGCATCCGTCAGATTGATGTCACAGAAGCCCAGCGCGAAGCGATGCGTGCCCAGGTCTATGCCGTTGCTGATGCGGTACGTGAAGCCTATCGGCAGAGCAAGGATGCGTGTGCTTTGCACCAGTTGGTTGCTGAAGCTGCGTCAAAGATTGTCACCAAGCAAGCCACCCTGCTCGCCAACTTCAGCAAGCTGGTTGATTTGCTGGCCACCTACCCGGTCGCCAAGACCCGTCCCTTCTTCGACGCCATGGAGAAAACTCTGCCCGGCAGCGGCGGGCTTTTCGGTGTCAATATTGATCCGTGGAAGTGCACCGGCTGTCTTGAGTGTCTTGACGTGTGCGGCCCCAATGCCCTGACGGCACAAGAACAGAATGCAAGCGTGCTGAGCAGTCTGCAGAATCGTTTCGAGTTCATGAGCAAGACGCCCAACACGCCGGCGCGCTTTGTTGATGGCTCGATCGAAGTCGGTGGCGAAATCAAGCGCCTGCTGCTTGACCGTGACAATTACTACTCGACCACGGGCGGACACGGCGGTTGCCGTGGCTGTGGCGAAGTGACCGCCATCCGTCTGGTGATGGCCACCAATCATGCGATTACCGAAAAGCGTCGCAGTGACCACATCGCCGATCTGGAAAAACTGCTTGCCGGTCTGAGTGTTAAGCAAGCTGCACTGCCCGCCAAGGAAAAGGCGCGCAGTGCGCGTATTGGCGCTCTGATCACCACGCTGGAAAAGCGCCTCTACCTTTATGAAGGTGGCCCGACCGGTAACGGTCCTTCCGGTGCGGTGATCGCCAACTCCACTGGTTGCAGCAGCGTTTATGCCTCGACCTTCCCGTTCAATGCCTATAACGATCCGTGGGTCAATAGCTTGTTCCAGGATGCCCAGCCGCTCGCCAAGGGCATCTTTGAGGGCATCTCGGCGCAAACCGTATCCGATGTGCGCGCACTGCGTTTGGCCCGTCTTGAACTGGACGATGCCTACGTTGCAGAAACGCATGATGCTCAATTCCGCATGTTGTCATGGGAGCAGTTCAGCAAGGAAGAACTCGGCTTGATGCCAACCGTGATGACCATCGGTGGTGACGGTGCGACCTACGACATCGGCTTCGGTGCGCTCTCTCGCATCTTGGCCAGTGATACCCCGATCAAGGTGTTGGTGCTCAATACGGGCGCCTATTCCAACACCGGTGGTCAGGCCTCGACCTCCAGCTTTATCGGTCAGGACTCCGATCTGGCACGTTACGGTGCGGCGCATAGCGGCAAGCACGAGGCGCGTAAGGAGCTTGGTCTGATTGCGTCTTTCCACTCCAACGTGTTCGTGTGTTCGACCAGCACCGCGCTGCAAGGCCACTTCCTGAAGAACGCCATGGAGTTCCTCACCTACACCGACTCTCCTGCAGTGCTCGACGTCTATACGCCGTGCCAGGGCGAGCACGGTGTGGCTGACGACGTCTCGGCGCGGCAGTCGCGCCTGGCCGTGGAAAGCCGCATGAATCCGGTGTTCGTACATGATCCGCGCCGTGGCAAGAATCTGCATGACTGGTTCTCACTCGACGGCAATCCGGATCCGGAAAAGGTCTGGACGACGACGACGATCGAGCATCTGGACGATGACGGCAAGCTGCAACTGAAGACTGTCGCGCTGACCCCGGCCAACTTCGCGCTGAGCGAAATCCGCTTCAAGAAGCAGTTCCGCAAGTTGGCCGTTGATGCCGCCAACCTCGTTCCGGTCGATGAATTCGTCGATCTGAGCGAAGCGCAGCGTCAGGGCAAAACACCGTTCATCTTCTCGACCGACAGCAAGAAACGCCTGATCAAGGTGGGCGTTTCCAGCTCAGTTGTCGCGTTGGTTGAAGAGCGGCGCAAGTACTGGAACCTGTTGCAATATCTCGACGGTCAGCATGTTTCGAAGATGAGCGACGACTACCGCGTCGGCATTGCGGCTTTGCAGGCTCAGGTTCAGGATTCCGTTAAGCAGCGCGAAACCTCGCTCGACGGGTTTGCCCGCGCCATGTCGGAACTTGCAGCCGCAAGCAAGGCACAGGTTGGCAATGGGACGGTCATCCCGATCATGCCGGTATCAGGTGCATCAGCTTCCTGTGCGCCTGCCGCCGCCGCTGCTCCGGCAGCCGGTGGCGACGCGCTGGTAAATTACGATGTTGCGGATCAGGAGAAGTGCACTGACTGCAAAACCTGTTATCAGGACCTTCCGGAACTGTTCGAGAAGACCCGGATCATAGTCAACGGCGAGAGCAAGGTCGTTGCCCAAATAATCCCGGGATCCCTTGAACGCATAACGGCAACCCCCGAGTTGAAGGCCCGCATCAAACGGGTGTCAGCGAATTGCGATGCGGAGATCATTCATGAGTAACGAAGCAACGCCTTCCGGCCAAAACGATCTGCACCGCTACCTGAACGCCAGCACCACGCTGGAGAGTACGCGGTCGCAGCTCGAGGAACTGGAGCAAACCGCAGCGGTCGAGGACTTTCACAACCAGATGGCGCTATTGCAGCGCCGCTTGTTGAGCGAGCCCGGCGCCTTTCGCGACATGTTTATCGCTGACGGTGCCAACGCTGTTGTCTGGGAATTCAAGCAGCCTGAGTTGAGCCCCGCGTTTGTGCGCACGTACTGGGATTTGATGGTCAAGGACGACGACACCAGCAAGGTGCTCATGCGCTTTGTCTGGAATGTGCCGCTGGGCCTCAAGCGCAAGTTCATCCGCGCCATTGATGCCCATCTCTCGGATCGCTACCCGATGTTCAAGGGGCTTTCCGAAGACTGGCCGGCGGATAACTACATTCCGCCGTATATCCGTGATCCTGAAGAGCGCTCGCAGGATTTCGGGCTGGTCAATCAGGGTTACCTCGGCTACATGAACATCGGCTACAGCGCCCGTGAAGTCGAAATGTTCGTCTGGCTGGAAGCGCTGCGCGACAAGCAGTGCGAGGAGCGTCCCTGCGAAGTGGGTGTGCATGTTGCCGGCAAGTTCGAGCCGAAGGGCGGTTGCCCGGTCAAGATTCACATTCCGGAAATGCTGGAACTGCTGGGTACCGGTCGCTTCCGCGAAGCCATGGAGCTGATCGAGAACTGCAATCCGCTGCCTAACGTGACCGGCCGTGTTTGTCCGCAGGAACTGCAATGCCAGGGCGTTTGCGCACACACCAAGCAACCGATTGAAATCGGCCAGATTGAGTGGTATCTGCCGCAGCGCGAGAAGATGGTCAACGCCGAAGGCATCGCCGCCCGTTTTGCCGGCTTCCCCGATCCGTGGGCCAAGGCCGAGAAGCCGCCGGTGGCGGTGGTCGGTTCCGGCCCGGCCGGTTTGATCAATGCCTATCTGCTGGCGGCGGAAGGTTTTCCGGTCACCATCTTTGAGGCTTTCCATGCGCTCGGCGGCGTGTTGCGCTACGGTATTCCCGAATTCCGTCTACCCAATGAGCTGATCGACGACGTGGTTGGCAAGATCAAGCTGCTCGGTGGTAAGTTTGTGCCCAATTTCGTGGTCGGCAAAACCGCCACCATTCAGGATCTGAAGAACGCCGGCTTCTGGAAAGTGTTCGTCGGAACCGGTGCCGGTCTGCCGCGTTTCATGAACGTGCCCGGCGAGCACCTGATCAACGTCATGTCGGCCAACGAGTTCCTCACCCGCGTCAATTTGATGCAGGGCTTGCGTGAAGACTACGAAACACCGCTGCCCGAAACCAAGGGCAAGGAAGTCATCATCATCGGCGCCGGCAACACCGCCATGGACTCGGCGCGTACCGCGCGCCGTTTGGGCGGCAACGTGACCATCGTCTATCGCCGCACACGCGCTGAAATGCCGGTGCGTGTCGAAGAACTGCACCACGCCATTGAAGAAGGCATCCAGATCAAGGTGCTGCGTGCGCCGCGCGAGTTTGTCGGCGACGACAAGACGCATTTCGTGACGCATGCCATGCTCGATGTGATGGATCTGGGCGAGCCGGATTCCTCAGGCCGTCGCAGCCCGGTACCGACCGGTGAAGTTGAGCCGATGAAGGTTGATCTGGTGATCATGGCGCTCGGTAACACGCCGAATCCGATCATCAAGGATTCCGAACCGACGCTCAAGCTGACCAAGTGGGGATCGATTGATGTCGGTCAGGGCTCGAAACAGCAGACCTCGCTCGACGGTGTTTATTCGGGCGGCGACGCGGCGCGCGGTGGTTCTACCGCGATCCGCGCGGCCGGTGACGGTCAGGCAGCAGCGCAGGAAATCGTCGGCGAAATGAATCTTTCGGCCGATGAAATCAGCAAGCGGGTCGCCAGTGCCGGGCACTACACCCACCTTGGCGCAGCGCCGCAGACGATCGTCGACAAGATCGAGCTGGCCGGTGGCATCGTCGAGTTCATCGTGCATTCGCCGCTGGTTGCCAGCGCCGCGCGCGCTGGTCAATTCGTCCGCGTGCTCGGCTGGCCGAACGGCGAATTGATTCCGCTGACGCTGGCCGACTGGGACGCCAAGGCCGGCACCATCTGCCTCGTCATTCAAGGCATGGGTACCAGCAGTATCGAGATGAACCAGATGAAGATCGGTGACTCCTTCACCGGCATTGCCGGCCCGCTGGGCATGCCCAGCGAACTGCACCGCTACGAAGGCAACAAGACCGTCGTGTTCACGGCCGGTGGCGTGGGCTTGCCGCCGGTCTACCCGATCATGCGCGCGCATTTGCAGATGGGCAATCACGTCACGCTGATCTCGGGCTTCCGCAATGCCGATCTACTGTTCTGGACCAAGGACGATGAACGCGTCGGCAAGCTGAAAGCCGAATTCGGCGACCAGCTCGACGTCATCTACACCAGCAACGACGGCAGCTTCGGCATCAAGGGCTTCGTTACCGGCCCGCTGGAAGAGATGCTCAAGGCGAATAAGAAAAATACGAAGGGCAAGGGTCGGGAGATCGCCGAGGTTGTCACCATCGGCCCGCCGCTGATGATGCGTGCGGTGAGTGATCTGACCAAGCCCTACGGCGTGAAGACCGTGGCCAGCTTGAACTCGATCATGGTCGATGCGACCGGCATGTGCGGTGCCTGTATGGTGCCGGTGACCATTGAGGGCAAGATGGTGCGCAAGCACGCTTGCGTTGATGGCCCGGAAATCGATAGCCACATCATCGACTGGGACAAGTTCCTGCCGCGCTTCGGGCAGTTCAAGGTTCAGGAGCAGGCGAGCAAGGTCAAACACGGTTTGGCCTGATCTTTTCGGAAACAAAAGTTGTGACGAGGCAGTTTAGGCTGCCCCGTTTTTATCGATGGTCAACTTGTGCCGAATAGTCGCTATTATTGGCCTATGGCTTAATATTGAAATCGAGACCTTTTCTCTAACCAACAAACAGGAGTATCACGACATGAGCATTTCGGAGAAGGTTAAGTCGAACCTGGCGTACAGCAAGGAATTGGTCGAATCAGGCCTTGAAGGTGCACAGGAAGCGCGCAAGTCAGTGCTGGAAACGGATGAAACGACCGATATGGTGACGGCCGCTGCGCAGGAGTCGTGGCAAGCCGGGGCGATTGGCGTGCTCGCCGGTGCTATTTTCGGCGCCCTGACCGATGACCGTAATCCGGTTCGCGGCGTGCTTGCAGGCGGGCTATTGGGCGGTGTGGTGGGCTATGGCGGCAGCTTCGCATGGAAGACAAGGCCTTTGACCTCAGCCATGGCGCGTGAGGCAGGCAAGCGTGTCGGCACCACCCGCGACAGGCACTGGCTGACCGGGCACCCGGTTAACTACGGCTGATCGATCTGTCGGCCTGTAGGCCGCGCCAATTGGCGGTCTGCAAAGGTTGTTCCGCAAGGTGCGCGTATTTATTGCCTTGCAGGCCGACGTATGATCAAGCTTACAATCTTGGCTACGACTTAACGCGACGTGTGTCGCACATTTCAACAGAAAGGAAATCACATGAGCACGATGGACATTGCCAACAAACTGGTGGCGCTGTGCAAGCAAGGCAAGAACATGAGCGCATTAGACACGCTCTACGCGGCTGATGCGGTGAGTGTAGAAGCCGTGGCGATGCCCGGTGCGCAACAGGAAGCGAAGGGACTGGCGGCGGTGAAAGCCAAGGTGAAATGGTGGTATGACAATCACCAGATTCATGCCGCCATTGTGGCGGGCCCCTGGCCGCATGGCGATCAATTCATTGTTGGCTTTCAGCACGACGTCACCAACAAGACTTCCGGCAAACGAGTGAAGATGGAGGAGATGGGCCTTTATACGGTCCGCAACGGAAAGATCGTTCGGGAAGAGTTTTTCTACGAAGCAGGAAAGTAAGTGGGTGCCATGGTCGCCGGCGGCGTTCTGGTGTTGGCGATCAAGCGCTAGCTAGGCTCCAGCGTTCGTTATCCCCGCCGCGTTCTATTAATTCGCCAATCTTAAGTTTCAGTGGCGATTGTGTCCGCCCTTCATGCAAGCGGATAGACGCCGCGCGGGAGGCCAAACCGGCCGGCAGGAAAACCGAGGCTGAATTTCCGGCATCGTCTGCCGGCAAGAGGAGCGCCGGGTGGCGTGTTATTTGCCCGGTTTGCTTGTCACGCATTTCGGCCACCAAGGGTGCCGGTTCGCCGGAAAACAGACCGGCCGTAACGATCAGATCGCCGCCATTTTTATCACTTGGCGTGAACAAGCTGCTTATCATGGCCAGAGCGTAATGCTCTTGCTGGGGCAGTTGAACGGCCATCAGTCCTCTGAATATCAAGCGCGAATCACCACAGTCGGCAGGTCGGAGCAGATGGATCTGACCGGCATCCAGTCGCGTGACACGCCAGGTTTCGGCTTTGTTGCCACTCTCCTCGACGTCCTGAACAGAATGGCCAAATATGGCGATCTGATTCGTGCTGAGCTGACTGCCAAATGTTGTTGAGGCGACCGGGTTCTTTAGCCCCGTGCCACCCAACTGACGATGAATGCTTTCCAGCCCGGCAGCGACTAGGGTTAATGAAGTATCGGCGGGAGCCTGCGGAGCGGCCTGCTGGGGAAATTTGAAATGGTCGGTCAAGGTGCCCAGAAGCGCCGTGCAGGCCTCTGAAGACAAGCCGCCGCCGAGTTTGACGCTTTCCGGCGACTCCCCCGCCGCCAGCAGTTCAATACGTTTGCGCATCTTGCGCAGGACGCCGCTGACTGAAAGCCAGCGTGCGACGCTGGCCGTACGTAGATTGTCGTGGATGGGCCGGTTCTGCGACAGGTCGAGCGCGATGCAGCAGGATTTCGGGTCCTGGTCAGGTATGGCCAGTATCGTTACCTGCTCACGCCAGCGCGCCAGCCAGCGCGTAGCCGCTGAAAACTGGGTACGGGAGAGGGCAAACGGGCGAGCCAGATGCAGCAGCAGTACCATCGCGTATTGGCCACTGGCCGTCGATTCGCTGGTTTCTCCAAGCAGGCGGTCTTCCACCGGTTCGAGTTCAACGCCGAGTTGTTCAGCCGAGGTCAATACCGAATGCAGGATTTTCCAGAATTCAGCATCCAGTTCAACGCCGGCGACATAACAATTCATCTGCTCCATGCGCAGACAGGACATGACACGGTGCGCTACCTTGCCGCCAATGCGGGTGAGCGACGAGTCGCCGTCAAGGCAGGCGCGTAAGCAATGCAGGTAGCCGGTGGCCGAGGC
>JANNGP010000007.1:0-8391 GCA_031403915.1 Betaproteobacteria bacterium
CGAACGATTGCTATTTGGGAAGAATTTCGTGACCAATGCCAGTTAAAGTGTAATTGCCCGTGAGTCATTGCCGGAATTTGCGTTCTGGACTGGCCACGGGCAAGTTTATGCCTATTGATGATGTATCTCCTGTACCCTGAAGTGAATAAACTGGACATGTCGATGAGATGACGGTGCTGAAGGCCTGTCATCGCGACGACTCAGTTCCACCTGATACCGTCTAGGTTTTGGCGGATTCCTGGCCCTTTCTTTTCGATGCGATGTGCGTCGTTGCACAATATTTTCTGGAAAGGCTCGCCTGAATTGAATCCCGGCAAGAAATACATCGACTATTTCCAGGGTTTGACGACGCGCTTGCGCGCTGGTTATTTGCCCCGTACTCACCTTGTAGAAGAGCCGCCGTTGCGATCGGAATTATTTAGCGCCGATCAGATGGAGCAGCATGGCAAGGCGCTGGCAATCTCGCACAGGCTAGCGCAAGGCAGCGCACCAGACCAGCTATTGGCCCGGCTGGCCGCAAACGAAACTGCCCTGGTCGGCGTATGCAACCTGCTCACGGCATCCATTACCGAGAACCACCGGATCACGCCGGCCGGGGAATGGCTGCTCGATAACTTCTATCTTATTGAAGAACAGATTCGCACGGCCAAGCGACATTTGCCAAAGGGCTATAGCCGTGAGCTGCCGCAGCTGGCGAATGGGTCATCGGCCGGACGCCCGCGTGTCTATGACATTGCGCTTGAGATCATATCGCATGGCGATGGCCGTGTTGATACGGAGGTTCTCGGCCGCTTCATCGCGGCCTATCAGACCGTAACACCTCTCAAACTCGGCGAATTGTGGGCAACACCGATCATGTTGCGGCTGGCCGTCATCGAGAATCTCCGACGCGTTGGCCTGCGCATTGCCTCCGGTCGAATCGAACGAAACCTGGCGGACTCGTGGGCGGACAAGATTACCGATACCGCCGAGAAAAAACCGAAGAATCTGATTCTGATTGTTGCCGATATGGCGCGTTCAAATCCGCCGATGGTTGGAGCGTTTGTTGCCGAGTTCGCACGTCGCTTGCAAGGTCGCGGACCCGCCTTGTCCTTGCCTTTGACCTGGATTGAGCAGCAACTCGCTGAATCGGGCCTGACCATCGAACAGTTGATCCAGACAGAGAATCAGCAGCAAGCGGCTGATCAGGTCTCGATCAGTAACAGCATCGGTAGCCTACGGGTTCTGGGGGCGATGGACTGGCGCAAGTTTGTCGAGACCATGAGTATTGTCGAACAGACCCTGCTGGGTGATCCGGGTGGCATTTATGGCCGGATGGATTTTGTGACACGCGACCGCTATCGCCACGCCACGGAAAGGATAGCGAAGAAAGGGCGACTGTCAGAAGTCGACGTGGCTCGCAAGGCCGTCGCGATGGCACGTGCCGAAATGTTGTCTGATGTAACTGAGGCAACTGATACGACTGATGCGCTGGATTGTGCTGCCGATCGTGCCGGGCATGTCGGGTATTACCTGATTGATAAGGGTCTGCCGGCGCTTGAGCAGGCAGCAGACGTTCGCCTGTCTTTTACCGAGAGCATGAGCAGAACAGCGCGCCGGTTGCCCTTGTTTCTTTACTTGGGTGCCATCGCGCTAATTACAACCATCATCACCGGTGGACTGTTGCTACAGGCCTATTCCGGTGGGGCGCACTACGGGATGCTGTGGCTGCTCGGACTGCTCTCGGTACTGGCCGCAAGCCAGTTAGCTGTGGCTCTGGTGAATTGGCTGGCTACCTTGCTGGTGACGCCGCGACCCTTGCCAAGAATGGATTATTCAGAGGGCATTCCGGAACACTCGCGCACGCTGGTGGTTGTGCCGACCATGCTCGGCAGCGAGCAGAATGTCGAAGATCTGGTCGAAGCACTGGAAGTCAGGTTTCTGGCAAATCGGGACACCTATTTGTACTTCGGTCTATTGACTGATTTTTGCGACTCGCGTCAGGAATCGCTTCCCACGGACGAGCCACTGCTGCAGCTGGCAGAGACGAGAATTGACGAGCTCAACGAAAAATACGGGAGTGTCGTCAGCGGAATCGGGAATGACATCTTCTTCCTCTTCCATCGCCCGCGTCGGTGGAACCCGACCGACCAACTCTGGATGGGGTATGAGCGCAAGCGTGGCAAGCTGGCTGACTTGAATGCACTATTGCGGGTGGGTAAGCACACAGAAAATCGCGCAGAAAGTCGCAGCGAGGCGCGCGACGCCTTTTCATTGATTGTCGGGGATACCAGTGTTCTGTCCGGCGTGAAGTACGTCATTACCCTGGATACGGATACACAGTTGCCGCGCGATGCCGCGCGGCAATTTGTGGCCGCCATGTCGCACCCTTTGAATCAACCCCGCTACGACGCAGAAAAACGGCGTGTCGTCGAAGGCTACGGCATTTTGCAGCCGCGCGTGGCGATCAGTCTGCCGGGGACGAACCGTTCGCGTTATGCGCGACTGTACGGCGGTGAGCCGGGTATCGACCCCTACACACGCGCCGTCTCGGATGTTTATCAAGATGTTTTCGGCGAAGGTTCGTTTATTGGCAAGGGCATCTACGATGTCGATGCCTTCGAACAGTCGCTTGGCGGACGCTTCCCCGAGAACAGGATACTCAGCCACGATCTTCTGGAAGGGTGCTACGCCCGTGCCGGCTTGTTAAGCGATGTGTATCTGTACGAGGACTATCCGGCGCGCTATGGCGCCGATGTTAACCGCCGTTACCGCTGGATTCGGGGTGACTGGCAGCTGGCAAGCTGGTTGTTGCGACGTGTGCCGTGCAACTTTGCAGGTAAGGGGGAAGAAGAAACCGCACAGCGCCAGAAGAATCCTTTATCTGCCTTGTCGCAGTGGAAGCTGATCGACAACCTGCGGCGCAGTCTGGCTCCTGCCGCATTGTCTTTGCTCTTGCTGGCAGGATGGCTATTGCTGTCGCTGGCTGGCGTGTGGACGGTATCGGTGCTCGGCATTCTCTTGATTCCCGCCCTGGGTGGTGCGTTGCTTGATGTGTTGCACAAGCCGGATGAGGTGTTGTTGCGGCAGCATTTTTCGGCGGTAGCCCGTTCGGCGGCGCGCCAATGCAAGCAGGTGGCTTTCGAGCTGGCCTGCCTGCCGTACGAGGCCTTCTTCAGTCTGGAGGCCATAGTACGAACCCTCTGGCGTTTGTCGGTAACAGGCAAACGACTGCTCGAATGGAACCCGTCGAGCGAAGCGGATCGGGAAGCCGATCATAAACTGGCCAGGCGGGGTCACAGCGAACTTGTCGCTTCATTGCGAACGATGTGGGTTGCGCCGGCGTTTGCCCTTGCCGCAGCGATATGTTTGCAGATACTGAAGCCGGCCGCGTTGCCTGTGGCCGCACCGATACTGATGTTGTGGTTGGTGTCGCCGCTCATCACCTGGTGGATAAGCCGGCCGCTGGTTCAGCACAAAGCCGAACTGAGCGCTGAGCAGGCTCTCTTCCTGCGCGCACTGGCGCGTCGTACCTGGGCATTCTTCGACAAATTCGTCGGGCCGGAGGATCATTGGCTGCCGCCTGACAACGTTCAGGAATTCCGTGTTACGGCGGTTGCGCATCGCACCTCGCCAACCAACATCGGCTTGTCGCTGTTGGCAAATCTGTCGGCGTATGATTTCGGCTACATCACCTCCGGGCAACTCGCCCGGCGCACGGCCAATACCCTGGCCGCGATGCAAGGTCTGGAGCGCTTCCGGGGGCACTTTTATAACTGGTACGACACGCAATCATTGCAGCCGCTGACGCCCTTATATGTCTCGACCGTGGATAGCGGGAATCTCGCCGGTCATCTGCTGACCTTGCGTGCAGGGCTGCTCACCGTCGCCGATGAAAAAATTCTTCCGCTGCGCATGTTCGACGGCTTGAGCGACACGCTCAGTATTATTGAAGAGTTGGTCGTTGGCGCGGGCAAGATGCTTACCAGCCAGCTGGCCGAGTTTCGTCACGCACTGGCATCGGCGAGCGCTGCTCCATTCGACAGCCTTGAATCGACCCGTTTGAACCTCACACGCCTGGCCGCCAGTGCTGACCAACTGGCAGCACAGTATGCAATTAGCCTTGGTACTGACACGGCACTGGAAAGCGATGCAAAGGTCGGTGAGGCACAGGCGTGGGCGCAGACGCTTACCCGGCAATGTCATGACCTGCTCGATGAGCTGCTGTTCTTCGTGCCACCCGGTGAGCCGGAAACCTCGGCTGGCCGTGACGAAATCGTGAGCCTGCCGACCCTGCGTGAGCTGGCTAGAGCCGGCAGCAATCAGGCCAGTGAGCGGATGTTGGACAATGCGCATCTGGCACAGCAATGTGGAGAGCTGGCGAACATGGAGTATGACTTCCTGTTCGACAAATCGCGGCATTTACTGACCATCGGCTACAACGTGGCTGAGCGCCGCCTGGACTCGGGTTTCTACGACCTGCTGGCCTCCGAAGCGCGTTTGTGCAGTTTCGTGGCCATTGCGCAGGGACAGTTGCCGCAGGAAAACTGGTTTGCACTGGGGCGTCAGCTGACGGCAACCGGCGGCGACCCGGTTCTGTTGTCGTGGAGTGGCTCGATGTTCGAGTATCTGATGCCACTGCTGGTCATGCCAACCTACGACAACACCTTGCTCGACCAGACCTGCAAGGCTGCGGTAGCGCGTCAGATCGAGTACGGCAAGCAGCGGGGTGTGCCCTGGGGTATGTCCGAATCCGGCTACAACACGGTCGACGTGCACCTCAATTACCAGTACCGCGCCTTCGGTGTGCCGGGTCTGGGGCTCAAACGCGGATTGGCCGACGATCTGGTGGTTGCGCCCTATGCATCGGCACTCGCGTTGATGGTGGCACCCGAAGAGGCGTGCCTCAATCTGCAGCGCTTGGCGAGCGATGGATTCATGGGGCAGTTCGGATTTTTCGAAGCGATTGATTACTCGTCCGCACGGCAACGCCGCGGGCAATCGAGTGCTGTCGTGCGCTCTTTCATGGCGCACCATCAGGGCATGAGTCTGCTCGCACTGGCCTATCTGATTCTGAACCGTCCGATGCAGAAGCGCTTCGAATCGGATCGCCTGTTCCAGGCCGTCATGCTGTTGCTGCAAGAACGGATACCCAAGGCTACGGCCTTGTTCTCGCATACGGCCAAACTCGCCGAAGTGCGCTCGACACCAGAAGTTAAAGAGATGCCGATTCGGGTGTTTAGCAGCCCCGATACGCCGATTCCCGAAGTACAATTGCTGTCGAACGGCCGCTATCACGTGATGGTCACCAACGCCGGCGGCGGTTACAGTCGCTGGAAAGATCTCGCCGTCACGCGCTGGCGCGAAGATGTTACCTGCGACAACTGGGGTTCCTTCTGTTACCTCCGCGAAGTAACGCCTGGCGCGGATAATAACTACTGGTCGACTGCCCATCAGCCGACACTTAAGCGCGCTGAGAACTACGAAGCGATTTTCTCCGAAGGGCGCGCCGAATTTCGTCGTCGCGATGCCGTGGGTTTCGGGGAAGGGATCTTCGAGACGCATACCGAAATCGTTGTGTCGCCGGAGGATGACATCGAACTGCGTCGGGTGCGCATCACCAATCGCTCGCGTCAGCGCAGGGAAATCGAGATCACGAGTTACAGCGAAGTGGTCATCGCACCGGCGGCCTCGGATGTTCTGCATCCGGCCTTCAGCAATCTTTTCGTGCAAACCGAGATTTTGCGTGATCGCCGCGCCATCCTGTGCACTCGCCGCCCTCGCTCGCCAGACGAACAGGCGCCGTGGTTGTTGCATCTGATGGCGGTACACGGATCGGAGATCGGCGAAATCTCCTACGAGACGGATCGCTCACGCTTCATCGGCCGTTCGAATAGTACCGCTAACCCACAGGCGATGAGCGACTCCGAAGCGCTCTCGGGTGCCGAGGGTTCGGTGCTTGATCCGATTGTTGCCATCCGTTATCGCATCACGCTTGAACCGGAAAAAACGGCGACCATTGATATGGTGCTAGGCGTCACGGAGACCCGCGATACGGCTCTCAGCCTGATTGAAAGATACCAGGATCGTCATCTGGCCGATCGTGTCTTTGATCTGGCCTGGACGCACAGTCAGGTGGTCTTGCGACAACTCAATGCCAGTGAGGCCGATGCGCAATTGCATGCGCGTCTGGCCAGTTCCATCGTGCACGCCAATGCTTCTTTGCGTCCTGATGCCGGAGTGCTTATCCGGAATCGGCGCGGGCAGTCCGGTTTGTGGGGTTACGCCATCTCCGGCGATCTGCCGATCGTGCTGCTGCAGATCGGCGATGCGGCCAATATCGATCTCGTGTACCAGCTCGTCCAGGCGCATGCTTACTGGCGCCTGAAGGGGCTGGCCGTTGATCTGGTGATCTGGAACGAAGATCACGCGGGTTACCGTCAGCAACTGCAGGATCAGATCATGGGCCTGATCGCTTCGGGTATTGAGGCCAGCGTGATTGACCGGCCGGGCGGCATCTTCGTGCGTCAGGCCGATCAGATATCCAGTGAAGATCGAATCCTGTTCCAGTCGGTGGCGCGCGCTGTCATTACGGACAGCCGGGGAACGCTGGAGGAACAACTCGACCTCCGCCTTCCACCGGAAGCCCGCATACCACGTTTCAAACCGAGCAAAGCCTATCGCCCCGAGACGCCGGTTGATTCAACAGATAACACGCCGGGCACCACCCGTGTTGCCCAGACGCGAAGCGATCTGATTCTGTTCAACGGATTGGGCGGATTTACACCGGACGGTCGCGAATATGTGATTGCGCTTTCTCCCGGGCAAGTCACGCCGGCTCCGTGGGTTAACGTGCTGGCCAACCCGCATTTCGGAACAATTGTTTCGGAAAATGGCGTGGCTTACACCTGGAGTGAAAACGCGCACGAATACCGCCTCACGCCGTGGCACAACGATCCGGTAAGCGATGCCGGCGGTGAAGCCCTGTATCTGCGCGACGAAGAAACCGGTCGTTTCTGGTCACCCACGCCCTTGCCTGCCCGCGCTACAACGGATTACATCATCCGGCACGGGTTTGGCTACAGTGTTTTCGAGACGCGGGTGGATGGCATTTGCTCGGAGCTCTGGGTTTACGTGGCCATTGACGCTGCCATCAAGTTTTCGGTGTTGAAAGTGCGCAACGAATCCGGGCGGCCGCGCAAGCTCTCGGCAACGGGCTACGTCGAGTGGGTGCTGGGGGATCTTCCGGCCAAATCGGGTATGCATGTCACGACGGAAGTCGACGCCAGCAGCGGGGCGCTTTATGCCCGTAATCCGTACAGCACGGAGTTCCCTGAGCGGGTGGCTTTCTTCGACGTCGATGACAGCGCGCGCCGGGTCAGTGGCGATCGCCGCGAATTCATCGGGCGCAATGGCACATTGCGTGATCCGCTGGCCATGAGACGGTCGCGTCTTTCCGGCAAGGTCGGCGCCGCACTCGATCCTTGCGGTGCAATTCAGGTCAATTTTGAACTGGCTGACGGGCAGAGTCGTGACATCGTTTTCCGGCTCGGTTCCGGGCGCAATGCCAAAGACGCCGGCCAGCTTGTGCAGCGTTTCCGAGGCGACATGGCGGCGCGAACTGCGCTCGAAGCGGTGTGGCAACACTGGAACCATACCCTTGGCGCGATCCAGGTGGAAACGCCCGATGTTTCGCTCAATGTGTTGACCAATGGCTGGCTGGTTTATCAGACCCTGGCGTGTCGGGTCTGGGCGCGCAGCGGTTACTACCAGTCGGGCGGTGCCTTCGGATTCCGCGACCAGTTGCAGGATGTAATGGCGCTCGTGCATAGCAAACCTGGCCTGGTGCGCGACCATCTGTTGCTCTGTGCGAGCCGGCAGTTCCAGGAGGGCGACGTACAGCATTGGTGGCATCCGCCGGTAGGCCGTGGCGTGCGCACCCATTGTTCGGACGATTACCTGTGGTTGCCTCTGGCGGTATGTCGTTATGTGATGACTACCAACGACACCGGGGTGCTCGATGAGCCTGTGCATTTTCTGGAAGGCCGCCCGGTCAATGCGGAAGATGATTCCTACTACGATATGCCTGGCCGCTCCAGTGACGTGGCCAGTCTGTATGAGCATTGCCAGCGTGCCATCCAGCGCGGCCTGCAATTTGGCGAACACGGCTTGCCGCTGATCGGTTCCGGTGACTGGAACGACGGCATGAATCGGGTGGGTGTCGATGGCAAGGGCGAGAGCATCTGGCTGGGTTTCTTCCTGTGCGAAGTGCTCAGGCAGTTCACCGAGCTGGCCCATCTGCGGGGCGACTCGACGTTTTCCGATCTTTGTCAGGGCGAGTGGTTCCGCTTGCGCCAGAGCATCGAGAAACATGGCTGGGATGGTGCATGGTACCGCCGCGCCTATTTTGAC
>JANNGP010000008.1:0-3131 GCA_031403915.1 Betaproteobacteria bacterium
TATTTGGCCTATCTTCAAAAAATACGCGATCGAACCAGCCAACACCATAGCTGTCCAGAAGAGTAACCATACAAGTCTTTCTAGGCTTAGCATTAAGGCGAAGCCTAAAACGAAGAAAATCGCGAAAGCAGCAACCATCAACATTGAACCCATAGCAGCCGCGATACCGCACAGACCGGCCAGAATCAAGGCTGTCAACACCAACGCTATGGCGGATTTATCAACTCCTTGTGGGCGCCCAACGATTATCATCGCCCTGCGCCCCTTGCCGTCCCTCTGGGGGGTTGACACCTAAACACGCGCATCACCGGGCAAACCTATAAAGCGGCTCTTGACATGTGCAGGCAACGCCGCGACAAGAGCAGCAATGAAATCCTGATTGACTTTGAATCCGGCGGCATTATCTCGATCTATGGTGGACACTCGAACGAGCATTCCATCCGGGATCCTGCCTTGTAATCCATACTTCAACTGTTGGATTTTATGCTCTATTCGGGTCGCAGCAACATAGTCACCCACTGTCATCCAGTATGTAACAGGCTCATATCGCGAGCCGAGACGCGTCGATATCTGTTTGGCAGATACTACGCGACCATCCAAAAGCAACTTGGTTTTTGAGGTCTCCTGAATTGCAAAGCCTTGAGCGCTGTAACACACTTCCGGAAGATGGGCGTTCATTCCGTCAGACTGATCTCCTCCGTAAGCGATGGAGAGCATCACCCTCACACCAGTTATCCTATTAATATATGTCTTCGCATATACCTGATTGTATATTTTGTCGAGCTTGGCCTGTACATCCGGTGCAGGAAGAATTACTCGTGTCGAGCTGTCCAGTTCCCAGTCTCCAAATGAGGCCGGGAACACTTCTTCCAGCTTGATGGGACGTGCGTCCGCCATCTTGATAGTGGGGATAAAAACCTGAGCAAGAACCGCCGAGGCACACATTGCAAATGCGACCAGAAGCGCGTTTCTCAATGCCGCCTTCATGCCTGAAGCCCGTATAACTTTTCTTTGAAAAACAGACCGAGTATTTTGTCTACCATGAGCATGAGTGATAAGCCGACCATAAACAGCACCATTCCGGCAAATCCATGGATGAACCCCTGTCCAGCCTCATCACCGAAGTGATATGTGACGAGCACTAGAATCATAACGCGTACCACGTTGGCACAGAATGATATAGGTATTATTAATGCCGCCAAGATAAGATTTCTTTTAATTGATGTATAATTCATCAAGTTCATGTAAAGCAAGCCAAGAGCTTCAAGGGTGAACATTGAATTCAATCCGGCGCAGGCGTCTGCAACTAAGAGTTGATATGGACCTACAAATAATATAACCCCGCTGCGAGATACTGGATAGCCGGCCGTATGCAAGATGGCCTCTGCCAAGTAAGAAACGGCCGCCTTGAGGGGCGCTGTCAGCGCCACCACCAAGGCGCCAGGAAGCGGGATCATGAAAACCAAGAAGAAGATCGGAAACCAAGCGAGTCGGAGTGCCGGTGGCCCTTTGAAAGTTAGCAGAAGGCCCGCAATTACCAGTATCTGCGAACCTACTTCAAGAACCTTAATTGCCTGCGACCGACCGAGGATATAAGTAAAAAGCCCCAGCCCGAGAACTATAAATCCACTCCAGAATGCCGGCTGTTTTTGTAAATGGGCGATCGCGTGGCGTTTTTGGAAGAGAAGCCAGAGGCAAATCGCCAAGATGATAGGGCCATGCCCTTGTTCGTCGGAAGCCCATACGGTCGAGGCTAGATCAGTGTATGTGGGTACATACATTACCAAGAATCCGAACGCTAGAAGACCGAGAACTCGAATGTCACCACCCACAAACAGCAAGCCGAACCACGAGCGCATCGACGGTCTCTGAACCGGATGCGCCGCTATATGATCATCGACCGGGCTCATCTTGTGCTAGTGCTCGTTGACGACGACACCAGCTATTCTTGCCGAGCTTACCGAAAGCGAGGCCACAATTTCCTGCAAAGCCTCTACCCTCGACTCGTCTTTGCGGGCTAATACTAGTGCGGCGCCACATCGTGCGGCAATCACCGATGCGTCGGATCCGTGGGCGGCGGCTGGCGTATCGACTACCAGATAGTCGAACTTACTTTTCAGCTCACGCATCAACAGCCCAAACGCAGGCCGCTCCAAAAGTTCCAGTGGATTCGGCGGCGTGATGCCGACCGGCAGAATGAACAGGCTGGGCACGCCAACTACTTGCTGGATGACCTTTATTTCAGACCTCCCTGACAATATGCCTGAGAGCCCTGATTTGTTTTCTATGTTGAAGACCTTGTGCTGCCGCGGTGAGCGCATGTCGGCGTCTACCAGAAGCGTTCGTCCTCCCAATTGCGCTAAGGTAGAAGCCAGATTAGCGCAAAAATACGACTTACCGTCGCCAGATTCCGGACTGACTACAGCCAATGCACTACGCTGCTCTATATCTGAAAAAAGCGACATCATCAACTGACTGCGAATTGCACGGAACGACTCCGCTTGCACTGAAAATGGCTGGTTCAGCGCAATCAATTCGGGGCTGATTTTTCGCTGCTCTTCGGCGGCATACGGATAATGGAACTGCTGAGCCAGCGCGAACAAAACATCTTCTGAACTTGCAAATCCAAGCGCAATCGCAGCCTCTCCGAAGCGCACTCCGTTAGCACGTTGGTAAGCTAAGATTTTTTCAACCTGATCGGCACTCAGATTGCGCGTATCGCGGATGATTTCGCCAATCGGGCGGTCTACAACCGTTGCACCATCAGGTGTAGCCTCGGCAGGCTGTTCAGCCGGCCGCGCGGGAAAGGCGGTCACAACTTCTCCGGCTTCGAGTGCAGTTGAGTCACGGAACTTTGCCATCACGCACCCTTCCCAGTCATCGGAAGCTGGCCGATCACTCGTTGCTGCAAAAAGCCCTTTCTTCTGCTCGCGGCCGATCGCTTTGACCCCAATTTGGGAACGACGCCAAGAAGAGGCAACCCAAGCGCTTCGACAAGGTCGTCCACAGCACGCACACGCCGGTTCTGAAGCTCAAGGACCAATATGGTGCCAACTGCCAGCATACCGCCCAAGAAAACTGATAGCACGCCGTTCAATAGCAAGTTCGGCGAAGATGGCTGCATGCAAGGC
>JANNGP010000009.1:0-12523 GCA_031403915.1 Betaproteobacteria bacterium
GCCGTTCCAGATGTCAAAGCGGAAGTCTACCGACCCCTGCATCTGCGACCAGAAAGCGCCTTCGTCGACCCCGATAAAAACCACGCCGATCAAGTAGCCGCCAAAAACGCCGACGGCCGAGAACAAGGCGGCCAGCAGGGGCATGGAGATCACGCCGCCCCAGAACCGCGGCGCCACAACGCGGGCAATCGGATTAACCGCCATCATGTCCATCGCCGTCAGTTGCTCGGTGGCCTTCATCAGGCCGATTTCGGCGGTAATGGCCGAGCCGGCGCGCGAGGCAAAAAGCAGCGCCGCCACCACCGGGCCTAATTCGCGGGTCAGCGACAGCGCCACCATCACCCCGAGCGCTTCGGACGCACCGTAGCGCTGCAAGGTCTCGTAGCCCTGCATCCCCAGCACCATGCCGATGAACAGTCCGGACACCAGGATGATCAGCAGCGACTGGAAGCCCAAAAAGTAAATTTCTCGAATTGTCAGATTAAAACGTCGAAACGATTGCCCGGAATAGACCAGAACCATCACAAAGAAGCGTGCAGAAAAGCCCAGCCGCTGCAGCCAGTTGTTCAGATGATGTCCAGCACGCCGGACAAACTCGATCAGGGCAGAAAAACTTCGCTCAACCACGCGCAGCCTCCCGCATCAAATCCTGCTCGAAGGGTGCCGCAGGGTAATGGAAGTGCACCGGGCCGTCGGCTTCGCCAAAAACAAACTGATGCACAAACGGATCTGTGGACGCCCGAATTTCGTCCGGAGTCCCTTGGGCAACAATCTGGCCTTCAGAGACAAAATAGACGTAATCGACAATCAGCATCGCCTCCTGGACGTCGTGCGTCACCAGCAGCGTGGTTGCCCCGAGCGCATCGTTGAGTTTGCGAATCAGTTGCCCGATGACCCCCATCGAAATCGGGTCCAGGCCGGCAAAGGGCTCGTCGTACATGACCAGCATCGGATCCAGCGCAATGGCTCGCGCCAGCGCCACACGCCGTGCCATGCCGCCGGAAAGCTCGGAAGGCATCAGACTGTGCGCACCGCGCAGTCCCACGGCATTGAGTTTCATCAACACCATGTCGCGAATCATCTCTTCCGACAGATCGGTGTGCTCACGCATCAGGTAAGCCACGTTGTCAAAAACAGAGATGTCGGTAAACAACGCCCCGAATTGGAACAACATCCCCATGCGCCGGCGCATGGCATAAAGTTCGGTGTGACTCATGTCCGGCACGGACTCGCCGTCAACCAGCAGCGTTCCGCTGGTGGGTTTGAGCTGGCCGCCGATCAGGCGCAGAAGAGTTGTCTTGCCACAGCCGGAATTGCCCATGATGGCGATCAGCTTGCCCCGGGGAATCTCCATGTTGATTCCATTGAGGATAGACCGCTCGTCGTATGAGAAACTGAGATCAGTAATCTTGACCAATGTATCGGCTGGCACAACACTACCCCGTGACAAAATTGGACGAGATTATACCCGAAGGGCAAAACATAATCTGCAAATAATACAAGGCCATATAATTGTGGAATAATGAAGCAACTCACATTTCTGGATCGAATACACCTATTCCATGGCTGACAGCCCGGACACCACCCTGCCGGAAAAACCGCTGCTGCTCATCGTCGACGATGACCCGCTGATTTGCGACACGCTGAGCATTTCAATGAACCCCGTGTTCGAAGTCATCACCAGCCATTCACGTCCGCACTGCATCCAATTGCTCCGGCAACTGCGCCACACCCCGGCACTGGCGCTGATCGACCTGGGCCTGCCCCCGCTGCCGCACCGGCCGGACGAAGGCTTTGCCTTGATTTCAGAACTGCTGAGCATCTCCCCGGCCATCCGCATCGTCGTCCTCTCCGGCCAGAGCGATGAAGGCAATGCCCGCCACGCCCGTACGCTGGGTGCCACCGATTTTGTCGCCAAGCCCTGCAACCCGGCCGAATTGCATCATGCTCTCCAACGCGCACTCAGCTATCACTTACTTGAGGAAAGATGCGCACCGGGAATTACCGCAACCCCTCTGATCGGCAATAGCCGGGCCATACAAAAATTGAAGGTTCAATTGCGGCAGTACGCCGACTCGCCCTTCCCGGTGCTTATTGAAGGCGAATCCGGCAGTGGCAAGGAAATTGTTGCCAACAGCTGCCTGCACCACGACACGCGGCGCAGCGGCAAGCCTTTCTTTGCACTCAACTGCGCCGCCATTTCACCCAATCTGGTCGAACCCACCCTGTTTGGCTATGCCAAAGGGGCGTTCACCGGTGCCATAACAGCCAAAGCCGGCTATTTTGAGGATGCGGCCGACGGCACTCTTTTTCTCGACGAAATTGGCGAATTGCCGCTCGATCTTCAGGCCAAGCTCTTGCGCGTTCTGGAAAACGGCGAATACCAACGGGTCGGGGAAACCCAAAGACGCACCAGCAATGCCCGCATCATTGCAGCAACCAATCGTGATTTGCGCAAAGAAATCCGCTCTGGCAACTTCCGCGCCGACCTCTACCACCGTCTTTCGGTCTTTTCGATCAGCGTGCCACCCTTGCGTGATATGGAGGACGACAAGTTCCTTCTGCTTGACCATTTTCGCCAACGCTATGCCACGCAGTCTCAACAAGCGCCTTTTTCATTTTCCGACGATGCAGGTGAACTCTGGTCGCGCTACACCTTCCCCGGCAACGTTCGCGAACTGCGCAATATTGTCATTCGCCTCACGGCGAAATATCCGGGCCAGACCGTACAAAGCAGCGAACTGGAAGCCGAACTGGACTTGCGGGACGAACCGCTGTCCGCCAACACAACCCCGCCTCCAATGGCCTGCGCAGAAAGCGACGCCATCATTGCGGCTGCCAGCCAGCGCCTGCAGCAGACCGAACCGTTCAGCCTGGATCGCCTGCTCGCCGAAACCGAGCGCAATTACATCGAATGCGCGCTGCGCCTGACGCACGGCAATGTCAGCCAGGCCGCGCGCCTGCTTGGCATCAACCGCACCACGCTCTACAACCGCATGGAATCTTTTGCCAAGGAGCATTAGAGTGTGTACGCATTTATCAGAAACCAACGCATGAATGAGGACACCCCCTGATGTATCTTGACCATTTCGGGCTCCGCGAATCCCCGTTCCGCATTACGCCGCATACCGAGTTCTTTTTTGCGGGAGCCAACCGCGGAGCCACACTCGAAGCCCTGATCTACGCCATCACGCACGACGAGGGTATCGTCAAGGTCAGCGGCGAAGTGGGCAGTGGTAAAACCATGCTGTGCCGCATGCTGCTTGAAAAACTCCCGGAAAACGTCGAAACGGTCTACCTCGCCAACCCTTCCCTGTCGCGCGACGAAATCCTGCACGCCATTGCCGAAGAATTGCAGACCCCGCTGCCCGAAGTTCGCCCTCATTTGATGTTGCGTTCGCTACAAGATCGTCTGATCGACATTTACGCCGCCGGCCGACAGGTCGTCATCATGATCGATGAGGCGCATGCCATGCCACCGGAAACGCTGGAAGAAATCCGACTGCTTTCCAACCTGGAGTCAAACCGGCACAAACTGCTGCATATTGTTCTCTTTGGCCAGCCTGAACTGGACGACCGCCTAAGCGAAATGAGCATGCGTCCGCTCAAGGAACGGATTACCCATAATTTTGCTTTGGAGCCGTTACGTCGCAACGATATTGGAACTTACCTGATGTTCCGCTTGCGTGCGGCCGGCTACCGCGGGCCGGATCTTTTTACACCGGCGTCCATACACCTCATAAGCCGGGCATCCGAGGGGCTGACGCGTCGTATCAACATACTTGCCGACAAAGCGCTGCTCTCAGCTTTTTCTGAGAACAGACATCAAATCGACAGCAAGCAAATCAAGGCCGCGATCCGCGATGCTCAATTCAACCCCATGCGCGACGGCCACGCCAAGCCAAAAACATGGATAAGCGGTGCTGCGGTAGCCACCGCCATTGCCTGCCTGGCCTACTTCGCCGGAAGCTATAACTCGAACAGCGAATCGCCCCCATCACCCTCTGTTGAGACCCCTTCTGCAGCAACATTGCCTGCCGCTCCCCAAACCACAATGGCCGCGGCGGCGCCGGCAGCACCCCCAACAGCACCAACCGCTGTAACCGCAACTACAACTGCCACGACACCAGCCCCCACGCTCGTTACAGAAAAAGCGCAAACGATCGCCGAACGCATTGCGGCCACTGACGACTGGCTGAAAAAAACGCCGGACACGCATTATTTCATCCAGTTACTCAGTACTGATGCGAGCAGCTCACACGATGTCGAGCTGTTTCTGGAAAGCAACGCCAAGGTACTCGACCTGCAAAAAATCAGGATTTATCGCTCCAAACTGAGCGGACGAGACCGCCTCGGCGTCATTTACGGCGACTATCCCTCGCGCGAAGCGGCACTAACAGAGTTGGCAAGAATTGCCAAAATAAGCCCGGCCAGCCAGCCTTATATCCGGACGGTGAGCAAGCTTCGCTGATCCAAAAAACAACACCGCATTCTTCAGCATTCAACCGCTATAAATCAGACACTTGCGAAAAACTCTTTACGTGATATGATAAATCAATCCATCATCGAATGAGACCGAGCATGCTGAGAATGTTGGCGCCACCCTGTCCGCGCTCCTGCTCACGGCCTGCGCACCCTCCACACTGAGCGGCGGCCCGTCGACGGGGCATTTGCGCGCGGACGATGTCGCCAAAGCACAGGGCGTGATCCCGCAAACCATTCAACAAAGTATCTCTCTCCCCAGACCCAAAGCCGCCGGGAAGACCGAGACCTATAGTGTGGTGGTTAACAACGTCAAGGTTCAGGACTTGCTTTTCGCCCTCGCCCGTGATGCCAAGCTGAACGTCGACATTCACCCGGGAATCTCCGGCACCGTCAGCCTGAATGCCATAGACCAGACCCTGCCGCAACTGCTCAGCCGCATTTCCAAACAGGTTGACATGCGCTTTGAACTGGACGGCCCCAACCTCGCCGTCATGCCCGACTCGCCCTACCTGAAGACCTACAAGATCGACTACGTCAACATGTCGCGCGAGGTCACCGGCACGGTATCCACCAACACCCAGATTTCGACCAGTGCTTTATCAACTGCCGGTGGCGGCGGTTCAACTGGTAGTGGAAACACCTCGCGCATCCAGATCGAAAACAAATCAAAGAACCGCTTCTGGGACTCGCTAGAAAAGAACCTGAAGGACCTGCTGCACGAAACCGACAAGATATTTCCGGAAGGCTCAACCGAAACAATGATGGAGCAAAATATTGCTCAAAGCACCACCGGCACGGGCGCATCGTCTACCACACTTAATGCGCCGCGTGGTACTCAGGTTACCCAAACGCTGGCCGGCAGTCCAAATCCGGCAACCACCCAGAACAGTGGCGCGACAGTCATCAAGCGCATGACCTTCCGCGAAGCGGCCTCGGTGATTTCCAGCCCGGAATCGGGGGTCATTACGGTCCGCGCCACCTCGCGACAGCACGAAAAAGTCCAGGAGTTCGTTGACCGGGTGATGAGCAGTGCACGGCGGCAAGTTTTGATCGAAGCCACCATCGTTGAAGTCACATTAGGCGACGGCTACCAGCAAGGCATATCCTGGCAAAACCTGGCAGGAAACGATAGCGGCTTCCGACTCAAACAGCCGGGCAGCACCGCCAATGTGGGAAACACCATCCAACCCTACACCCTGACCTACATCAACCAAGCCAGCGGCCTTTCAATCGCCCTGGATATGCTTAAGAGTTTTGGCACGGTCAAGGTGCTATCCAGCCCGAAGCTAACCGTCCTCAATAACCAGACAGCTACGCTCAAGGTTTCGGAAGACTATGTCTATTTCAACGTCAAGTCGGACACGACAACAACCGCCAACGTCGGCACGACGGTAGGTGTCACGACAACCCCGCAGTCCGTATCGGTTGGTTTCTTCATGAGTTTGACGGCTCAGATCAGTGATGGCGACACGATCACCCTGAACGTTCGCCCGTCGATCTCGAGCATTTCCGACCTGAAACGCGACCCGAATCCGATTATCCCAACGAGCATTCCAAACTATATTCCGCAGATCCGAACCCGTGAGATTGAATCCATGATGCGTATCGAAAGCGGTGAAGTCGCCGTTCTCGGCGGCTTGATGGAAGACCGACTGGACAACCGGAATGGCAGGTTTCCCATTCTCGGCGACATTCCACTCATAGGAGAAATTTTCAACACCCGCAACAACACGTCCTCCAAGACAGAGCTTGTCGTATTTCTTCGCCCAACGGTCATCAAAGATACTTCGGTTAACGGCGATTTCAGCGCTCTAAAGAGATATCTGCCAGGAGGCGACTTTTTCGCCACCGACCCCGTCTATCAACCCTTCTCCGGGCCAAGCCAGATGCAGGAGCCGCTCAGATGAGCCTGCTCATGGACGCCCTCAAAAAGGCCGAGGAAGCCAAACGGCTGGCCAGCGAGAGGAACACGCCTGAGAATCCTGCAGCCAAGCAAGAGCTGCGTCTTGAGCCGGTGATTCCACCTGCCGCACAAGCCACAACACCAGCCCAAAATCTGCCTCGATCACAACCCGGCTCGCCGCTGCCTGATCTCTCAATGCACATCGATTCGGTCGACGCCGATCTGGCCGCAGTATCAACCGAAGCGCCCGTCAAACGCCGTGCGACCACTTCACACACTTCGCCTCCTGCACGATCCTCAGACACTTCAAATCGGCAAGCTGCCGAGCGCATGGCCGTGCGCAATGTTTTTGCCGCCAAACAGCCGACCAAAACGCGTGCCGGACTTTGGCTGATGCTTGGACTGGGCGGCATTGCCATCCTTGGCGTCGGCGCTTATTTCTGGTGGCAATTACAAGCCGTTTCTGTCGGCTCTCTGGCACGCTCCGCGCCACCCGTACCGCCTGCCCAACAGACCTTGCAACCGCTTCCGCCCGCCGCGCCGGCTCAAGCTCACGCGCCAGTTGCGGAAGTCTCCAACCCCCTACCGGAAGCAGCCACCCAACCCTTGTTTGCACCGCCACCCGCAGCACCTGAGCCATCGCCGGCATTCGAGCGCACCGCACGTGCACCAAGAGCACCGGCAACCGGCAATCAGGGCGCTCCGGAAAGTCCGGTTCGACTCAGCCGCAGTCAACCCAAAACCAACCAGATTCTCGAACGTGCTTACGACGCACTGCAAGCCGGCAATATGGGCGAAGCGCAACGCGACTACGAACAGGCACTCCGCAGTGATGCCAAAAATACCGATGCACTGCTCGGCCTGGCCACCATTGCTGCCCGCCAGGGGCAGACCGAACAGGCTCAGACCTTGTATCTGCGTGCCCTCGAATCCGATCCCAACGATGCAACGGCGCAGGCTGGGCTTCTCAACACTAAGGGCCAGGCTGATCCCGGTCTCTCCGAGAGCCGCCTGAAAACAGTACTGGCCAGCCAGCCAGGCTCTCCTGCACTGCATTTTGCACTGGGCAACCTGTATGCCCGCCAACAACGCTGGAGTGAAGCACAGCAGGCCTATTTCCGCGCCTACTCGATCGAACCGGATAATGCGGATTTCATTTTCAATCTGGCCGTCAGCCTGGATCAGCTGCATCAAAAGAAGCTGGCGGCTCAGTATTACCAGATGGCACTGAACGCCTCTGCAACGAACAACAACTTGCGCGCCATCGCCTTTGACAGAAACCAGGTCAAAACCCGCGTCCTTGAACTCCAGCCGTGATTCTGGCACGCTACCTGTGTCTTCATTCGCGTTCGCCCCAAACCAACCGATGAACGCTCCCGCGCCGCAGCAGCGACAACTTGGGCAAGTCCTGATTGCCAAAGGCATCCTCAGCGAAGATCAGCTGCGTATTGCCCTGCTCGAACAGATGAAGTCCAACCAGCCGGTTGGCAAACTACTGGTTTCGCTCGGTTTCGTATCGGAAGCCACGCTGCGCGATGCGCTTTCCGAGAGTCTTGGCAAACAGAGCATTGATCTCTCCATCGCCGTCATTGATCCGTCGGCACTTGTCCTGGTGCCACGCGAGCTGGCCAAGCGCCATCACCTGCTGCCTCTTGATTACGACGCCGAGAATCAACGGCTGACACTGGCCATCTCGGACGTTAACGACATCGTCGCCCTCGACAAGATTCGCGGGCTGTCCAACGACGCCATCGAGATTGACACCCTGCTAGCCGGCGAAACCGAAATTGACCGCGCAATCGACTTGGCCTATGGCTATGAGTTGTCGATCGACGGCATCCTGCACGAAATTGAAACGGGTGAAATCGACTTTCGCGGCTTGCAATCCTCCGCCGACGAATACAGCCAGCCGGTTGTCCGACTGATCGACTCGATTCTGACCGATGCCGTAAAACGCGAATCGTCCGACATCCACTTCGAACCGGAATCCGGCTTCCTGCGCATCCGTTACCGCATCGACGGCATGCTCAGGCAGATACGCTCCCTGCACCAGTCCTACTGGCCGGCAATGGCGGTGCGCATCAAGGTCATGAGCGGCATGAACATCGCCGAGACACGCGCACCGCAAGACGGTCGAATCTCACTCAATATGCGCGGCCGGCAGATTGATTTTCGGGTTTCGGCACAACCGACGATCAATGGCGAAAACATTGTTTTGCGTATTCTGGATCGCCAGAAAGGCCTTGTCCCCCTCGAAGGCCTGGGGCTGACGGAAAGGCAACTCGACCAGCTCAAACTGATGATTGCCCGCCCGGAAGGCATCATTCTGGTCACCGGCCCGACCGGCAGCGGCAAGACCACAACGCTTTACTCGGTGCTCAACCACATCAACTCCGAGGGCGTGAACATCATGACCCTGGAAGACCCGGTTGAATACCCGATGACGCTGGTTCGACAAACTTCGGTCGCCGAAGCCGCCAAACTCGATTTTGCCAACGGTATCCGCTCGATGATGCGCCAGGACCCGGACGTCATCCTGGTCGGTGAAATCCGTGATGCGGATACCGCTGAAATGGCCCTGCGTGCGGCCATGACCGGCCATCAGGTTTATTCAACGCTACACACTAACTCGTCGATTGGCGCCATCCCGCGCCTGCTCGACATCGGCATCCTGCCCGACATCATGGCCGGCAACATCATCGGCATCATTGCCCAGCGCCTGGTGCGCCGCCTGTGCTTACACTGCAAGACGCCCTACCAAGCTGAGGCGCACGAAGCACGGCTGCTTGGCGGCGGCATTGACGTTCCGCGACCGGTCATTTTCCGGCCTTGCGGCTGTGAGCGTTGTGATTTTCAGGGTTACAAGGGCCGGCTGGCGATCATGGAAATCCTGCGCATGAACGCCGACATGGACGAACTCGTCGCCCGGCGCAGCACCGTCCGCGACATCCGCCTGTTGGCCAACAGCCAGGGCTTCGTCTCTCTCGCGGACGACGGGCTGCGGCGCGTTCTCGACGGCTCCACCTCGCTCGAGGAACTTGGCCGCGTTGTCGACCTGACCGACCGGATGTAGGCGAGGCCTAACGATGTCGCTGATTAAGTATCAAATCGTCATTCCGGGCTTGACCCGGAATCCAGAAATATCAAGGCGCTGGATTCCCGCGTTCTCGGGAATGACGGCTTATTCAGTGCTTCCCTAACGATGTCGCTGTACACCTACAAAGCGGTCGACCCCAATGGGCGTTCGGTGCAGGGACGAATCGACGCTCTCAATATCGTCGACCTTGAAATGCGGCTCAAACGCATGGAGATGGATCTCATCACCGGCGAACCCATCAGCAATCGCAGTCTGTTTGGCGCGGGCGGCGTACCCCGGCGCGAGATCATCCATTTCTGTTTCCACCTTGAACTTCTGGTACGTGCCGGTGTGCCGATTATTGAAGGATTGTCTGATCTGCGCGACAGCCTTGAGCATCCCCGTTTCCGCGAAGTGGTCGCCAGCCTGATTGAATCCATCGAAGGCGGGCAAAAACTGTCACAGGCCATGGCCGGCCAGAGCAAAGTTTTCAACAAGGTTTTTGTCAGCCTGATCAGCGCTGGCGAAACCACTGGTCGCTTGCCCGAAGTTCTGCAAAGCCTGACCGAATCACTGAAATGGGAAGACGAACTGGCTTCGCAAACCAAGAAACTCATCATGTACCCGGCCTTTGTCGGAACGATTGTTCTCTCGGCCACCTTCTTTCTGATGATCTACATGGTGCCACAGCTCAAGCAGTTCGTGAAAAACATGGGCCAGGTTCTGCCCCTACAGACCCAGGTGCTGTTTTTTGTTTCCGACCAGCTGGTGGCTTACTGGTATGTTGCCCTGCTGCTGCCCGTACTGCTTGCCCTCGGACTGAAACTCCTGTTGCACACCAACCCGCTGGCGCGCGTCCGTTTCGACGGCATCAAGCTCAAACTCCCGCTCATTGGCGACATCCTGCGCAAGATCATCCTCTCCCGCTTCGCCAACACCTTCGCCTTGCTCTACGCTTCCGGCATTCCCATCCTTGAATCGATCCGTACGACGCAAGATGTCGTCGGCAATCTGGTCGTTCGCCAAGGCCTCGAACGCGTTGAACAACTGATCGGTGAAGGGCAAAACGTCACGGCCGCCTTCCACAGCATCGGGTTCTTTCCACCGCTGGTGATTCGCATGCTGCGCGTCGGTGAAAGCACAGGCTCGCTGGATACCGCCCTGATGAACGTCAGTTACTTCTATAATCGTGACGTCAAGGAATCAGTTGAAAAGGTGCAACAACTGATTGAACCCATGCTTACCGTTGTACTCGGCTGCCTGCTCGGATGGATCATGCTGTCCGTCCTCGGCCCGGTTTATGACGTGATCAGCAAGATCAAGACCTAATAGACAATCATGTTAAAAACTAAGGAAAAACTTCACCACCAAGACACAAAGGACACAAAGTTACACCAAGCCGACCCAAGGAAGTGCAGAGCCAAACATGAAGTTAACTTGGTGATTCTTGGTGATCTTGGTGACTTGGTGTTTCGCTGTTTGTTGTATTAATCCTGAACCGGGCAACGCCAATGAAACCCAGCCGCCTGCTTTATCTCAGCGCCCACCAGATGACCGCCTTCCACTGGCAGTCAGGCACGCTGACGGCTGAAGGGCAGTTCGCGGCAACGGAAGCCGGCCATCAGCAATTTGCCGCCTATCTTGCCGCGCATTCCGGAAGCGTTTTCGCCATCCTGGCAAATGTCTCCGAAGAAGGCTTCCAGATCGAAACCATTCCTTTCCTGCAGGGGGCGGATCGCAAAGCCATTATCCATCGCAAACTTGGGCAACTGTTTTTCAATGCAGGGCTGACGGCCTCGCTATCGCTGGGCTACGAAAAAACCAGGCGCAAGGATGAGCGCGTCATGCTCGCCGCGCTCACCAACAACGATTTCTTCGCACCCTGGCTAAAGACCGTCGATGAAGCCGGCGTTGCGCTCTCCGGCATCTACTCGCTGGCACTGCTCGCCCCGTCACTTTTACGCAAACTCCAGCTTGTCGAAGAGCAATGCCTGCTGCTCACCGTCCAGGATCAAAGCATCCGGCAGAGCTATTTCGAAAAAGGTGAACTGCATTTTAGCCGGCTCACGCCATTGCAAAACAGCAGCATCAGTGGCATCGCCCAAACCTTTTCAAGCGAAGTGCTCAAACTCCAGCAATACCTCGCCAGCCAGCGTCTGATCGGACGCAACCAGCCTATCACGGCACACATTCTTGCCCACTCCGGAGCGCTGAAGGCTGTTCAGAGCAGTTGCGTCAACACGGCCACGATCAATTACAACATTCTCACCATCGAGGACTGTGCCAAAAAAACGGGGCTCAAGACCGTACCGCCGGATACGCATTGCGAACAACTCTTTCTTAATTTGTTGGCCACCTCGCCACCACGTATCCAGTTTGCCGACGATGACCAGCGCCACACCTACCATCTCGGAAAAATTCGCTCCGCACTGCATGGCTTCGGCGTACTGGCTCTGGTTGGCTGCCTGCTGTTCTGCGGCAAACTACTGCTTGAAACCTACACCGTTTCTCAGGAAGCCGATTTGCTAAGAGGCGAGGCCAGCCTGTCTCGACAACGCTACAGCGAGATTGTCAAAACCTTCCCCCCCATCCCGACCGATAATGAAACACTGCGCCGTGTTATTGATCGTTATGCTGATCTGGAAAAAAACAGCGCCACGCCAAGCGGCCTGTACCACGAGATCAGCCGCGCATTGCAGACTACACCGGCAGCAGAACTGGACAGCATCGACTGGAAAATCGGAGGTGCCGAATCAACACCAGGCGCTACCGCAAATCAGGTGGGTGCAGCAAGCACCGTACCCAAAGACAGTGAATCCGTTATCGTGCGCGGTACCCTGCGACTCGGCTCCAATGCCAACCCGAGGCAAATGATGAGCGCTTTCAATTACCTCGTTGAAGCACTGAAAGCCAACCCGAAACTGCAGGTGGATGTTCTGCAACGACCTTTTGACATCGAATCGGCCAAATCGCTGAAAGGTGGAGACACCACGGTTGAAGACAACAAGCCGCGCTCGTTCAGCTTGCAGATCATCAGAAAGCTCGGATCATGAAGCTGA
>JANNGP010000010.1:0-27669 GCA_031403915.1 Betaproteobacteria bacterium
ACGAATGAAAAAATTGTTCCTTATCCATACGATCAACTCGTTCATGGATATTATTTACAACCCGCATTTCAAGCCCTTCCTGGAGAAGAACCCTGATGTCTCCATCAATAACATCATGGATGACAGCCTGTTGTCGGAAGCTCGCGAAAATGCCGGCGTGACGAACAACCTGTGCGCACGCATCATGAACTACGTGAACGCAGCAGAGCGTGGTGGTGCCGACGTTGTTATGGTGACCTGTACCTCCGTTAACGAAGCTGCCAAATATGCCCGCCGCTTCTCCAAGGTTCCGGTGTTCAACATCGATGAGCCGACTGTTCGCGAGGCGCTCTCGCTCGGTAGCAAAATCGGTGTTCTCGGCACGCTGCCGACCAGCCCGAAAGCCATCATCCGTCTGGTTGACGAATATGCCGCAGAAATGGGCAAGAAGGTCACGACGACAGCCAGGGTCGCCGAAGGTGCGTACGACACACTGGTTGCCGGTGATCGCGCCAAGCATGATGAGCAGATCGTCGCCGCAGTGCGCAAGCTGTCGGAGGAAGTTGACGTCATTATCTTCGCCCAAATCTCGATGTCGCTGGTCGCCATGCCTGCCGACATCAAGGTTCCCGTGCTGAAGATTGGCGAAGCCGGTCTGAAGGAAGCGCGCCGTTTGCTCAGCGCCTAATCCGTTTTTGCCCTGAGGGGCGGTTCGGTGTCTGCAAGGACGTTGAGCTGCCCTTTTCTTTTAAGTGCTCGCTGTCCTCTTGATTAGCTCACCAGAAAGAAGGTGGGTATCGCCTTCGCGCGCACCGCTACAAACTGCGCTTCGACATGGAAATCAACAGTAACGACATGCATTAGTGTTTCTCCCCGCCTTCAAAATAAAGACTGTGTTGAGCAATAAAAAAGGCTCTTTCGAGCCTTTTTTATTGCTACATAAATTACCCACGGGGAAAAATATTCGCCCGTGAGTTAATGGTGACGATCAGCCCACGCCGAAGAGGAATCGTGGCAGCGCCTTTGACAGCCAAGGGATGTAGGTGGTCATGAACAGCACCACAATATTCATGCCCATGAGCGGGATGATGTGTTTGGACATGCCGCCGATGCTGGCCTTGCACAGCTTGGCCGCAACGAACAGAGTGCCTCCGACCGGTGGTGTGTAGAGCGCGATGGAGAGGTTCATGACCATGATCACACCCATCAGGATGAGGTCAATGCCCAGCGCCTGAGCCATCGGCAGGAACAGTGGTGCGGTCAGCAGCATCGCCGGCAGTGGCTCTATGAAGATGCCAAGCAGCAACAGGACGATGTTAAGCAGAAGCAGAAACTGCCACGGATGGCTGACCAGCGACTGAATCCACTCGGCCAGTTGTACGGCAACCATCTCAGCCGTCAGGAGCCAGGACAGCACACCCGTCGCACCGATCACCAGCAACACCGAGGCGCTGGTCTGGAAGGCCTTGAGTGCGAGCGCGGGTAGATGACGGAATTTGAGATCCTTGTACAGAAAGAGCGAAACGAGCAGTCCGTAGACCACCGCAATCGCCGCCGCCTCGGTCGGGGTGAAGGTGCCCGTCCAGATACCACCGACGATAATGACCGGCATCAGCAGTGCCGGACCTGCGTCCTTGGTGACGACCCAGATTTCCTTCAGCGAGGCTCTTTCAGAACCGTTGTCGCAGCCGGTCTTCTTGCCGTAGCGAACGCAGACGATGGCCAGTGCAAGCGCACAGATCATGCCGGGAATCACACCGGACATCGACAGAATCCGCATCGAGGCGCCCGACACGAAGGCAAACACCAGGAAGGGAATCGACAACGGCATGAGCAGAGCCAGCGTACCCGCCACCGACAGCAGGGCTGCCGTAAAGTCCGGGTGGTAGCCCTTATCTTTCATGGTCGGCGCAACCAGCGAACCAATCGCCGCCGTATCGGCAATCGCCGAACCGGAAACGCCGCCGAACAGCAGACAGGAGACGATGGTCACCACGCCCATACCGCCCGGCAACCAGCCGAACAGCACACGGGCGAAGGCCACAATGCGCTTGCCTACGCCGCCTTGCGAGAGCAACTCACCGGCAAAGATGAAGAGCGGCACGGCGATCAAGATGAACGGCTCAACGCCAGCGATCAGATTCAGGAACAAGGAGTCCAGCTGGTAGGGCAGATCCTTGAAGTAGACGATGCCAGCCGTGGTGGCGATCATCGCGTAATACAGTGGAATCCCGGCGAGCGCGATGACGAAGAAAACAGCAAAAACTTGTACGGTAAGCATTATTCATCTACTCCATAACGCTCTTCACGCGACTTGCCGCAAAGAATTTGGAACAGGTCATACACAACGAAGACCATGCCGGCACCGCTCGCGATCGCGAGTGGCATGTACTGGATGGACATTGGAATCCCCAGCACGGTGAGAATATTGCCCCAGTTGTTTTCAACGATGATCAGGCCGTTCCAGAACAGGATGGCCAGAATGACCAGCGCAAACACCTGTACAAAGAAATCGGCAACAAGGCGTGATTTGCCTTCGAGTTTGTCAATAAATTCGGTAATGGTCATGTGCCCCGAGCGGCGAATAATAGAAGCGCCTCCAAGAAATGACACCCAGACCATCAGCAGTTCGCAGGCTTCGGTGGTTTCGGCCAGATCCTTGCCGAATGCGTGAGCACAAACGTTGAAAAACACCAGCGTAATCATCACGAACGCGGCAACCACGAGTGCCCAGTCGATCAATCTTGCCAGCAGATGAATAGGCCAAGCTTGTACCGGGCCACACGGCAATAGCACGTGAGGTTTGTCGGCAACACTGTGTTCAGCAGTAGACACAAAAATCCTTTCAAACTTGCTTGTTACGCCGCTTGCGCGACTTGAAAAAACCCCGAACCCTCGATGCGAGGGTTCGGGGAGTCAGATTAACGGGCATGCCCGTTAAAAAAACTATTTTAGGACAGATTACTTCTTGACCGGGAGAGCCTTGCGAACTGTGGCGGCATCGGCCAGGATCTGGTCGGTATCGCCACCCCACTTGGCCTTGGCCTTTTCGTAGGTCGGCTTGACTGCGTCGCGGAACGGAGTCAAGTTAGGCGCATTGATCTTGGCACCCTTGCTGGCCATTTCAGCGAGCTGCTTCTCTTCGTTGGCCTTGACTTCAGCGCGGTTCCAGGCACCGGCTTCCTGAGCAGCCTTGGTGATCGCCTTCTGATCTTCAGGCGACAGTTTGGCCCAGGTTTTCTCGGAGATGGCCATCGGGATCGGGCTGTAAACGTGGCGGGTCAGGGTCACGTTCGGTGCGACTTCATAAAACTTGTTTGAGTAGATCGTATCGATCGGGTTTTCCTGGCCGGCAACAGCACCTTGCTGGATAGCCAGATAAACTTCCGGCAGCGGCATGATCTGAACACCGAAACCGACGTCTTCCAGCAGCCAACGCATCATTTCGTTCGGGAAGGTACGCAGCTTCTTGCCCTTGGCATCAGCCGGGCTGTTCAGCACATCCTTGGTGGTCATGCAGCGGAAGCCGGCTTCCCACGTTGCGAGGAAACGGAACCCCTTGGCCGGAGCCTTGTCGAATTGAGCCTTCAGCCATTTTGATTCGTCGTAGAACTTCCATCCTTGCTCATAGCTGTCAAACATGAACGGCAGCATGGTCAGGTTCAGGGTGTCAACGTGCGGGGCGTAGGAGCCGGTTGCGGAAACAGTAAAGTCGATACCGCCGCCAACGAGCTGCTCAATGTTCTTCGGGTCGTTACCGAGCTGGCCGCAGCAAAAAACGTTAACCTTGTAACGGTTCTGGGTATATTCAGCGACTTTCTTGGCAAAGATCTGTGCGCCAGCCTGGCGGGCGCCCTGCTGCTGGTCGGTGTGGCTGAATTTCAGAACGGTTTGCGCCTGGACGGCACCACCGAGGCCTGCTGCAAAAGCAACAGCAATCAACTGCACTATGGTTTTACGCTTCAGGTTCATTGATTTATCTCCAAACGTTATGGGAACAGCAGGGTAAAAACAGATCGCCTGATGACGATCGCGAAACAACGGGGGAGGGTCGTGCTAATTCTCCTCCGTGAAATTTGACCGGTAAACTCGTAAACAAAATATACGTTAATGTATTTGCAGGCAGCATTCTTTGATGCTTTTCCTTGCGGCAGTTGAATTGCCGCGTTTCGATTAAGTACGCACGATGCGCCATATTTTATGGTTTTGTCAAGACGTTTGCGGGTTTTTTCTGCGACTTGGAAAATGCAAAAAAACGAAAATACGGGTCGGTAACCTCATGTTGATTGGCGTATAAGTTAGTGGGCAGTGGGAGCGGGGCATGGTCAGGCGGCGTTGATTTGGGTTAGGACTGCTTTGGTAACGTCGGCGGATCCGTTAGGGCCGCCAAATTCCATTGGGCGAACCAAGCCCTGGGCAAAGACCTGCTCAACCGCTTGTTCAGTAATCATGGCACCAAAAAGAATGGCATCGGCGTCGTTACACACGTTAAGTACGGAATCGGTCAGGGTCACACCTGTGTCCAGATAGTGCTGGGTACCAGCCTTCTGGTAGTTGAGGTCGGAACCGACGCTGATACGTGAAGCAACCGCATCTAGCACCTGTTCGGCCGACTGCATGATCTCAGCCCCGATGCCGTCACCGGGGAGTGCAGCAATGCTGTAGCGCTTGTCGCGGTTCATTAGAGCTGCGCTTGGTTGATGAGTGCTTGGGTGAGCAAGGGGTTGTTGCTGCGATGTGACTCCAGCAGTTTGCTCAGGTTGGACGCGCCGCGCGTGCGGTGTGCTTCAAGGGTTTTGCGAGCCAGCGTGCCATCGCCGTCGCGAATGGCTTCGACGATCCTGATGTGTTCCTGCGTGGAGCTCTCGGGGTTGTTGCGCAACGCCATCATGGCCATGCGGGCGCGGTGCGCGCGGCCCCAGAAGTTGCCGACCACTTCAGTCAGTATGTTGTTGCCCGACAGGGTGACCAACTGGCAGTGGAAGCGTTCGTCGGCCAGCGCCCAGGCTTTGATGTCGGAGGCTTCGAGGGCGGCTTTCATGTCTTGCGAGGCGCGCTCCATGGGTTCAAGTTCCTTGGCCGAGAGCTTTCTAGTGGCTGCGAGCTCAACAGCCAGTGATTCAAGACTGGTCAGAATCTGGTAAATTTCCTGAATGTCAGAAGGCGATATCGGCAGTACACGCATGCCGTGGCGAGGAATGACCTGAACTAGGCCGTCGCGTTCCAGACGGATCAGCGCCTCGCGCACAGGCGTGCGGCTGACGCCGAGCTCCTCGGCGAGTTCCTGTTCCAGTGCTTGATGGCCGGTAGGCCACACATCTTCCAGGATGCGTTTCTGGATATCCAGATAAACGCGATCAACTAGTGTTTTTGTTTTGCGCGAGGGTTTGCGTTGTCGTGTGGCGTTCATTTCAATATTTCCAGTGGGCACGTGGGTGTCCGGCGACCGGCAGGCGCAAACACGCGACCTGGTCACCCAGGAGACAGCCAAGATACGCGGTGCGCAGGTCGGTGCCGCCGAACGTCAGGCTGGACAGGTTTTTCAGACAGCGGCTTTTTACGCCGTCGAGGTGCGGACGGTCAAGTTCATTGTTCTGGTAGGCGCTTTCCACCCAGGCGACATGATCTTCTTCAGCATCTTCCAGTTGCAGTTGCTGGGAACCGTCGGGCAGAACGCGAATGATGCGGTTACTGATGAGGCTGGAGATCCAGGCACCGCCTTCGATGTCGAAGGCCAGTCCGTCCGGAAAAGTGCCAGGGCCAAATTCGGTTAGCACGTCACGACCTCCAAGATCGCCATTGGCTTTAATCGGGAAGCGCGAGAGGCAGCGGGAAAAAGTTTCGTTGACGTAGAGCCAGTGTCCGCTGGGATCAATGGCCGCTTCGTTGGCGTAGCCCAGGTTGTCGGCAACGATGCGCGCGCCTTGGCGGTCGACCATGACAATAAAGCCATCGGCCACATCTTTACGGTAGGCCGCTGCGCGCGGTGTCTTGCGCGTGCTGACGGTAATCCAGGTGCGTTCCTGATGGTCGGTGAAAACGAAATTGCTGGGCGGCAGATCGACGCCATCGACGTGGTCGACAAAAACGCTGACCTTGCCGTCACGCGTGAGGCGGAATACGCCACCAAGTTCGGTGCCGAGATCAGCAATAAGGAATGATCCATCTGCATTCAGTGAAATCCCGTTGGGGCGCAGTTCGCGTCCGTCAGGCGCTGTTCCTTTATAAAGCCGTTGTTCGCCATTGGGCAGGATGTGGGCAACGCCGCCCCGCCAGTCTGCCGTGTACAGATCGCCACGCGCCGTACTCAGAACGCACTCGGGACGGCTGAGACCGCAGCCCACGAAAGAGATGGCGTTGAGATCAAGAGCAACGGAAGGTGTGGCTGGATTGGCGACAAAAGCGGCGACCATTAGAGATGCATCAATTCTTCAAAAATACACCAACGGATACGTTAACGAATGCAAAGTCTTTGGTCAAGCTGTTTTTGGAGAGTGTGTTGAAGAGTGACAGGTCGACCTGTTTTGAAGTGACTGCTAACTTCTTGTTTTCGCTTTAACAGTTCGTGCGATCAGTCGAAGAAGCCTTCAAGTAAACGAGCGAGGATTTGTGGCTGGTCGTGGTGGATGTTATGGCCGCACTCGTCGATGTACGTTTCCCGAAGGTCGGCAAAACAGGCCAGTCGATCCCGGTAGTCATCCGGTTTGTCGGCAAATGGCTTCATCATGGCGGAGTCGCGTCCGGCTACGCTGAGTGTCGTTGCACTGATCCGGCGCCAGCAGGCCTTGGCTTCGTCAATCGGGTAGAGCACGGGGTTGATCCAGCGATGGCGGGGGTCAGCGGCGAAAGCAAAGCCGCCGGCGGTGGCCAGAACAGAATGCTCGGCGAGAAAGACTGCGCGCTCAGGCGTTAATCGCGGGTTGTCATTACGCATGCGGGCGGCAAATTCGCTGCGTTGCTTGTACGAGCGGAAAGACGAATTATTGTCGCGAATCTGCTGCAGCCATTTCTCAAAACGGTCGGGGGTATCTCCAGGCGCGGATGTCCACAGCCCGAAGCCTTCAATATTGACTAGGCGCGCTACGCGGTGCGGCCGGATGCCGGCGTAAAGGCTGGCGACAATGCCGCCCATGCTATGGCCGACAATCTGTGCGGGCAATTCTGGCGAATAGATGTCGAGCAGGGCGTCAAGGTCGGCAATGTAATCCGGGAACCAGTAAGCACCGTCGTTCCACTGGGACAGGCCAAAGCCCCGCCAGTCCGGCGCGATGATTCGCCATTGGCCTTGCAGTGCATCGACGACGAACTGGAATGAGGCGCTGACATCCCCCCAGCCGTGCAGGAAAAAAAGTATCGGCGCCTCGTCGTCGCCCCACAGGCGGATGTGATAGCGGCGTTCGCGCACGGAAATAAACTCTGAACGGAATGGCTTCATGTTTTAGGCTCCTGCGGGTTGTGCCACCGGTGCTTCGCGAATGGGGAGGTTGACCACGGCTGCGATACCGGCCAGCGCCATGTCGGCGTACCACATCCACGCATAATCGCCGAATTGAGTGATTGAAAGTCCGCCCAGCCAGGCACCGAGAAATCCGCCGATCTGGTGCGACAAAAGCGTCAACCCGAACAGCGTGCCAAGATAGCGTACGCCAAACAACTTGCCGACGATGGCGGCGGTGGGCGGCACGGTCGCCAGCCAGGTGAAGCCGAGTCCGGCGGCAAAGATATAGAAGGTCAAATCAGTTCTGGGCGCAGCCAGGTACAGCGCAATCATCACGGCGCGTGAAGCGTACATCCAGAACAGGACGTATTTACTGCGATAGCGGGCTACGCAGGCGCCGGCATACAGACTGCCAAGAATATTAGCCGCTCCAATGATGGCCAGCGACCAACTCGCCACGGAAGGGGGCAGGCCGCACAGGTTAACCTCGCCCGGCAGGTGGGTGACGAGAAAGGCAATGTGGAACCCACAGGTAAAAAAGCCGGCGTGCAGCAGCAGATAGCTGCGGTCGGCCATGGCCTCCTTGACGCTGAACCAGATTCCGGAGCCGGTTGCGGCTGAGGTCGCTTGTGCATGCTCAAGCGGACGCGCCACCACACGTACGAGCGGCAAAGCGGCCAGTGTCATGGCGGCAAGTGCCCACATCGCGCCCATCCAGCCGATGGTTTGAATCAGTTTTTGCAGAACCGGGGCAAAGATGAACTGCCCGAAAGATCCGCCGGCATTGATGACGCCCGAGGCCGCGCCGCGCGCCTCAAGCGGCAGGCGGTTGGTCGCCGCGCCGATCAATACCGAGAAGCTGCCGGCACCCGAGCCGATGGCCGAAAGCAGGCCGAGCGAAAAAACCAGTCCCCAGGTGCTGCTCATGAAGGGGGTGACGGCGCTGCCGAGCGCCAGCAACAGCAGGCCGCCGAGCAGTACGCGCGCCGGGCCGAAGCGGTCGGCAATGGCGCCGGCAATGGGTTGCACGGCACCCCACATGAATTGCCCGACCGCCATGGCCAGACTGATCGAGGCGATGCCGAGACCGGTCGTGGTATTGAGCGGGGCAAGGAAAAGTCCGAGCGATTGACGTGCGCCCATGGTCACCATCAGGATGCCGGCGGCCGAGAGCGTGACAGCCCACAGGGCTGGCATATTAAGTGTGCGGAACATGATTAGGGGACGCAGTGGGAAGGCGCCTGGAGCCGTAAGTGCGGACGAGATCAAAGTGCCCGTTTGATTTATGATGCGCAGAAAAATTTAGCATCATGTCTGCAAGCCAATAGATACAACAACCTTGATGCTATGTGTCGTGGAAGCCAATTTGCACGCGGCTTCCACGGCATGCCATTTGTAAACAGCCTATTTGTGGGGTTCGGGGGCTTTGAACACCAGTTTTCCATCTTTTACCGGAATCTGCTTGCCTGGGTCGTAGGCCAGGCGCACGACATCCTGTTTGCCTTCGAAGCGGTACGTTACGTCATAACCGACATGTTTTTCGGAGCTCTCATAGACCGTTTTGCAGCGTTGCTCGGTGGTGGTAACCATGTCTTTCTCCTGCATATTCTTCTGAATCTTGTTGCCGGCATACGCGCCACCCGCAGCACCCGCCACTGTCGCAACCGTCTTGCCACTACCGCCGCCGACCATGCTGCCTAATGCGCCGCCAACAACGGCACCACCCACTTTGCCGACGATGCGGTGCTCGTCTTTTACCGGAGCCTGCTTTTGAACCTGCACGTCTTGGCATTCCTCACGCGGTGTTTTAATGGTTTGGGTGACGTCCTTGACGGCAAGCACCTCGGCAGAGCTGGGTTTCGAGACGGCCTTGTAGCCGCCTATACCGATCGCAGAAGCAGCCGCCACGACGATGCCACCAATAACGATACCTTTGATCATTGATTTGTCCATGTCACGCTCCTTTGCGGGATGATTGTTAAGAATAGGACATCAGCAGAATATGATGCGTTCCAGATTTTAACTCCATTCGACGACGGCCTGACTCAATAGGCGTCGTTGAATCCACGTATTTGCCGGCGCGCCTTTTTGGTCGGGCGTCCGCGCAAGTCACTACCGGGGGTCGGGGCGAGACGCAGCGCTTCTTTGACAGCGGCGCGGCGCGCGCTGCTTTCTGGCGTCTCAGAATAAAGCTGTTGTGCTTCGCTGGCCGGACGGCGCTGATCGTTGAGGCCAAGCACTACGATGGTCCACGTCGCATCGCCAATCGCCAGATCCAGCGTGTCGCCCGGGCGCAGTTCGCGTGCCGGTTTGACCGTGCTGCCATTCAGCTTGATGTGCCCGGCGTGAATGGCTTCCGTGGCCAGCGCACGCGTTTTGTAAAAGCGTGCCGCCCACAGCCATTTGTCGATGCGCAGTCGGGTCAGTGGAGGTTTTTCAGAAAGACCCATCGAGGTTCCGGAGTGATCAGATCGATTCTGCGTCTACGTTCAGGTGCGCGGCTTCTTCTTTCCGGGTGAAGCGATCAAGATAGATGTAAACCACGGGTGTCAGGTAGAGGGTAAGGAACTGCGAAAGCAGCAAGCCGCCGACGACGGCCAGACCGAGGGGGCGACGTACTTCGCCGCCAGCGCCGATGCCGAGTGCAATGGGCAGCGTGCCGACCAGTGCGGCCATGGTGGTCATCATGATCGGCCGGAAGCGGATCAGGCAGGCCTGGTAAATGGCCTGGTGCGCGGGCTGTTTGTCGTTGCGCTGTTTGTCGAGGGCGAAGTCGATCATCATGATGGCGTTTTTCTTGACAATGCCGATCAGCATGATGACCCCGACAAAAGCATACAGACTCAGGTCAACGCGGAAGACATAGAGCGTGATCAGCGCGCCGAGCGCTGCCGAGGGCAGGCCGGATAGGATGGTCAGCGGGTGGATGAAGCTTTCGTAGAGGATGCCGAGAACGATATAGACCACCAGAATGGCGATCAGGAGCAGAATGCCCAGCCCTTGCAGCGATGCCTGAAAAGCTTGTGCCGTGCCTTGCAGGCTGGTGTTGAGTGAGACCGGTATGCGCATTTCGCGCTCCATGGCCTTGATGCTATCCACCGCATCACCCAGCGAAACGCCCGGTAGGAGATTGAATGAAATGGTAACCGACGGCAGTTGCCCTTGGTGATTGACGGTCAAAGCCTGTGTCGATTTGTTGACGCGGGTCACCGTGTCGAGCGGGATCAACTTGCCACCAGAAGCGCGCACGTAGATGCGGGAGAGCATCGAGGGGTCGAGTTGGAATTCGGGCGCGACTTCAAGGATGACCTGATACTGGTTGGATGTGCCGTAAATGGTTGAAATTTGCCGCGAGCTGAAAGCGCTTTGCAGGGCGTCTTCAACTTGCCCGAAGCTCAGACCCAGTGTGGCGATCTTGTCGCGGTCAATGTCCAGTGCGACGACCGGGCTCATATTGTTCAGATTACTGGTGACGTCGATAAAGCCCCTGAGTTGGCGAATCTTGCCGAGCAGGGTTTCGGTCCACTGATACAACTCGGGCAGGTCTGTGCTCTGCAGCGTGTATTGATATAGAGCCGAGGTCACCTGGCCGCCGACGCTGATAACCGGCGGGTTGCGCATATACACCTTGATGCCGGGTACGGCGGCGAGCTTGGGGCGAAGTTGCTGGATGATCTCGTCCGGCGACAGTTTGCGCTCGTCGCGCGGCTTGAGGATCATGTTGAGAAATCCGGTGTTGGAGGTCGGGCGTGAGCCGCCTGCGCCGACAACGGAAATGAAGGAGCGAATATTAGGATCTTTGGCGATGATCTCGGCCAGCGCCCGCTGGTGCACGATCATCGACTCAAACGAGGCGTCCTGCGCGCCCTCGGTGACGGCGGTGATTTGTCCGATGTCCCCGCTCGGGATGAAGTCTTTGGGAACCAGTGTGAAGAACAGACCGCTCAGGAAAACGGTGGCAATGAATCCTGAGATGACAAGGCGGGGAGCCGCCATGGCATGTTTCAGGGTTTTGCCGTACGCAGAGAGCAGGGTCTCAAAAAAGTGCTCAAAGGCACGGAAGACGCGGCCATGCGCTTCTGGTTCTGATTGTTTGAGATAGCGGCTGCACAGCATGGGTGTGAGCGTCAGTGAAACAATGCCGGATACGAGAATGGCGGCGCAGATGGTGACCGCAAACTCGTGCAGCAGCCGTCCGACGATACCGCTCATAAAGAGTACCGGGATGAATACGGCAACCAGTGAAATAGTCATCGAGATGATGGTGAAACCGATCTCGCGCGAGCCCTTGATGGCGGCGTGCAGTGGTGTTTCTCCGAGTTCGATGTGGCGCACGATGTTTTCCAGCATGACAATGGCGTCATCGACGACGAAGCCGACCGAGAGCGTCAGCGCCAGCAGCGACAAGTTGTCCAGACTGTAGCCCAGCACATGCATGACAGCAAAGGTGCCGATGATCGAGATGGGCAGTGCCAGCGCCGGAATGACGGTGGCCGAGAGGTTGCGCAGGAAGAGCAGGATGACCAGAACAACCAGAAAACCAGCCAACAGAAGGGTGAACTGAACGTCTTCAATGGCATCACGGATGGTGATGCTGCGATCGTACAGCGTGGTTATGTTGATTGCGGCGGGCAGTTTGGCCTGGAAGCTCGGCAGGATGCGTTTGATTGAATCGACCGTCTCGATGGTGTTGGCGCCGGGTTGCCGGTTGATGGCCAGGATAATGGCGCGTTTGTCTACATTCCATGCCGCCACCCGTTTGTTTTCGACGCTGTCGATCGGTGTAGCCACTTCCTCCAGGCGAATCGGTGCGCCATTGCGCCAGGCGACGATGAGCGGGCGGTAGGCGGCAGCCGTGGTGAGCTGCCCGTTGTCCTTGATGGCAAAGGCCTGGTGTTCGCCGTCGATGAGGCCGATCGGCTGGTTGACGTTGGCTTGCACAATCGCCTGCTGCAGTTCGTCGATACCCATGCCGCGGGCGGCAAGTTGATCCGGGTTGCTGCGGATGCGCACGGCGTATTTTTGCGAACCGAAAACCTGCACTTGCGCGACGCCGCTGATGGTGGAAATGCGCTGGGCGAGTTGCGTTTCGGCATAGTCGTTGATCACCGACAGCGGCAGCGTCGGTGAGGAAAGCGCCATATAGAAGATGGGCGAGTCGGCCGGATTGACTTTGCGAAACGACGGTGGTGAGGGCATGCTCGGCGGCAATTTGCGCTGGGCTGCGGCGATGGCCGATTGAACGTCCTGGGCGGCTGCGTCGATGCTGCGATCCAGAGAGAACTGCAGCGTGATCAGGGTGGTTCCCTGCGCACTGGTCGAGTTCATTGAGTCGAGGCCGGCGATCGTCGAGAACTGTCCTTCCAGCGGCGTGGCGACAGCCGCCGCCATGGTCTCCGGCGAGGCGCCGGGCAGCGAGGCGCTGACCGAAATGGTCGGGAAGTCCACGCTGGGCAGTTCGGAAACCGGCAGTGCGCGATAGGCGATGATGCCAAAAATGACAAACGCTGCCATCAGCAGCGTGGTCATGACCGGGCGGCGGATGCAGAGTTCAGGCAGGTTCATGGCGGCGCTATTTGGCGGCTGGCGTTGAAGGCGCGGCCGGCGGCGTAGCGGCAGTTTGGGCGGGATTCCTGGTCTGGATCTTGACGCCCGGTGCGAGGCGCAACTGACCGTCGGTAACCACGGTTTCGCCGGCCTGAAGCCCCTTGCTGACCGCCGTCAATTTGCCATCTGACGCGGCGGTTTCAACCTTGCGTACTTCGACGCTATTGTCGTCCTTGACAACAAAAATGAAATTGCCCTCTGCGCCTTGCTGAATGGCTTCGTTGGGAACCGAAACCGCATTGCTTAGTGTGTTGAGGAGCAGCTTTACATTCAGGAATTGTCCGGGAGTGAGTTTTTCATCGGCATTGGGCAACACGGCTTTCATCAGGATGGTGCCGGTAGCGCTGTCTACCGCGTTGTCGAGAAAGTGCACTTCGCCTTCGAAGTGTTGGGACGCATCCCCAGGCAAGCTCACATCAACGCGCATTTTGCCGGATTTGCTGGTGTTGGACCTCATGGCCTCCCGCAACCGCGTCAGGTGCTTTTCGGGAATCGAGAAAGTAACCAGCAGAGGTTGCACGCGGTTGACGACAGCGAGTGTCGTCTCATTGATTTTTACCGAAGAGCCGGGGAAAACAAGTCGTGCACCAACCACGCCGTCAAATGGGGCGCGAACGGTGGCATACGTCAGCTGTAGTCTCGCCAGTTCGGCTGAGGCTTTGCTGGCGCGCAGGTTGGCCGAGGCGGCTGCTTCGTTGGTGCGCACGTCGTTAACTTTTTCTTCGGAGACGAAATTGCGGTCTTTGAGCGCTGTGTAGCGCGCCGTGTCAGAGCGTGTCTTGGCGATCAGCGCCTCATCGCGGGCGGCGGTGGCTTGCGCTTGCTGCAGGCGGGCGGCGAAATCCGTCGGGTCCAGACGGATCAGCACGTCACCCTGTTTGACGTGTTGCCCTTCGGTAAACAGGACGGCGGCAACCTGACCATCGACCCGGGATTTGAGTGCGACGCTCTCAAAGGACTCGGCGCGACCGACCACCTGCAGAGTGACCGGTATGTCTTGCTCAATGGATTTTGCCGTGACGACTGGAACCGGCGGCGGTTCTGCCTTCTTCTTCGCGCCCTCAGAGCAAGCCGTGAGCGTGAAGATGCTGATGAACAGGAGAACGGCAGAATTGAGTTTCACGGCAGCAGCGTCTCCGACGCGAAGAGTTCTTCGACCGTTTCACGGCGGCGGACAAGGTGTGCTTGAGCCCCATCAACCATCACTTCAGCGGCACGGGGGCGGGCGTTGTAATTTGAACTCATGGCCATGCCGTAGGCACCGGCAGACAGAATGGCCAGCAGATCGCCGGGCTGGATGGCCAGCGGGCGATTGTGGCCGAGGAAATCGCCGGATTCACAGATCGGGCCAACAACTTCCCAGTTGCGTGGCGTCTCGCTGCGCGGTGTCACGGGGACGATGTCGTGCCATGCATCGTAAAGCGCCGGGCGGGCGAGGTCGTTCATGGCGGCATCGATGATGGCGAAGTTTTTGACTTCACCGGGTTTGAGGTATTCAACCTTGGTGAGCAAGGCGCCTGCATTGCCGACCAGACGGCGTCCCGGTTCCATCAGAACCCTGAGGCCACGCCCCTTGAGTTTTTGCAGAAGCGGTTGCAGGTAGGATTTGACCGTTGGCGCTGTTTCATCCTTGTAACGGATTCCAAGACCGCCGCCGATGTCGATGTGGTGCAGTGTGATACCGGCATCCGCGAGTTGGTCGACCAGCAGGAGGATCTTGTCGAGCGCCTCGGCAAACGGCGACGGGTCGAGCAGCTGCGAACCGATGTGGCAGTCGATGCCGGTGATTTGAAGGTTGGGCAGGTTGGCCGCGTGCTGGTAGAGCGTTAGTGCGTCTTCGTAGGCCACACCGAATTTGTTTTCCTTGAGACCGGTCGAAATATAGGGGTGTGTTTTAGCGTCGACGTTGGGGTTGACGCGCAGGCTGACCGGCGCTTTCTTGCCGAGGCTGGCGGCAACGGCGTTGAGCCGGTCAAGCTCGGGGGCGGATTCAACGTTGAAGCAGAGAATGCCGGTGCTGATGGCAAAGGCCATTTCGTCAGCCGTTTTTCCGACACCGGAGAAAACGATCTTTTGCGGGTCGCCGCCGGCCGCCAGTGCGCGCTTGAGTTCGCCGGTAGAGACAATGTCGAATCCAGCGCCACGGCGGGCAAATACATTGAGCACGGCGAGGTTGGCGTTGGCCTTGACGGCGTAGCAGACCAGCGCGTCGACGCCTTCAAGTTCGGTATGAAATTCATCCAGCGAGGCTTCGAGTGCGGCGCGGGAGTAGACGTAACAGGGCGTGCCAAAGCGAGCTGCGAGGTCGGAAAGCGGGACGGACTCGGCATGCAATTGGCCAGTCTTCAGGGAAAATGCGTTCATCGGGCGGGGTCCTTAGCCGTGTTAAGATCAGTGGGAGCGGGTGTTGCTGGTGTGCTGGGCTCTGCCGGGGCAGGCGGTACTCTGAATTGTGGCGGCGGAAGATACAGAGATCCCTTTGTGCCGCACGCACCTAGAATAATTGTGCCCAGCAGGACGGTAAGCGTGAGATGTCGGTGCATGGAGCGCATGGCATGGAGACCGGAAAATGGAAAATGGTAGCACAGGATGAATGATAGTGACTTCAATGCGCTTGCCGATGCGGCGCTAAAACGGATCGAAAGCGGGCTTGACGCCAGTGGCGCTGATCTCGATTTTGCGATGATCAGCGCCGGTGTGCTCGAAATCGAGTTTGCAGACGGCAGCAAGATCATCGTGAATCGTCATGGCGCAGCGCAGGAAGTCTGGGTGGCTGCACGCTCCGGTGGTTTTCATTTCCGCTGGGATGGCAAAGTCTGGCGTGATACACGCGACGGCGGCGAACTTCTGACCGCCCTGTCGGCACTGGTGACGGTTCAGGGCGGCGAACTGGTTAGTCTTTAATCAACCGGTTTTGCGCTTTGATCCTGCGGCGGTTCCGGTTCCATTTCGGCGGGTACGTTTTCTTTGTAGAACATTTCTTTGGTGGGGCTCTTGCCGGAACTGACGGTGTCAAGTGAAACCAGTCCGGTGGGCTGTGGCATAAAGGATTCCGGCACATCCTTGAGTACTTTTGCCATGTAGCCAATCCAGGTCGGCAGTGCGGCAGAGCCGCCTGTTTCGCCGTTGCCCAGATTCTTCGGTTGATCGAAACCAATCCAGGAGCAGCCGACGACAGTGCGCTGGTAACCGCAAAACCAGGCATCGACATGCTCGTTGGTGGTGCCGGTTTTTCCTGCCAGATCACGCCGTTTCAGTGTGGCAGAGGCGCGCGCGGCGGTGCCGTACAGGGTGACGTCACGCAACATGCTGTCCATTAGATAGGCATTGCGCGGGTCGATGGCCAGTAAGGATACGTCTCCGGCGCTGAGCGGTTGGGCTTCGGCCAGGATTTGGTTCTTTTCATCCACGATGTTATGTACGATGAAAGGCTGAATGCGGTAACCGCCATTGGCAAATACCGCATAGGCGGCGGTCATCTGCCAGGGCGTTACGGCTCCAGCGCCAAGTGCCATAGTCAAGTAGGGCGGGTGTTTTTCGGCATCGAAGCCGAAGCGGGTCGCGTAGTCCTGGATGAAGTGAACACCGCTGGCTTGCAGCAGGCGAATCGATACCATGTTCTTCGATTTGGCCAGCGCTGTACGCATGCGCATTGGGCCTTCATACTTTCCGTCGTAGTTTTTTGGCTCCCAGGCCAGGCTGCCTGTGACCGACGCGGGAAAACTGATTGGCTCGTCATTGATAATTGAGGCGGGGGTGAACCCCTTTTCAAGAGAACCGGAATATATGAAGGGTTTGAAGCTTGATCCTGGCTGGCGCCATGCCTGCGTGGCGTGATTGAATTTGTTGCGATTGAAGTCAAATCCACCTACCAGCGCTCGTATGGCGCCGTTTTGCGGATCGGCAGATAGAAAAGCCGCTTCAACTTCAGGCATCTGCGTGATGCGCCAGTTGTTTTTTTCGTCAGTCTGGACGCGAATGATGGCGCCACGACGGAGTCGTTTGCTAGGTGATGCCTTGTCGTCCAGCAGGCGTGCGGCAAATTTTAGCCCGTCCCCGCTGATGGTGACGATTTCGCCACCACGCCGGTAGGCGCGCAGCTGTTTGGCGTCAACGTGAAGAACTACGGCCGGATGCAGATCCTCCGAGTCGTGGAAGTTTTGCAAGAATTCGTCAATGGCTTCGTCCTGCTCCGACTTGATGTCGGCCATCTCGACATAGGCTTCGGCGCCGCGGTAGCCGTGGCGACGGTCGTAGTCGAGCACGCCGCGTCGCAGACTGCGGTAAGCTGCTTCCTGGTCGGTCTTCAGAATCGTCGTGTAAACGCGCAGTCCGCGGGTATAGACGTCCTCGGGGAAACGCTCGGCTGCCATCTGGCGTGCCATTTCAGCAACAAATTCAGCATGTACGGCAAATTCATTGGTGTCGCGCTTGACGATCAGGGCTTGCTTTAAGGCAGTGTCGTGCTGTTTGGCATCAATAAACCCGAGTTCGTGCATGCGGCGTAATACATATTGCTGGCGCAATCTGGCGCGCTTGGGATTGACCACTGGATTGAAAGCGGATGGCGCCTTGGGCAATCCGGCAAGCATGGCCACTTCGGCGACGTTCAGATCCGCAAGTGGCTTGCCGAAGTAAATCTGGGCGGCCGCTCCGAAACCGTAGGCACGTTGCCCGAGATATATCTGGTTGATGTATAACTCAAAGATCTGATCTTTGCTCAGGTTGTTTTCAATTTTGAAGGAAAGGAGTGCTTCATACAGCTTCCGGGCATAGGTCTTTTCCGAAGACAGGAAGAAGTTCTTGGCAACCTGTTGCGTAATCGTCGATGCGCCCTGTCTTTTTCCTCCACCCACCAAGTTGCTCGTGGCGGCGCGCAGGACACCCAGTGCGTCCACGCCGCCATGCTGGTAGAAGCGTTCGTCTTCAGCGGCCAGGATGGCTTGTTTCATCACATCAGGGACATTCTGGATGCGCACCACCGCCCGCCGCTCTTCGCCGAACTCGCCGATTAGATAGCCATCGGCGGTGTAAACGCGCAAAGGCACCTTCGGTCGATAATCGGTCAGTATTTCCAGTGAAGGCAGGTTCGGATAGGTCAGGATCAGTATCGTGGCCGCCATGGCGACAGCCATCGCGGCGAGTCCGACAATAAACAGGATCGGGTAAAGAATCCAGCGGGATACGTTAGGCAAAGGGACGTCCGGAAGTGAATATATTCCCCGCCATTATAAACGTTGCCCGAATGGCTGTGGCGGAGCGTCCAAATGCGGGGTAAAAAAATGGCTTTACATGCCGGATACTTGTTGCTAGCATCTAATGTAGATTATCTATAAGTACGCTAACTACAAATTATTCAAGGGTTTTTTTGGCGAGGGGTGGCAATTTGCAACTCGATCTATCGATCTTCAATCCTAAGGCACGGTCACTGATCGGACTCGATATCAGTTCGTCGTCAGTCAAGATGGTTGAATTGGCGAGTGATGGCAAGAACGGCTATCGCGTCGAGCGCTATACGATTGAAGTGCTGCCTAGGGACGCTGTTGCTGACGGCAATATCGTCAATCTGGAAGCGGCGGCTGAGTCCGTGCGACGTGCCTGGAAGAAGCTGGCAACCTCGACCCGGCAGGTGGCGATTGCGCTCCCGGCTTCCCATGTCATCACAAAAAAAATTATCGTGGCCTCCGGGCAGCGCGAGGACGAACTGGAGCTACAGGTAGAGTCTGAGGCTAACCAGTACATACCGTTCGCGCTGGAGGAGGTTAATCTTGATTTTCAGGTCGTCGGCCCCGCCCCGTCTTCTCCTGATGAGATTGAGGTGCTCATTGCCGCGTCCCGTAAGGAGAAAGTCGAAGATCGAGTGGCAGTGGCTGAGTCTGCAGGCTTGAAACCGACGGTTATGGATGTTGAATCCTATGCCGTGCTTTCTGCTTTTGAGTTGATCGAGAAACAGCTTCCTGATGGGGGCAAGGGGCAGATTGTTGCTCTGGTCGATGTTGGCGCCAATGTGATGAATCTGACGGTGCTGCGAAATGGCCAGCAACTCTACGTTCGCGAACAGGCGTTTGGTGGAAATCAGCTGACACAGGACATCGCCCGGCTTTTCGGTATGACCTTTGAGGAAGCTGAGGCCGAGAAGCGGCGAAATAACCTGCCGGATAATTATGAAGCTGAACTCCTGCAGCCATTCGTCGAGAGCATGGCTCTGGAAGTTTCGCGGGCTTTGCAGTTCTTTTTCACCTCCACGCAATTTACACAGGTCAACCACATTGTTTTGGCTGGAGGGTGTGCAGTCCTTCCGGGTGCTGATGAAGTGGTGGCGTCAAGGACGCAGATCAATACGATTATTGCCAACCCCTTCGCTGATATGGTGTTGTCGGATCGAGTTCGCGCCAAGAGCCTGCTGGCCGATGCCTCTTCGTTGATGGCCGCGTGCGGTCTTGCTCTGCGGAGGTTTGACGAATGATACGCATCAATCTACTCCCGCATCGCGAAGAAAAACGTAAAGCACGGCGACAGCAATTTTATGGCTTGCTGGGCATGGTGTCGATACTTGCCGGGCTGATCGTGTTCCTCGGCTATACGATCATCGCAGGCTACATTTCCTCACAAGAAGTCAGGAATGATTTCCTGAAAAAAGAAATCGCAGTTCTTGATAAGCAGATTGACGAGATCAAGCGGCTTAAAGAACAGACTCAAGCGTTGCTGGCGCGTAAGCAGATTATTGAGTCCTTGCAGCGGGATCGTGCCGAGGCCGTACGGCAATTGAGCGAATTAGTTAAACAAATGCCTGAAGGTGTCTATCTTCGTTCGATTAAGCAAGACGGAGTAAGTGTTTCTTTGAGTGGCTACGCGCAATCCAGCGCCCGGGTTTCGACCCTGATGCGTAATATTGAGGCTTCCCCCTGGCTCGAAAAGCCCCAATTGATCGAAGTTAAGGCGGTTACGGTAGATAAGCGCCGGCTCAATGAATTTAACCTGACTGCTGCCCTTAAGCGAGCGCCGGTTCAGGATGGAGGCAAGAAATGATCGCGACCTCTATCAAAAAAGTTGACTTCAAAGCGGTTCTGGATGACTTCCGCAACCTGAATCCCAAGGATGTTGGCGCTTGGCCTCTAATTCCACGGGCCACAGCGTTGTTTGGTCTTTTTGCGGTCATCTTGCTGGCCGGATGGTGGTTCTCATGGAGTGATGAGCTGGACGTTCTTACGGCACGGGAACAGGAAGAGTTAAAACTCCGGGAGGAGTTTGTCGCCAAGAAGACTCAGGCGGTCAATCTGGATTTGTATACGCAACAACTCAATGAAATTGATCGTTCATTCGGCGCATTATTAAAGCAGTTGCCCAACAAGTCGGAAGTGGAGTCCTTGCTTGTCGAAATAAACCAATCCGGTATGGGGCGTGGCCTTCAGTTTGATCTATTCAAGCCAGGACAGGAGAATATCAAGGACTTTTACGCCGAATTGCCAATCAACGTCCGACTGACCGGAAGCTACCATGACTTTGGGGCTTTCGCTGGAGATATCGGCAGATTGTCGAGGATTGTGACGCTCAATAATATTTCCATTACCTCAAATCCTCAGTCCAAAGATGGAACTTTGGTGATGGACGCCGTGACAAAAACCTACCGTTACCTTGATGACGAAGAACTGGCAGCTAAAAAGAAGGCGGCACTCGCTGCCAAGGGTGGGAAAAAATGAGGAAGATAGCTGTCGTACTGGCCTGTTTTTCTCTAGTGGCCTGTTCAGGCGGGGATAACGATGATTTGCGTCAGTGGATGAAAGAATCCACCAAGGATATTAAGGGCAGAATTCCTCCCTTGCCGCAGGTCAAGCCGTACGAGCCAGTGCCTTATGATGTGGGCAATTTGATTGACCCTTTCAAGCCAGCCAAAATCGGCCCGGAACAGAAAAAAAGTAGTGGTAGCGGTGTGCAGCCGGACATGGATAGACCGCGCGAACCATTGGAAGCCTATCCTTTGGAGTCTTTGAAGTATGTGGGCGTGATGACCAAGAAGAAAACTTCATACGCCATTATTCAGGTTGACGGGTCTTTGTACCAAGTGAGGATCGGGAACTATATGGGGCAGAATTTCGGAGTGATTACCAAAGTTTCTGAATCGGAAGTGGTTTTGAAAGAACTCATTCAGGACTCGGCCGGCGACTGGATTGAAAGAGAAAGTATGCTGTTGTTGCAGGGACAGGAGGGTAAAAAGTGAAACAGATTAAAAAGTGCCTGCTCGGCCTGGTCGGTGGGGTTTTCCTGGCGGCTGCATCATTGAATGCCCAGGAGGCCAAACCCAATTCAATAGATTCGATAACTGTCGCCCAAGTCGGAGGTGTCTTGAATGTGAAGCTCATGTTCAAGGAACCCCTTGTAGCGGTGCCACCCGGATTTAGCGTAGCAAAACCTGCACGTGTAGCGCTCGACTTTGCCAATACGACAAATGGTCTTGGTAAAAATAGTCAAACCTACAATGAAGGAGACTTAAAAAGTGCCAATATCGTTCAGGCTGAAGGGCGCACCCGTCTGGTGTTGAATCTGAATCAAGCCATGACCTATGAAGCCAGAATTGATGGCAACAGTCTGCTTCTTGATTTGGTGCCAGCTGTGGGCAAGGAATGGCAGAAAGGTGGCGTGGTAGAGCAGGTTGCACACTTTTCTCAGGCTCGCCCATCACAGATTACGAACAGTATTAGGGATATTGCATTCCGTCGAGGCAAGGATGGAGAGGCAAAAATCACGGTAGAAATGAGTGATCCGAATGCCGGAATTGATATCCGTCAGCAAGGGAAAGATTTAATTGTTGAATTCGTAAAAGTCACAGTGCCAGAGTCACTTCGTAAACGGCAGGATGTTACCGATTTCGCAACACCGGTTGTTTCGCTGAGCACCGTTCAACAAGGCGCCAATGCGCGCATGACTATATCACCCAAGGGATTATGGGAGCATAACGCCTATCAGACAGATAACCAGTTTGTTATTGAAGTCAAACCGGTGATCGAGAATCCTAACAAGCTGGTGCAAGGTTCTCGTGGTGGATATCAAGGTGAAAAACTGTCGCTTAATTTCCAGAATGTTGAAGTAAGGCGCCTGTTGCAAGTGATCGGGGAATTTACCGGCATGAATATGGTGGTGAGTGACTCCGTTGGCGGAGCAATCACACTGATTCTTAAAGATGTACCGTGGGATCAGGCGCTGGATATCATTCTCCAGCAAAAGGGCTTGGACATGCGCAAGAACGGTAATGTCATCCTGATTGCGCCACGTGAAGAAATTGCAACAAAAGAAAAGCTCGAGTTTGAGGCAAAGGCTCAAATTGGTGACTTGGAGCCAATGCGAACCGAGAGTTTCCAGATGAACTACATCAAGGGTGCTGACGTTAAGAAACTTCTTTCAGACCCAAAACAGACTTTGCTCTCCAAGCGTGGAAGTGCGTTACTGGATGATAGATCCAATATCCTATTTGTTCAGGATACGCCAAGCCGTTTGGAAGATGTAAGGGCGATGATCGCCAAAATAGATACCCCTGTACGACAAGTAATGATAGAAGCAAGGATTGTGGAGGCTGGGGATAGCTTTGCCAAGAACCTGGGTATTCGACTTGGTTGGGGCGGAACTGTCAGCAGTTCTGGTGGGACCTTGGGATTTGTCAATGGCGCAGGGCCAAATCGGATTGGAGGTGATGGGACATTGATTAGGGGGGATAGCTCAACAAATTCTCTGGTTAATTTACCAGCAACACCACGCGCAGGTTCGGCTGGTACATTTGGCCTTATGCTATTCAACAGTGCTAGAACACAGTTCCTCACGGCCGAAATATCAGCACTGGAAGCTGATGGTCGAGGCAAGGTCATATCAAGCCCTCGTGTGATGACAGCTAATCAGATAGAAGCAATCATTGAACAAGGGGTAGAAATACCCTATCAGCAAGCAACAAGTTCAGGAGCGACCAGTGTTTCCTTCCGCAAGGCGAATTTGTCACTCAAAGTGAAGCCGCAGATTACTCCGGACGGAAGGATTACGATGAGCCTGGACATTAACAAAGACACCCCTAATACGCGTTTGTCTACTGGCGCAGGCGTGGCTATTGATACCAAGCATGTGAAAACTGAAGTCTTGGTTGAGAATGGAGGAACTGTGGTGATCGGGGGAATTTATACTCAAGAAACACGAGATAATACGCAGCGAATTCCATTCTTCGGCGACTTGCCTTACATTGGCTGGTTGTTCAAGAACAGAGAATGGATCGATGACAAAACAGAGTTGCTGGTATTTATTACGCCAAAAATTGTTGCTGAAAGTCTGGCAGTGCGCTAAGAGAAAGTGCTTAAGGAAAAGCCGGCGAATGCCGGCTTTTTTGTGTCATTTAGAAATGAACCTGCTGCGGTAGAATGACGGTGTGGATAAACAATACGGAACAAGAAACGTCTATCTGGTTGGCCTGATGGGAGCCGGTAAGACGACTATCGGGCGTTCGCTAGCTAAAAAACTCGATTTCATATTTGTGGACTCGGATCGTGAAATCGAAGCGCGAACGGGTGTCAGCATTCCTACGGTATTTGAGATTGAAGGCGAGAATGGATTTCGCAAACGTGAAGTTCAGGTGATTGCCGATCTTTCACGTCAAAGTGGCCAAATAATTGCAACAGGAGGTGGCGTTGTGCTGCGGGCTGAAAATCGTACCAGCATGGGCGCTAGCGGATTTGTCGTGTATCTGAACGTGCCACCCCACACTTTGTGGGAGCGGACTCGTAAAGATCGCAACAGGCCGCTTCTGCACGTAGAAGACCCCTTGCTTCGGCTAAAAGAACTCTATGCTGAACGAGATCCGTTTTACCGAGAAGTGGCGGATCTGGTTATTGATGGCGGCCATACGAATGCGCAGGGCGTGCTGCAATTATTGATCAAGGAAATTGGAGAGCGATGGAAACTTTGAATGTGGCTTTGGGCGACCGGACCTACCCGATATATATCGGGCGCGGCATTGTTACGCGCGTCGAACTGTTATTGCCGTATCTCCGTCAGCCAAAAGTGGTCGTCGTCAGTAATGCAACTGTAGCGCCCCTGTATCTTGCGCGATTCACAAATGCATTGCAGGCTGCGGGTATATCGGTTGGTAAAGTAATCCTCTCCGACGGGGAACAGTTTAAAGATTGGCATTCGCTCAACACAATCTTTGACGCCTTGCTTGAACAACGATGTGAACGATCGACAACATTGATTGCGCTCGGAGGCGGCGTAGTCGGAGACATGACAGGCTTTGCAGCGGCTTGTTATCAGCGAGGTATGCCGTTCATACAGATTCCAACAACCTTGCTGTCGCAAGTTGACTCTTCGGTCGGCGGCAAAACGGCGATCAATCATCCGCAAGGAAAAAATATGATCGGCGCGTTCTATCAGCCAAGACTAGTGCTGGCCGACACGGCGTTCCTTGATACGTTACCTGACAGAGAACTGAAGGCTGGATTGGCGGAGGTTATCAAGATAGGACTGATCCGTGATTTGCCTTTTCTGGACTGGCTTGAAACCAATCTGGAAGAATTGCTGGTGCGTGACCCGGAGGCATTGCAATACGCCATCTACCGTTCGTGCGAGAACAAAGCAGACGTAGTGGTTGCCGATGAGCATGAAAACGGCGAGCGGGCTTTGCTCAACCTCGGCCATACTTTCGGGCACGCGATTGAAACGGGTATGGGTTATGGAGAGTGGCTTCACGGAGAAGCTGTGGCAGCAGGCACAATGATGGCGGCAGAACTTTCCTTTCAGCTTGGCTGGTTAGATCACAATGATGTTCTGCGAGTAGAAAATATATTCAAACGTGCCGGATTGCCGGTAACCGGTCCGGCTTTGGGGGCAGAACGATACTTGGAACTGATGCAGCACGACAAAAAAGTGCAGGACGGAAAGCTGCGGCTTATCTTGTTCAAACAGGTTGGTCAAGCCGTGGTCAGCGAGGTTGCAACGCATTCTGAAATTGCTAAAGCCATTACTGCTCGATCAACACATGTTTAAGCTCGCGCCTTATGCCGTTTCATCGGCAAATTCCCGAGGCCGACGAGAGGCCGATGACCCGCCTTCGCATCGCAGTGAATTCCAGCGCGATCGCGACCGGATAGTGCACTCAACCGCATTTCGCCGCCTTGAATACAAAACACAGGTTTTTGTAAATCATGAGGGTGATCTATTCCGAACTCGGCTAACACATACCCTCGAAGTGGCGCAAATTGCCAGAGGCATTGCCCGCGCTTTACGCCTGAACGAGGATTTAGTCGAGGCAATTTCACTCGCGCACGATCTGGGGCACACGCCATTCGGTCATGCCGGGCAGGATGCGCTTAACGAGTGCATGTGGGAGCATGGAGGTTTTGAACACAACCTGCAAAGTTTGCGTATTGTAGATACGCTTGAAGAGCGATACGCTGCCTTCGATGGCCTGAATTTGTGTTTTGAAACGCGCGAAGGCATTGTCAAGCATTGCTCTCTGGAAAATGCACGCAAGCTGGGCGAACTGGGTGAGCGCTTTTTGAAGCGCACGCAACCATCGCTTGAGGCGCAAATTTGCAACTTCGCCGATGAAATCGCCTATAACAATCACGATGTCGATGATGGATTGCGCTCCGGACTGATTTCGCTCGAACAACTGGACGGAGTCAGCCTGTTTGCGAGATATGTGGCTGAAGTCAGAGCCAGGCATCCGGGACTCAGCGGACGTCGTTTGGTGCACGAAACAATACGTCGCATGATTAACGTGCTGGTGTGCGATCTGATCGAGACGACTGCCAGCAACATTGACCGACAAAAGCCGGCAGATATTAACGAAGCCAGATTGGGAGAGCCGCTGGTTGGATTCTCGGACGAATGGCGTGAAGCGCAGCGTGAAATGAAACGATTCCTGCGCACTCATCTCTACCAGCATTTTCAGGTCTTGCGCATGACCAGCAAAGCGCAGCGAATTATCAGCGATCTTTTCTCGGCCTTTATCAGTGATCCAAGAATGCTGCCGCCTCAATATCAGAGTGCTAACGAACAGGAACGCCGGGTGGCCGACTATATTGCCGGGATGACCGACCGCTATGCCATGAAGGAACATCGGCGCTTGTTCGCCGTCGGTGAAATTTAGGCTTCTCAGGCAGTACAACGAAGTGCGGGCGCAAAAAACGCCCGCAAAAGCGGGCGTTCCATGTGCTGCGGTGTGCCTTGGTTTAAGACTTAAGAGCCACCAGAACTTCATCCAGCATCTTCTTGGCATCGCCGAACAGCATGCGATTGTTGTCCTTGTAGAAGAGCGGATTATCAACGCCGGCGTAGCCTGAAGCCATACTGCGCTTCATCACGATCGAGGTCTTGGCCTTCCAGACTTCAAGTACCGGCATGCCGGCAATCGGGCTGGTCGGGTCATCCTGGGCTGCCGGATTCACGATATCGTTTGCGCCGATGATCATGGCTACGTCGGTAGTCGGGAAGTCATCGTTGAGTTCATCCATTTCGAACACGATGTCGTACGGCACTTTGGCTTCAGCAAGCAGTACGTTCATGTGGCCAGGCATACGGCCAGCGACGGGGTGGATGCCGAAGCGCACATTGACGCCTTTTTCACGCAGGAGCTTGGTGATTTCGTAAACAGTGTGCTGCGCCTGTGCAACGGCCATGCCGTATCCCGGAACGATGATCACATTCTTGGCATCGCGCAGAAGCTCGGCCGTCTCACCGGCAAGAATCGGTGAAACTTCACCGACCGGTTGAGCGCCACCGGCAGCAGGTGCAGGCATTCCACCATCGGAACCAAAACCGCCCGCAATAACGCTGAAAAAGTTGCGGTTCATCGCGGCACACATGATGTACGACAGAATCGCACCGGAAGAACCGACCAGTGCGCCGACGACAATGAGCAGGTCGTTGGAGAGCATAAAGCCTGTCGCAGCAGCAGCCCAACCCGAGTAGCTGTTGAGCATCGAGACGACGACCGGCATATCAGCGCCGCCGATGGCCATGACCATGTGAATACCGAAAAGCAGCGAGATCACCGTCATGACGATCAACGGACCCATGCCCTGCGCCATGGTTTCTGCATGCAGAAACTCGCGACCGTACCAGATTACGACCAGGAGGCCTATCAGGTTCATAAGGTGGCGGCCGGGCAACAGCAGGGGCTTTCCACCGATCTTGCCGGACAGTTTGCCGAAAGCAATCACGGAACCCGAGAAGGTAATGGCACCAATCAGGATGCCAACATAGATCTCGATTTCGTGGATCGCCTTTTCAGCACCGGTCAAAGTGATCGATGTGTCGATGTAGCTGGCAAAGCCTACGAGGCAGGCTGCCAGACCGACCATGCTGTGCATGAAAGCCACCAGTTCGGGCATTTGCGTCATCTGCACAACGCGTGCGAGATAAAGGCCAATTGCGCCGCCGACCACCATTGAACCGATGATCCAGGGCAGGCCGGCCGCGGTGACTTGCGGGCCGAACACCGTGGCCAGAACGGCGATGGTCATTCCGATCACGCCATACAGATTGCCGCGCCGTGAGGTTTCCTGGTTGGACAGACCGCCCAGGCAGAGGATGAAAAGAATAGTAGCTCCGAGGTAGGAGACTGTAGCCAAACTTGCAGACATGTTCATATCTCCTTACTTGCGGAACAT
>JANNGP010000011.1:0-3127 GCA_031403915.1 Betaproteobacteria bacterium
AATCCAGGTCGGCGTCGAACAGCTTGCGGCCGGCGTAAGTGACCTTGAGCGAGCGCACGAAGTGCCACAAGGCACCGAATGCCAATGGCTGGGGCTACTGCGTGTTCGGCAAGGTTGTTGAGGGCACAGACGTGGTCGACAAGATCAAGGGCGTAAAAACAGGCAGCACTGGCTTTCATCAGGACGTGCCGAAAGAAGATGTCATCATCGAGCGCGCTGAAGTCTGCTAATTGTTCTTGTCCGTTGCGGCCTGCCCTGATTTGAACCCGACGTGATTCATTTCATTTCAGACCTGCACCTTGCGCCGCAAACACCCGGCGCTACCCGCATCTTTCTGGAATACCTCGGTGGCCGCGCACGCACCGCCGAGCACCTGTACATCCTCGGCGACCTCTTTGAGGTCTGGCCGGGTGACGACTGCATAGACGATCCGGATGATGCATTCAATCGCAGCATCGTCGATGCTCTGCGTGCATTAAGCGACTCCGGCGCGGGATTGTCCGTCATGCACGGCAACCGCGACTTCCTGCTAGGCGATGAATTCTCCATTCGCAGCGGCGCCAGTATCCTGCCCGATCCTTTTGTATTGTCGCTGCCGAACTGGCAGTTTGTGCTTTCACACGGCGACGCGCTGTGCACCGATGACAAGGATTATCAGGCCTTCCGGGCACAGGTGCGTGACCCGGCCTGGCGCGCCTCCTTTCTCGCCAAACCTTTGCAGGAACGTAAAGCCATCGCCACTACATTACGTCAGCAGAGCGAACTGGCCAAGCGTGAAAAACTGAATCAAGCACAGTACCTGATGGATCTTAACCCCGGTGACACGGATGATTTCCTCCGCGAACACGGTTACGCCACCTTCATTCATGGCCACACACATCATCCGGCAACCCACGATCATCTGGTTGATGGCATTCATGTCGAACGTTGGGTTTTAGCCGACTGGCAGGAGAACCGCGGCGAGTTTCTGTGCTGGAATGGCGAACATCTCACGCGCGAAGCACTGTAGATTTATATTCCTGTTTTCTGGATTCTTTCATGACCTCACACGCACCAAAATCTCTGCTCGATGCGGAAATCGAGCGTAACGTCGATGCCGCCCTGGCTGAAGATGTTGGCCGTGGCGACCTGACGGCGCAACTGGTTCCACCCGCAATTGCTTCACGCGCCACAGTGGTCTCCCGCGAAAATGCCGTGCTATGCGGCACAGCATGGTTTGAACGTTGCTTCAAAAAACTCGACCCGTCGATCAACATCGAGTGGAAAGCAGCGGACGGTGAGCGTATTGGAGAAAATCAGTTGTTATGTGAAATCTCAGGCCCGGCGCGCGCCTTGCTCACCGGAGAACGTACGGCGCTCAACTTTCTGCAATTGCTCTCCGGTGTGGCCAGCAAGGCACGAAAGTTCGCTGATGTGGTTGCCGGTACCAAAGCAGAGATCGTTGATACGCGAAAAACCCTGCCTGGCTTGCGACTGGCGCAAAAATACGCCGTTAAATGTGGTGGCGGCGGCAATCACCGCCTGGGGCTCTATGACGCCATTCTTGTCAAGGAAAACCACATTCTGGCCGCCGGCAGCATCGCTGCCGCCGTGCTTGCGGCAAAGCAGGTCGCTGACGGCACCCATGGGCAGTGCAAGTTCATTCAGGTTGAGGTTGAAACATTCGCCGAGTTGCAACAGGCACTGGATGCCGGTGTAAAAATGATTCTTCTCGACAACATGAGTCTTGAGCAGATGCGCGAGGCCGTTTCGATTACGGCAGGTCGAGCCGTTCTGGAAGCCTCGGGCAATGTCAATTTCGATACGGTGCGTGGCATTGCTGAAACCGGCGTCGATCGCATCTCGATTGGTGGTTTGACCAAGGACGTGCGCGCGCTGGATCTTTCGATGCGTTTTCAAAGCCCATAAATCCCACATCACCGGCAAATGATCTCGCTATAATTGGCAAAACAAATTCGAAACTGCTGGTAGTTGCCGGCGGCACAACAAGAGAAAGGAACGTTCCATGTTGTTTGCACTGTTTTACGTGATTGCCATCACTGTACTGGTCATGCACTTCACCGGCTTTCTGGAGCGGCACAATCTGGAGTGGTTGGTTTTGGTTATCGCGGCGGCCGTATTTCCAGCCGTAATCTACCTTTAGCGAAACAATCGCAGCCAAACAAAAGGGCACTCCGGGGTGCCCTTTTTTCTGTGCAGCGCGTCAGGCCTCAAGCCGAAGCTTCTGTTCGATGAATTGTTTTACCGCATCAGCGTTGATATCCATCACCTCGACTCGCTGTGGCAGATCTTCAATGCCCACCATCGCCACAGGCCGATCTGGCTTGCGCCCAAGGGCCTCAACAATCGTTTCTTCAAACTTGGCCGGCATCGCGGTTTCGAGCACTAGCATCGGCATGCCCGGCGTACGTTTCTCAACTGCGACTTTCAACCCGTCTGCGGTATGCGTATCGACGATTACGCCATAGTTTTCAAACGTCCGGCGAATCGTTGCCAGACGGTCGGCGTGACTGCTCTTGCCGGAAACAAAACCGAACTTGGGCAGATTGGCGAAATAAGGCGTATTCGAGAGATCAAAGCTGCCACCCGCATCCACCTTGGCCCACAGCTCGCGAATAACGGCCGGATCACGACCGACCAGATCAAAAACGAAACGCTCAAAATTAGACGCTTTGGAAATATCCATCGACGGGCTTGAGGTGGCGAGAGTTTCCGCCGTGCCGCGCGGACGATAGACGCCGGTACGGAAAAATTCGTCGAGCACATCATTTTCGTTGGTCGCCATAACCAACTGCGCGATCGGCAGACCCATCATGCGCGCAATGTGGCCCGCACAAATATTGCCAAAATTTCCTGAAGGCACAGCAAAGGCAATCTGTTCATCGTTGGATTGAGTCCCTGCGAAATAGCCTTTGACGTAATAAACGACCTGCGCGGCAACACGCGCCCAGTTGATCGAATTAACCGCACCGATCTTGTACCTGGCCTTGAAGGCATGATCATTGGACACGGCCTTGACGATATCCTGCGCGTCGTCAAACATGCCGCGCACGGCGATGTTGTAGATGTTGTCATCCTGTAGCGAGTACATCTGCGCACGCTGGAAGGCACTCATCTTGCCGTACGG
>JANNGP010000012.1:0-4636 GCA_031403915.1 Betaproteobacteria bacterium
ACGGAAAGAGTCAGGGCTTGTACACCGAGCTGCGCTTTCTTGTCCGGGTTTCAGGGCGCCCGCATCTGGCTACGCTAATGCGTAGTCTGCGCCGCATTTCCGATGTGGTACGCATCATTCGCGAACAGGAGTAGTTTTGAACGTTTTAATCTTAGGCGCCGGGGTGGTTGGCGTCAGTAGTGCATGGTATCTGGCCAAGGCAGGCCATCAAGTTACTGTTGTCGATCGCCAGGCGGCGGCCGGGCTGGAGACCAGTTTTGCCAATGGCGGCCAGATTTCCGTTTCGCACGCCGAGCCGTGGTCCAATCCACATGCCCCCTTGCGTGCCCTGTCCTGGATGGGGCGGGAAGATGCCCCGCTGCTATTTCGTTTGCGTTGGGATCCGGCGCTTTTCGACTGGAGTTTGCGCTTTCTGCGGGAATGTACTCCGACCCGCACGCGCGCAAATATCCGTGACATCGTCGCGCTGGCGTTGTATAGCCGGCAGCAGTTGAAAATTTTGCGTAACGAAACAGCGATTGAATACGATCACCTCGAACGCGGCATCCTGCATGTCTATACCGACCCGAAAGAGTTCTCAGCGTCGGTCGAAGCGTCCAAAGTGCTGCGCGAGTTTGGTTGTGACCGGCGAACCATTGGTGCTGATGAGTGTGTGGCCATAGAGCCCGCACTGCAGGCCGCACGACCTCTGCTGGTTGGTGGTGATTACACGGCGGCAGACGAATCAGGTGATGCCCAGCGCTTTACAAAAAATCTTGCCGCACTTTGCGGCGCGCAAGGAGTGTCTTTCCGCTACGCGACGACCGTCGACAAACTGCTCACCGGGGGTGGGCGCATTACCGGTGCCGTGGTAAATACGCCGGCCGGGAATGAAGTGTTGACAGCCGATGCCTATGTCGTTGCACTCGGCAGCTACACGCCGCTTCTTTTGCGTCCGATAGGCATTCATTTGCCCGTTTACCCGGCCAAGGGCTATTCGGCGACGGTTCCGCTGGCTGAATCAAGCGTGGCGCCCAGCGTGGCCATGACCGATGATGGCCACAAGCTGGTTTTCTCGCGGCTTGGGCAGCGACTGCGCATTGCCGGCACTGCCGAGTTCAACGGGTACAACACTGAACTCAACAGCGTGCGTTGCCAGGCCTTGATGCAGCGCACACACCAGTTGTTCCCCGAGCTTCATCCGGCGGGCGAGCCCGAGTTCTGGTGTGGGCTGCGTCCGTCGACGCCGTCCAATGTGCCGTATATCGGCCGCACTAAAATGGCGAATCTGTATCTCAATACCGGTCATGGAACGCTGGGCTGGACTATGGCCTGTGGTGCCGGCACGGCACTGGCCGATATCATCGGTGGGCGTGAGCCGGAAATAAAACTACGCAGCAGGTAGGAAGAAGCGGCGCCCTTTGCCAGGAGACGGCATGCTCATTGATACCCATTGCCATCTGGATGCCGCCGAGTTCGCAGAGGATAGAGACGCCTTGGTTTTGGCGGCGCGTAAAGCCGGGGTGTCGGGGATCATAGTTCCATCCATTGGCACAGAAAATTTCTCTGCCGTGCGTAATTGCTGTTTGCGCTATCCCGGTTGTTATCCAGCCTACGGCATGCATCCGCTTTACCTTGCGCAGGCGAAAGAAAGGGATATGAACACGCTGCGTGAATGGCTGCAGCGTGAATTGTCTGGAGCGCTGCCGCCGGTTGCGGTCGGTGAAATCGGCCTTGATTTTTATGTGCCAGATTTTGATGCGGCACAACAGGAGCTTTTCTTTATTGAGCAGCTGAGAATTGCACGTGAGTTTGATTTGCCGGTGTTGCTGCATGTGCGACGGGCCGTTGATCAGGTCTTGAAATGCCTGCGCAGGATCACGGTTCGCGGAGGAATTGCACATGCTTTCAACGGCAGTCGACAGCAAGCCGACGAGTTTATCCGTTTGGGCTTCAAGCTTGGATTTGGCGGTGCCATGACCTATCCCGGGTCGACGAAAATCCGCCAGCTCGCCGCTACGTTGCCGCTTGAATCCATAGTGCTGGAAACCGATGCGCCGGATATTCCAACCTATCGGCTGGCCGGTGGGCGCAACACGCCGGGAGAGTTAGTTCATATTGCTCGGGTGCTTGCTGAGTTGCGTGCGCTATCGCTGGATGAAGTCCTGGAGGTGACCAGTGCCAATGCCAATTCGATCCTGCGTAGCGCTGCTGGAATCAGTGATGCGATAGTTTGAATCAGCCTGAATGTTTTGGGGGTTTTCGACGACATCGGGTGCGGCCAAAAGTTGCCGGGAAATGAAAAAAAAGCGATAATCTCAGGTTGTTGAGCATCAACAAGCGCCGTTAGAGTTTGCTCTGCCGTCGTTTAAGTTGCGCTGGCCGTAGCTGAATTCGCGTAAAGCGAGAAAGGATTGGGCGTGGAAAGTTATAAGGCAGATGTAGTCATCGTAGGGGGGGGCGGAGCTGGCTTGCGTGCAGCCATTGCCGTTGCCGAATCAGATCCCAATTTGAAGATCGCGCTGGTCTCCAAGGTTTACCCGATGCGCAGCCACACCGTGGCCGCAGAAGGTGGTGCTGCCGGCGTCAAGCGCCCTGAAGACAGTCTGGACTATCACTTCCACGACACCGTCGGTGGTGGGGACTGGCTGTGCGAGCAGGACGTGGTTGAGTACTTTGTCGATCAGGCACCAAAAGAGCTGACCCGCCTTGAGCACTGGGGCTGCCCGTGGAGCCGCTCACCGGACGGCAAGGTCAACACCCGCGCTTTCGGCGGCATGAAGATCGAGCGCACCTGGTTTGCCGCCGACAAGACCGGTTTCCACATCCTGCACACCCTGTTCCAGACCACGATCAAGTATCCCTCGATCAAGCGTTTCGACGAGTATTTCTGCGTCGATCTGCTCGAAGAGAACGGTCAGGTCGCCGGCGTGGTGGCCATTGAGATGGGCACCGGCGAATTCTGCATGATCGAAGGCAAGTCGGTCATTATCGCCACCGGTGGCGGTGGCCGCGTTTTCCGCGAGAGCACGCTGGGCGGCATCGTCACCGGCGAAGGCATGGCGATGGCTTTCCGACACGGCGTTGCGCTGCGTGACATGGAATTTGTCCAGTACCACCCGACCTGCATGCCGATCACCGGTCTGCTGTTCACCGAAGCCTGTCGCGGCGAAGGCGGTTTCCTGATCAACAACGAGGGCTACCGTTACCTGCAGGATTACGGCCTCGGCCCCTTGCAGGACAAGCCGAAGAACAAGTACATGGAGCTCGGCCCGCGTGACCGCCTGAGCCAGGCCTTTTACTTCGAGCAGCAGAAGGGTCGCGTGTTCGACGACCCGACGCTGGGCAAGCACGTTCACCTCGATTTGCGTCACCTCGGTGAAGCGCACCTGCGCGAGCGTCTGCCGCTGATCTACGAAATGGCCGAAACCTTTATGGGTATCGACCCCGCCACGCAGCCGATTCCGGTTCGCCCCGGCGTCCACTACACGATGGGCGGTATCAAGACCGACGGCAACTGCGAAACCTCGCTCAAGGGCCTCTACGCCATCGGCGAATGCTCCAGCGTCGGCATCCACGGCGCCAACCGTCTCGGCTCCAACTCGCTCACCGAGTTGCTGGTGTTCGGCAAGAAGGCCGGCGACGAAGCGGCAGCACGGGCCAAGTCAGTGGGTGCGGCGAATTCCGACAGCTTGCGCAAGCAGGCCGAGGCTATCGAAGCCCGCGCCCTTGCGCTAAAGACAAAACCCGGCGGCACCGAGCGCATCTCGGTCATCCGCAAGGAAATGGCGCAAAGCATGGAAGACGGCTGCGGTATCTACCGCATGCAAGACACCATGCAGCAGACCTGCGACAAGCTGGCCGAATTGCGTGAGCGCTTCAAGAACATCAACCTGGACGACAAGTCGAGCGGGTGGAATACCGACTGGCTGACGGCCATCGAACTGGATGGTCAACTCGATGTGGCAGAAACCATGGCACATTCGGCGATCAACCGCAAAGAGTCGCGTGGCGCGCACCAGCGTCTGGACGGCTTCGAGCAGCGCGACGATGTGAACTTCCTCAAGCACTCGGAAGCGTACTACGTGCCGGGCAGCGCACCGCGCATCGCCTACGGTGAGGTGAAGATTACCAAGTCGCAACCCGAAGTCCGGGCTTATGGGGCCGCGGGAGATAAAGCAGACCAGGAAAGGAAAGCATCCCATGTCTGAGAACCATAGAATTATTGAAATCGAGATTCTGCGCTACAAGCCGGAGAGCGACGAAGCGCCGCATGCCGAAGTGTATAAAGTGCCCTTCACCGATGATATGTCGGTGTTGCAAGGCGCGCAGTACATCAAGGACAACTTCGACGGCTCGCTGACCTTCCGCTGGTCGTGCCGGATGGCCATCTGCGGCAGTTGCGGCATGATGATCAACGGTATTCCGAAGCTCTCCTGCGAGACTTTCCTGCGCGACTACTACCCGAAGCGCATCAGCATCGAGGCAATGGCGCATTTCCCGATCGAGAAGGATCTGGTTGTCGACCTTTCTGGAAGTTTGACTTTTTGGGGGCTGAAACGCCCCCGGCGGGGCCGTGAAAAGCCCCTTGCCCCCCAGAGGCCCGGATTTTTGAGGGACCCGCGTGGTTCGCTTTCGAACCGCTTGGGCCTTGAAC
>JANNGP010000013.1:0-4362 GCA_031403915.1 Betaproteobacteria bacterium
CCAATTTCTGTGCGTTCGGATCGGCATTCTTCTTGCGCAAGCCGCGCGGCTCGCCGCGTTCCGGATCGTAGGTAATGATCAGAGTGTCCGGATCAAACATCACCCCCTGAAAGCGCGCATAGGGGCACATGTACTTGCACATCTGCTCGCGCATGAATCCGGCCATCAGGTACAGGAAGCCGGCGTAGAAGAAGATCCAGAAGACTTCCCAGCCACCCAGCGAGAAGGCGAACACAGACACAAGCAGCTCCCTGATCGGTGTGAAGTAACCGACAAAGGTCACGCCGGTCCACAAGGCCACCAGCAACCACAAAGCATGCTTGAAGAACTTGAGACGGAATTTGTGCGCAGACATCGGCTGGGCGTCGAGCTTCATGCGTGCCGGACGTTCGCCTTCAATCTTGCGCTCGATCCACATGAAAAGTTCGGTATAGACCGTCTGCGGACAAGCGTAACCGCAGAACAGACGGCCTCCAACAGCCGTCACGAGGAACAGGGCATAGGCCGAAATTACCAGAAGGACAGCCAGATAAATCGCATCCTGCGGCCAGAACACCATGCCCAGAATATAAAACTTGCGCTCAACCAGATGAAAAAGGACGGATTGCCGCCCGCCCCAGTCAATCCAGCACAGGCCGTAATACAAGGCTTGGGTAATGAACACCATGACCCAGCGCCAGTTATCGAAAACACCTTTAACGCTGCGTGCGTAAATTGTTTTGTGCTTCTCGTACAATCCGTCGGTGTTAATGACGATTGGCTTGCAGCCACGTGCGTTCATTCAAGACGATCCGGTACTGATTTAGGCTATCGCATTCAAGTTCAAAATCCACCGCAGAGGCGCAGAGGCACAGAGGTAACACAGAGAAAAAAGAAGGGCGGCAGACCTTCTGCTCTTCTCTGCGACTACTCTGCGTCTCCGCGCCTCTGTGGTGGGTGTCAGCTTTATTTCTGCTCCCCGCGGCCACTCAGATTGAGCACATACGCCGCCAGCAAATGAATCTTGGCATCACCGAGGAAGTCCTTCCAGGGCGGCATCTGGTTGCTGCGGCCCTTGTTAATCGCCTCAGCAATCTTCGCCTCTGAACTGCCATACAGCCAGACCTTGTCGGTCAGATTCGGCGCGCCGAGGGCTTGCATGCCCTTGGCATCCACACCATGGCAAGCCACACACACCGTCTCGAACTTGGCCTTGCCCTTGGCTGCCAACGCACTATTGTTCGACAGTCCGGACAGCGAACGGACATAGTTGGCCACTTCCTTGGCGCCGGCTTCGCCACCAATCGCATCCGGGTTGCCGCCATACGCAGGCATCATGCCCATACGGCCAGCGGTAATGGTTTCCACAATCTGCGCCGGCTCGCCACCCCACTGCCAATCTTTGTCGGTCAGGTTCGGGAAGCCTTGATCTCTGGAGCCTTGCGCCGTCACACCGTGACACTGCATGCAGTAGGTCTGGTACAGACGACCTCCCATCTCCATGGCTTCCTTGTCTGCTGCAACTGCCTTCAGATCCATTTTTAGATACTTGTCGAACAACGGCTTGACCTGGGCATCAACTTTTTCAACTTCCTTCTGGTGCTCACCGGCGGTAGACCACTTGAACAGACCCGGGTAATTACCCAGCGCAGGATACAGCGCCACGTAGACCAGCGCAAAAACCACCGTGCCGTAGTACAGCCACATCCACCAGCGGGGGAGCGGGTTGTTGTATTCGGCCAGCGTTTCATCCCACACATGCCCGGTGGTATCCGTTGTCTGCTCGGTGCTCGGATGGTGAACACTCTGCGACCAGAGAAAGACGCCGCAGGCAATGATACTGACCAACGTGATCAGGATGACATACCAGTTCCAGAACTCATTTACAAAATCGCTCATGATGTTTTCCTCTGTTCATTGCAGGGCGAAAGCCCGAGTTCAACCCGATCTGCTTCCTCATCTGCAAACGGCAAATTGGCAGCTTCTGCAAAGCGCTGTTTGTTACTCTTAACGCCGTAAGCCCACCAGACGATACCCAGGAAGGTCAGCATGGAGACGACCGTCACAATAGATCTCAGATCGTTGATGTCCATGGCTTTACTTGGTGCCTTTCAGTTCCAGACCCATCCCTTGCAGATAGGCGATCAGAACGTCCAGTTCGGTCTTGCCTTCAACTTCCTTGCTGGCGCCAGCGATTTGTTCGTCGGTGTAAGGCACGCCGACCTTGCGCAGCGCGCGCATTTTGTCTGGAACACCCGCCGCATCGGCCGGGTTCTTTTGCAGCCAGCCGAACGCCGGCATGTTCGACTCAGGAACCACATCACGCGGATTGATCAGGTGGGCACGATGCCATTCGTCCGAATAGCGGCCGCCTACGCGATGCAAATCCGGCCCGGTGCGCTTTGACCCCCACTGGAACGGATGATCATAAACAAACTCACCGGCTACCGAATAATGACCATATCGTTCGGTTTCGGCACGGAAGGGACGAATCATCTGCGAGTGACAAAGGAAACATCCTTCACGGATATAGATGTCGCGACCGGACAAACGCACCGGATCGTAGGGCTTCAAACCCTCGACCGGCGTTGTTGTCGATTTCTGGAAAAACAGCGGGACAATTTCCAGCAGGCCGCCGACACTGACCACCAGCACCGTCAGGATGATCAGCAAGCCAACGTTGCGTTCGATTGAATCATGCGTAAGTTTCATTTTATTGAGGCCTCCCTGTTATGCGTGCTGACCCGACGGGATCAGCACGGGTGCATCTTCCGTACTGCCACCGGCCATCGTCTTGAACATGTTGTAGGCCATGATCAACATGCCTACCAGGAAGAGCAGGCCGCCCAGGAACCGGATCGCCCAGAACGGATACGACACCTTGACTGACTCAACAAAGCTGTAGGCCAGCGTACCGTCCGTATTAACCGAACGCCACATCAAGCCCTGCATCACACCGGCAATCCACATCGACGCGATGTAGAGCACTACGCCAATGGTGGCCACCCAGAAATGAACTGTAATCAGTTTAACGCTATGCATTTCGGGCTTGCCGAAGAGGCGCGGCAACAGGTAATAGATCGTTCCGATCGACACCATCGCCACCCAGCCCAGAGCACCGGAATGCACGTGCCCGATCGTCCAATCGGTGTAATGCGAGAGCGCATTAACCGTCTTGATCGACATCATCGGCCCTTCGAAGGTCGACATGCCGTAGAAGGATAGCGAGGTGATCAGGAACTTGAGAATCGGATCATCACGCAACTTATGCCAGGCGCCGGAGAGCGTCATGATGCCGTTGATCATGCCACCCCACGACGGGGCCAGCAGAATCAGCGAGAAGATCATGCCGACAGATTGCGTCCAGTCCGGCAATGCCGTGTAGTGCAAGTGGTGCGGGCCCGCCCACATATAGGTAAAGATCAGCGCCCAAAAATGAACCACCGACAGACGGTACGAATACACCGGGCGATCCGCCTGTTTCGGCACAAAGTAATACATCATGCCGAGGAAGCCGGCGGTCAGGAAGAAACCCACTGCATTGTGGCCGTACCACCACTGGATCATCGCGTCCTGCACCCCGGCATAAGCCGAGTAGGATTTGGTCAGCGATACCGGGATCGCCGCGCTATTAACGATATGCAGCAGCGCAACCGCCAGAATGAAGCTGCCGTAGAACCAGTTGGCCACGTAAATGTGCGTCACTTTGCGCTTGGCAATGGTTCCAAAGAAAACAATCGCATAGGCAACCCAGACCACCGCGATCAGGATATCAATCGGCCACTCGAGTTCAGCATATTCCTTACCCTGGGTAAGCCCGAGGGGCAAGGTGATAGCGGCGAGCAGAATCACCAGTTGCCAGCCCCAGAACGTAAAGGCCGCGAGTTTGTCGCAAAAGAGGCGGGCGTGGGAGGTGCGCTGCACAACGTAGTACGAGCTACCCATCAGGGCGCAGCCGCCAAATGCAAAAATCACTGCATTGGTGTGCAGAGGGCGCAAACGCCCAAAGTGAAAAAAGCCGAAATTCAGCTCAGGCCAGACCAACTGCGCGGCGATGATTACGCCAACCAGCATGCCTACGATGCCCCAGATAACGGACATCACGGTAAATTGCCGCACAACCTTGTAGTTGTACGTTGATTGAGTTTCCGACATGGACCCCCCTCGTTATTTTCAAAAAAACCTGTTTATGCCATCGATCGCATCAGCCTCTGGGTTCAGAGCCTGAGCAAAGCCGGCACAGGCTCATGGCCGCGCGCAGTTCGAGGGATTTGGCTTGTTGCTCACGGGCAATGGTCAACGCTTTGTGGAAGGATGACTCCACGGCTGCATCGGGTTTACCTGCAGTCAACAGGATTTCCCCTTGCAGGCGATAGAGTTCCG
>JANNGP010000014.1:0-18387 GCA_031403915.1 Betaproteobacteria bacterium
CCTGACGGTCGCCGAAGGCGCGATCATCAACGGCGCGATCACGATGAAGGAAGCCGGCGCGCTCGGTCAGGTGCGCGCGAACGAGAAGAAGCCCGAGCTCGCACCCGCCCCGTCCGTCGCGAACGTCCAGAAAGTCGGCTGAGCCGACCCCCGCTTCTCAGGCGACCGCGCGCGCCTTCGTCTTCGTGGCCGGCGCCGGGTGACCGTAGCGGCGCGACAGCCAGATCAGGAGCGCGCTCGCGACGTCCAGGTACCCGGCGGCGTCTGTGAATTTGATCTGCCCTCCTACCATCATTGGCAGCATCAGACGCCGGCAGACAGGCAGGAAGCCTTGTTGGGCTGGTTGAAACCTTTCGTGCCTTTGTGCGACGGGCTGACGATTGTCCTGCGCCTGTTGCGCGCGAGCGGGAGTGCTGAGCAGCAGGTTGCCATGGGCGGGGCGTTTCAGTTGATGCTGGGTGGAAGCGGATCGCAAATGGTGCGCATCTCACTCAAGTTGCACGCGCCCTTTGTGCCTGAAATCAGCGCCAATAAATACGCCTTGAATATCCGCTTTATCCGTCCCGACAACGAGCACCGGCCGCGCCACCGCGAAGACGGCGTGGATGTTCCCTTCGAAATGGTTTTTTGTACCCTCTGATGAGTAAAGCGGTAACCAGGGTCACTTGTCCGCAATGCGCTGGCGAATCCGTATGGAGTGCGGACAACACGTATCGCCCGTTTTGCTCTGAACGCTGCAAACTGATCGATCTGGGTGCTTGGGCGTCTGAATCGTATCGGGTGCCGGTGCAGGAAACCAAAGACCCTCTTTCAGATACGCCTGCGGAGTAGGTTTACGCCCAGCCACGCATCAGAGCGATCCCCTGTGCGCCATTCTCCCAGGCCGTTTCAATGCTATCCGGCCGCATCCCGCCGAGAGCAAATACCGGTAAGGGCGAGTGCTCAATCAACCGTGAAAATGCTTCCCAGCCGATGCCCTTGGCCTCGGGGTGGCTTGCCGTTGGTAGCACCGGACTGAGCACAACAAAATCAAGACCAAGCGTGGCAGCGCGCGCGAGTTCTTCGTCGGTGTGGCATGACGCAGCGACCCATTCAAAGTCAGGCCGTTGGTCAATCTGCATGAGACGTTTGGACGAAAGGTGCAAGCCATGCGCGCCCACTTTTCGTGCCAGTGCGTCGTCGTCATTGATCAGGACGATAGTGTCGGCGTAGTGTCGAGCCAGACGCATTGCTTCCGTGGCGAGGCGCAATCGGTCAGCGTGGGAGAGCGTTTTGTCGCGCACCTGAATCAGCCGCAGGCCGGCTGCCATGGCCGTCTCCAGCCGGTTCAGTTCAGCCGCGACGCCATTCTCGGCGGCGTTGGTCAGCGCGTAAGTTGAGGGCAATTCCAGTGCGCGCAGGATAGCGCCATTGGCCGGAAGTATGGGTTCGACACTGGCCGTTTCGCCAATTTTCAGCCAGGCAATGCCGCTGTGCTCGAGCGGTGAAATCTCGCCGTGCCATGAGGCGACGCGGAAGAACTTCAGGCGCACTTTGGCGTGCGGATAAGTGAATTCACAGGACAGCCACGGCCAGGATTGATCGGCGGTGATCCCGAGTTCCTCTTGCAATTCCCTGACCAGAGCCTGGTGCAGGGTTTCTCCCCGTTCGACCTTGCCACCCGGAAACTCCCAGTAGCCTGAATAAAATTTGCCTTCAGGACGTTGGGCGAGGAGAAATTCGCTGATGCCTTCGTTCTGACGCAGCATAACGGCCGCCGCTACCTCAACGACTTTGGTCATTTGTTGCGCTTGGCTTTGGCCTGTTTCTGGCTGTGCGTGCCGGCCCAGTCCTTGGCGAATTGCCAGGCCACGCGCCCGCTACGCGAGCCGCGCATCAGCGCCCAGTTGAGGGCGTCGCGTTCGGCACGGGCGATTTCGGCTTTGCCGCAACCAAAGTGCCCCAACCAATGCGCAACAATGTTGAGATAAGCGTCTTGATCGAAAGGATAAAAAGACAGCCACAGGCCGAAACGTTCGGAGAGCGAGATCTTCTCTTCTACCGCTTCGCCCGGGTGAATCTCGTCACCGACGCGCTTGCTGTCGAGGTTCTCCTCAAAATACTCGGGCATCAGGTGGCGACGGTTTGACGTGGCGTAGATCAGCACGTTGTCCGGAGCGGAGGCCATTGAGCCGTCAAGCACGACTTTGAGCGCCTTGAAGGTGGCGTCACCCGCATCAAAGGAGAGGTCGTCGCAAAAGATGATGAAGCGTTCTGTTCGCCCTTCAAGTACTTCAACGATGTCGGGCAGGTCGATCAGGTCGTTCTTCTCGACTTCGATGACGCGCAATCCTTTTGCAGCATATTCATTGAGCAGCGCCTTGATCAGCGACGACTTCCCGGAACCTCGAGTACCGGTGAGCAGAACGTTGTTGGCCGGCTGGCCGCGCACGAATTGTCGGGTGTTGGTGTCGATGCGCGCTTTCTGCTCGTCGATATCGTGCAGGTCGGCCAGAAGAATCGTTGATGGCCGTGTGATGGCCTGCAGATAGCCGAAATTTCCACGCTTGCGCCAGCGGAAAGCAATCGCCGCTTTCCAGTCAGGAGCCGGCGACGCCGGGGGAAGCAGCGGTTCGAGACGGGCGAAAACGTTCTCGGCGCGCACGAGAAAGTTGGCAAGAGCGCTGGCAAGTTGTGGGTTTGGATCACTCATCGGAGGGTATACTTGAAAAGTTTACGACCCCTGCACTGTAGCCAAATCATGACCAAAAGCCAAACAAAGCGAATTCAACTCGGTGCTGCCTTTATCGTTGGCGCGCTGCTTGCCGCCTGTGCCACCGTCAAGGAGCCCGCCCCTCTTGCCGTCTGCCCGGTGTGTGCTAGCTGCGCGCAATGCCCTGCACCAACGGTTGCGCCGATACCCCAACCTGCCGCCAAGCCGATGCAATTGGCGCGCTGGAGTGAGCTGCCGGGCTGGGGCGAGGACAATGTCGCCGCAGCCTTGCCGGGTTTGCTGCAATCCTGCCGCGCCTTAGCCAGCAAGCCGCAATGGCTGTTGTGGCGCGCCGCCTGCGAAGAGGCTAAAAGTCTTTCCACGACTGATTCTGCGGCATTGCGCCGATTCTTCGAGTCGCGTTTCGAGCCGTATCTGCTGACCAACCCGGACGGCACAACGAGCGGAATGATTACCGGTTACTACGAACCGTTGTTGCGCGGCTCACGCACGCAGAGCGACTTATTTTCGCAGCCCGTGCTCGGCGTCCCACCGGATCTGCTGACTATTGAACTGGCCGATCTGCTGCCTGACTTGAAGAACATGCGACTGCGCGGCCGGCTGCAAGGCAACAAGGTTGTTCCCTATTACTCGCGTGGTGAAATCACCGAGCGGGAGAAAGAGCATCCCGAACGCATCCTGCTCTGGGTGGATGATGCCGTCGAGCTCTTCTTTCTGCAGATTCAGGGCTCCGGCCGCGTCAAATTGCCCGACGGTCGCACGGTGCGCCTCGGTTATGCCGACCAGAACGGGCACCCTTACCGGTCGGTCGGTCGGGAGCTTATCGATCGCGGAGAGATTACGCTTGAACAGGCCTCGATGCAGGGCATTCAGGCATGGGCGCGAGCCAATCCAGCCAAGCTCAATGAGTTGCTCAATGCCAATCCGAGCTATGTTTTCTTCCGCGAAGTGTCGTCCAATGGCAATGAAGGGCCACAAGGCGCGCTGGGTGTGCCGCTGACAGCCGAGCGCAGCATTGCCATTGACCCGCGCCATGTGCCGCTCGGTGCGCCGGTTTTTCTGGCAACGACGCAGCCCAATTCCGGCGCGCCACTGCGCCGGCTCATGCTGGCGCAGGATACCGGTGGTGCCATCCGCGGTGTCGTGCGTGCCGACTTTTTCTGGGGGTTTGGCGCTGAAGCCGGCAAGCAGGCCGGCCGGATGAAGCAGCAGGGGCAAATGTGGGTGTTGCTGCCACCCGGTGTCGCGCCAAAATAAAGTGCAAAGTACCTTTCCCTCACTCAGGCTCCATTATGGTGTCCTGTTCGGCCAAAATGCACTGATAGGGTGCGTAGTATCAATGGCTCCTAACGCAAGTTGCTGAATTTTATACCTCTCTATTTGTGGAACGAATATTGCATCCCAGCTTCCGATTGATTCTCAGGAGGAAGCATGGAAGCGCTCAAATCAGGTAGTGACGTATTGTTTATTCTGCTTGGGGGCATCATGGTGCTGGCCATGCATTCGGGCTTCGCCTTTCTTGAGCTGGGCACAGTGCGCAAGAAAAACCAGGTCAATGCCCTGGTCAAGATTCTGGTCGACTTTTCGGTATCGACCATCGCCTATTTCTTTATCGGCTTTACCGTGGCCTACGGTGTCAATTTCTTCTCGGGCGCTGAAGTGCTGATGCAGAAGAGCGGCTACGAACTGACCCGCTTCTTTTTCCTGCTCACTTTTGCGGCGGCCATTCCCGCTATTATTTCCGGCGGCATTGCTGAACGTGCCAAGTTCAATCCCCAGATGATCGCCACCTTCCTTATCGTTGCTTTTATTTATCCCTTCTTTGAAGGCATCGCCTGGAATCAGGCCTACGGCATTCAGGCTTGGCTGAAAGCGAGTTTTGGCGAAGAGTTCCACGATTTTGCCGGCTCGGTGGTGGTGCACGCCATGGGTGGCTGGATTGCACTCCCTGCCGTGTTGTTGCTCGGTGCGCGTCACGGGCGCTACAACAAGAATGGCGCCATCTCGGCGCACCCGCCGTCATCCATCCCCTTCCTTGCACTCGGCGCATGGATACTCACCGTCGGCTGGTTCGGCTTCAACGTCATGAGCGCACAAACGCTGGACAAGATTTCCGGTCTTGTTGCTATCAATTCGCTGATGGCCATGGTGGGCGGCACGCTGGTTGCGCTGATCGCCGGCAAGAACGACCCCGGCTTCGTGCATAACGGCCCGCTGGCCGGTCTGGTCGCCGTGTGCGCCGGTTCCGACATCATGCACCCGATGGGAGCGCTGGTTGTTGGCGGCATCGCTGGCGGTTTGTTTGTCGTGATGTTTACGCTGACACAGAATCGCTGGAAGATCGACGATGTGCTTGGCGTGTGGCCGCTGCACGGGCTGTGCGGGGCGTGGGGCGGCATTGCTGCGGGTATTTTCGGGCAGAAGGCGCTGGGTGGTGCCGGAGGCGTGGCCTTTATGCCGCAACTGATCATGACCGGCATGGCCATTGTCGTGGCCATGACCGGTAGTTTCATCGTCTACAGCCTGATCAAGTCCACGCTGGGTCTGCGCCTCGATCAGGATGAGGAATACGACGGTGCTGACCTTTCCATTCACAAGATCACCGCCACGCCAGAGCGCGAGCCGAACTGGTAACACGCTAAAGTTCGTCGAACGGAATAAGGTTTGACGGATCGGTGTTTCGTACAAAGGAAAGCCCGGCGAGAGTCGGGCTTTTTGTTATGTGTGCGACCAATGGTGATTTCAGAGATCGGCTTCAGAACGACGTCAATATGAAGAATTGAGTATTGCACTTTGCATATTAAGAACTATATTAGAAGTGCATCCGTTGTAAAGAAAGGAGTCATCATGTTCAAGCATATTCTTGTTCCCACGGATGGTTCTCAATTCTCTCAGGACGCAGTGCGCCGGGCAGTTTCTTTTGCCAAAGAAGCCGGGGCAATCATTACTGCCTTTTATGTCAAACCGGATTATCCGCTTTCCTATTACAGCGAGGGTGTGATGTTTGACTCGATGCCACCCGGAAGGTTTGAAGAATTTGCAGAGCAAGAGGCGCAAGAAATTCTCGGTTTTGTGGACAATCTTTGTCGCGAAGCGGGCGTAGGTTGCACCAAGCTGACGGAGGCCAACAGAGTTATTTATGAAGCCATTATTGAAGCGGCAACGAAAAATGGTTGCGACCTGATATTCATGGCTTCACATGGAAGAAGCGGGTTGGGCGCTTTGTTGCTCGGTAGCGAAACCAACAAGGTTCTTGCGCACACAAAGATTCCGGTGCTCGTCTGCCGCTGAGATTGCGGTACATTGTTTCAGAGTGTTTGGAGTGCCGGCTTGACTCAGTCTAAATAGAAAGGAGTTGCCATGTTCAAACATATTCTTGTTCCCACGGATGGTTCCCAATTCTCTCAGCACGTAGCACGCAATGCGGTTTCATTCGCCAAAGAGGTCGGGGCGCTTATCACTGCCTTCTATGTGAAACCGAAACATCCGTTGTCCTATTACAGCGAGGAAGATGAAGCAACGCCCCCGGGAGTGCTTGAAAAACAAACTGAGTTTGAAAAACAAACTGAGCAGGCGGCGCAAGAATTCCTCGGTTATGTGGATAAACTTTGTCGCGAAGCGGGCGTAAGCTGCACCAGGCTGACAGTAACCAACGGAGTTATCTACGAAGCCATTATTGAGGCAGCAACGAAAAATGGTTGCGACCTGATATTCATGGCTTCACATGGAAGAAGCGGGTTAGGTGCCTTGCTGCTCGGTAGCGAAACCAACAAGGTGCTTGCGCACACGAAGATTCCGGTGCTGGTTTACCGCTGAGCAACGCGGCGTACTCCAAGCCTGTTCAGTCCGGGACGCGCGGTGCAGTGCGTGTGGCGGCGGCCTGTTTTATTGCTTCGCTGCCAAGTAAGCGCAGTATGCTGGAATTGGCTCGCTTCATTTAGAACTTTGGCCTGAAGGCAAGTAAGTACGGCCATCTTCAAATGGCATGCCGCAGGAGTGAGTGTCTATGCGCTTCCTGCGGCATGTTGTTCATGGATCGCCATTCGACGCGCTCTGCAAGTCGATTCCGTGCGGATTATTTGTGTTGTATTCAGCCTCCTCCGGTTGGCACCCCTTTTGCGCTAATTCCAATTCCAAACCAATCCTGTCTTTGTTGACTTCGCCTTGCCGTGCGAATTGCACTGTCCCCGGCTCGTCTTCGTGACATCATTGATTTGGAATTGGAATAAGATGTCGATCGTCTTGTCACTGGAGTTCCTTCGCATGACTACCCTATTCAGCCCGCTTCAACTGGGCGCGATAACCGTGCCGAATCGTATTTTCATGGCTCCGCTGACGCGCTGCCGTGCCGATGCCGATCACGTTCCAACGGCCTTGATGGCCGAATACTATGCCCAGCGCGCCAGTGCCGGGCTGATCATTGCCGAAGCGACGATGGCCATGGCGGGTAACTCGGCTTTCTGGATGGAGCCTGGCATTTATTCGGCCGCCCAAGTCGCCGGCTGGAAGCTGACCACAGATGCCGTACATGCCGCCGAGGGCAGAATATTTCTGCAGATATGGCATGGCGGGCGAGCCTGCCATCCGCTGTTGAACGGGCGCATGCAGCCCGTCGCCCCGAGTGCGATTGCCATTACGGGCGATGAAGTGCATACCCCGGAAGGAAAACAGCCTTACGTTGTGCCGCGCGAGTTGCGTGATGAAGAATTGCCGGGCATTGTCGCTGGTTTCAAAAAAGCCGCCGAGAACGCCAAGGCCGCCGGGTTTGACGGCGTTGAAGTGCATGGTGCCAACGGCTACCTGCTCGATGAGTTTTTGCGCGACGGCGCGAACAAGCGCGTTGGCCCTTACGGCGGGTCGGTCGAGAACCGGGCGCGCTTGATGTTTGATGTGATCGAAGCGACCTGCAGCGTGTGGGGTAGCGATCGCGTCGGGCTGCGCATTTCGCCGCTCAACAGTTACAACAGCATGATCGATAGCGACCCGATCGGGCTTGCCACATGGCTGGCGAGCCGCCTCAATGACTTTGATCTAGCCTATCTGCACCTGATGCGCGGAGATTTCTTTTCGCAACAAAGTGGTGATGTGATAACCCCCGTACGCAAGAATTTCCAAGGCACGTTGATTGGCAATATGGGTTACAGCGGTGATGAGGCCAGTGCCGCCATAGCTCAAGGCAAACTCGATGCGGTAGCGTTTGGCACCGGTTTTCTGGCCAACCCCGACCTGCCAGCCCGGTTCAGAGCGAGCGCGCAACTCAATGCACCGGATCCGGCGACGTTTTACACGCCGGGGCCGGCGGGTTATACCGATTACCCGGTATTGGTTGCGGCATAACGGGTTGACGGTCAGGCATGCCCCTAAATCAGCAAGTCGGCGCAGTGGTGGAGAATTCGGACTCTGAGGAGTTTCTGGTGATCTGTCTGTGCGCCGAATGGTGCGGTACCTGTCGTGATTACAAGGCCGGCTTTACGGATCTTGCAGCGAAATTTCCGGAGGCCCGTTTTCGTTGGCTGGATATTGAAGAACACGCTGACGATCTAGGCGATTTGGACATCGAAAATTTCCCGACTCTGTTTATTCAGCGCCGGGAGACGATTCTATTTTTCGGGACGATGCTGCCGCACTTGAGCCTATTGCAGCGTTTGATCGAAACATATCGTGACCAGACGCCGGAGCAAAGCCGGGACTACGGTTGGTCGAATCCCGAGCGACAGGGCTGGCAGGAAAATCAGGATCTGTGTCGTCTCTGGCAGGTTGTTGCACCATGACGGACTTGTCGGCAATCAGGAAAATGCGCAGCCGTTTGCCGGGCGGCCTGTTGCTTGTGGCTCTCCTGCTTCTGCTCATGCTTCTGGCGTATCAACTCTGGTTGAGCTATCAGGACAAGATCAGGACAGCCGAAATCACCACGCGCAATTACGCGGAAATTTTTGATGCCCGCTTGCAGGCGACATTGCTCCGTACCGATACCGAATTGAAATTGCTGGCGGAAGAAATTCCGCTGACGGCCTTGCGTCAGAAAGCCGTTCCCTACTTTCAGCGGGAAGTGAATTCACATCTCGACAGCCGCTTGTTCAATCTGCAGGAAATGGCGGGTTATCGGGTACATGATGCCAATGGCGACACGCTCTATACGTCAAACCGCGCCAATGTGGCGAATGTTAACATTGCTGATCGGGCGTATTTCAAGCGCTTGCGTGATGATCCCGGTGTCGGATTGTTGTTTTCAGAAGTCGTGACCGGTCGCACGACTGGCCGGCAGGCGCTGGTGATTGCCAGAGCCTTGCGCGACAAGAACGGGAAATTCATGGGGATTGTTCATGGCATTCTCGAACTGGAGTATTACCGCAAACAGTTCCAGTTGCTCGACCTCGGTCCGGAAGGGGTGGTCGTTTTACGGCGCTATGACAATCATGCGCAGGTCGTTCGTTGGCCGAACATTGCCGCCGACACAAACAAGCCGTTAGCCGAAGATCACCCGGTCGTGAAACGGCTGTCAACGGGCAAACGCGCTGTAACGTTGCATTATTCTGCGCCGCCCGACAATGTGGCCCGCATCATGAGTATTCAGGCCATGCAGGAGTACCCGTTCTATTTTGCAGTCGGGTTCGGGCGCAATGACGTGCTCGCAGTCTGGCGTGCACAAGCCATAGTCGTGGCTGTGGCAATGCTGCTCCTTTTCGCGCTTTTTGATTATTTGCTCCGTCGCCTCGGCCGAATGCGTGTACGAGAAGAAGGGATGCGGACAACGCTGGAGCAGAGTGAGGCGCAATTTCGTGAACTGGCGCAGATGGTTCCTGTGGGCATTGGACACTTTAATGCCGATGGCAGATATACCTACGTAAATGAGCGCTATCTGATGCTGACAGGGCGCCGCCGTGAAGATTTGATCGGGCGTAACTGGCGGCGGTTCGTTCATCCCGAAGATCACGTAAAAATTGAGAGCTCCTGGAAAAGCCGGGGTGAGCCGGGAAGTGCCTTTGTCAGCGAATATCGTTTTGAGCGCCCCGATGGGCAATTGACGCACGTGATTGGCGAAGTGAAAACGGAGACCGGTGTCAATGGACAAGTGCTGGGCTACCTTGCGGCTACAACGGACATCACTGAGCGCAAAAAAGCTGAAGCGAATTTGCTTGCAGCAAAGCAGGAAGCGGAAACCGCAAATATTTCTAAAACGCGATTTCTGGCCGCGGCCAGCCACGATTTACGACAGCCGATTCAGGCCATCAATCTGTTTCGTGATGCCTTGGGTAGAACCGATCTGAGCGAAGAGCAGAAAATCCTGTTCAACTTTCTCTCATTGTCGGTTCACTCGCTGGCTGAACTGCTGTACTCGCTACTCGATATTTCAAAACTCGAGGCCGGCCAGGTTGTCCCGCAGATTAGTGCGGTTCAGGTCGAGACCTTGTTCGAAGCCGTTGACGCCGAGTTTTCACAACTGGCGCTGGCCAAAGGCCTGCGCTTCAAATTGTTCTATCCGCTCAAAGGTCTGGTTCTTTTGACTGACCCGGCGCTGATTCTAAGTGCCTTGCGCAACCTGATCGACAATGCTTTCAAATACACTGAACTGGGTGGTGTTCTGGTCGGGGTGCGCAAGCGCGGTAATTGCGGCGTTATTCAGGTGTGGGATACCGGTATCGGCATCGATGCGCAGTATGAGGAGCAGGTTTTTGATGAATGTTTTCAGATTGGCAATCAATTGCGCGACAGGACAAAAGGGTTGGGTCTTGGCCTGTCAATTGCCCGGCGCGTGGCAAGATTGCTCAATGGTGAAGTGAGCTTCCGATCCCGTATTGGCTGGGGGACAGTATTTGAGATTACCATGCCGCTGGTTGAGAGTAGCGCGCTGGTTGAGAATCTCGCCCAGCCACAGAGGGCGCTTGATTCACGACTGGAAGATGAGAACCTTTCCCACCTCAGGGGCTGGCGTGTGGTGGTCATTGAGGATGATCCGATGGTGGCAAAATCCATCGAGATGGCACTGCAAACTCTGGGTGCCAGGGTCAGGGTATTTCGTAATGCCGAAGTGGCACTGGCTTGGGAGGAAATCATTGGCGCAGATTTCTATATCTCCGACTTCCGTCTTCCCGGCATGAACGGTATGCACGTGCTCGAAGCTATTCAAAAGCGTTCAGAGTTCCCGATCAACGCGGTGCTGGTGACCGGAGAAACGTCGCCGGAACGCATTGAACTGACAAGTTTTGCGCGTTGGCCTGTACTCTTCAAGCCGATTGAACTTTCCACTTTGTTGGCGGCGATGAGCAAGTCGAATCCTCCCGGCTAACGGCGTTTTTGCCTGTAAAGGCGGCCACCGTTTCGCACCTGTGCCGGGTGGAGTATTTTCTGTGCCGTTTTGTCGAGTTCAACCGAATGCTTTGTTTCAAGTGTACGCAAACGTTCAGAAAGAATCTGGAGCGTCGGCGGGAAAGGCGCTCCTTTGCTGGCAAACACAATAATATTTTCCCCTTCGTCCGCTGAAATGGCGACGGCTTTCTCGTCAAACGCTGCACGGATTCTGCCGATATAGCTGTTGCACCCGGCATCTTCAGCACACAGGTTGGCGACAAGAACACCGCCCGGCCTCAAGGCGGCATGACAGTGGTTATAGAATTCCGCGCTGCACAGTTGCTCGGGTTGCCCGACACGATCAAATCCGTCGACCAGCAGAACATCCAGCGATTCGATTTCACGGCCAACAAAGTCAGCCCCGTCAGCACAAACAACCCTGAACAAGTCGCTGTCTTCAGGAATTCCGAAGGTGTGGCGCAAGGCGATTACTTCGGGGGAGAGTTCAACGGCTGTGAAGTCCGTGTCAGGCAGCTTGCGCCGGCAGTACTTGGCCAGCGATCCGCCGCCAAGGCCGATCATGGCGATTCGTTCAGGTTTGGGCTGGAAGAGCAGAAAGCCCACCATGGTTCGGGTGTAGTCCAGAATGAGGCGCTCCGGGTCAGCCAAGAGCATCCGGCTTTGAATGGTCGGGAAAGCAAAGTGCAGCGACAATTCCCCGTTTTCTTCATGCAGAAGAGGGGTTTTTGTTGCCGGCGTAACCTGATCGTTGTTGAGCATGAGCGCATTATCGCAGTCAGAATCGTTCAGTCTGAACAATTATTTGATCTGTTCCTGAGCCGGGCGAACGCCTTGCAGGACTTGTCTGACATGACAGGGCATCTTATTTGAAACCCAAACGTCCACCGCAAAGACGCGAAGAGGCAAAGGAAACGCGAAGAATAAGGAAGCCATTGTTTTTGAACTTCTTTGCGAAACCTTTTGTATTCTTTGCGCCTTCGCGGTGGGTTCTTAAGGCAAGTGTAATCGCCTTGTCTGGCATGACACTTGCCAATCGTTGTCGTATTTCTCACGCTATACTGACAGGGTTCTAATTAACGTTATGAGTACGAAAATGAATGCTACAAATTCCCGCACTACCCCCTCTGTCGAATTACCTGCCACCATTGCCGCCGAAGACCTGAATGCTGCAATCAATTTGCGCCTGGCTTTGCTCGGTCTGCCGCTCGCCGCCGGCGCTGATGGCGAGTCCATTACGGGCTTGATGGCACCCATTCTGGCGCGCCAGCGAGAGTTGAGCCGCCGGCTGGCCGACCGGCTATGCCCGACGGACACCCGGGTCCAGAATTTCCTGAACGCCTATCTGGCCGATGTCGGGCCGGCGCCGCATTTGCCGGGTCGTACTCTGGTGCTTGATCAGGCGGGTTTGGCGCGCGGGCTTTCGTTGCCGGCCAATGGTGATTTTTTCAAATCGCCACTCCTCAGCAGCTATCGTTTGCGTAACGGGGTGCTGCACAATCCGGCCAGTGATCGTCGCACGACGGCTGGCGTTTTTCACGTTGTTGAAGGCGGCTTGCCGGTTCCTGACGACAAGCTGGCCGTGCCGAAGATTGCGTTCGCCAAGCTGCTGGCGCTGGCGATCAATCCGCCGGCCGAGTCAATGCGATTGCCTTTTACCGCCGGGTCAGAAACGCCGGCTTCGTGTTTCGTATCCCTGCTTTTGCGCCCGCTGGTGGTGCCTGCTGTGCCCGGTTTTACGACCGAAAAACGCATGGAAACCCGCTTCTTCGTGCCCGGCGGCCTGGTTTCCAACCTTGACTTTGTGGAAAGCATTTTCGGCAACGCCGGTGATCCCTACCTGCCGGAGAACGATGCTTCGCTCGATCCCGATAGCTGGACCGGACACACCGGTTGTGTGATTCTGGCACCACATCTGACCCACGTGCCCAAGCATCTGCTCGGCCTGCCGCACTGGGATGCCGCTACGCCGCTGCAGCGCCGTGACGGCATGTGCTACAAAAACGAAAACGAACTGTATAACGGTGGCAGTGCGTTCAAGCTGTGCGCGCGTGATGCGCGCGGCGTGATCGTAACCCTCATCGCCGACAATTATTTTGGCTACTGCAAGAAAGAAGTCAAAACGCAGATCAGCTACTCAGCAAACCTCTTTGGTTCGGCCGAAGAAGAGCACTCCGGCGGCGCGCTCGTTTTCCCGAGTTACAACGAGGGGCAGGAATACACCGACCTGACGGCAGGTGATGCTTATTCGTTAAAAGATGCTCTGGCGCGCGATGTTGAGCGTTTTGCGCTGCAGCCTGAGGGGCATGCGCTGGATCGCACCCAGCCGCATCTTGTGCTGGTTCCAGAAAAATCAACTTTCAGTCTGCGTACGCAGAGCATCTCTTGGCAGGGATCAGAAGGCAAGACGTCTTCAATCAAATTGCAGGCCGGGAAAACATACATCGGGCCCAACGGCTACCGGATGCATATGGAGACGGTGATCGGGGATCGCCGGCAATGGAGTCTGGTCGGCACCTCGGCGGATGTCACGGCCTGCCATAAGCCAAGCACGGTTTCTGGCGGTGGCAAGTCGGAAATATCCAAAGCAATTTCAGACGCCATTCTCGTGGGTTCGGTGTATGTTGCCGATCTCGAAAAGGACATGGACGCCGTTGCTGCCATTCTGGCGCGCGATTTCTCCGAGCGTTTCAGCGACGCGGAGAAGAACGGGATTGATCACCGACTCCTGCTGAGTAGCGAACGCTCCATCGGCAGTGTCATCAAATTGCTGACCCCGTCCAGCCGGGACTACAACGAGGCGTACAACACGTGGTTGCGAGGCATTCCGCAACACGTCAAGGAACTGGTTTTTGTCGTCAAGCGCTTCCACCGACCGGAGTGGGGTGATGACTGGCGCAGCCATTATTCGCTGGATACCATTAACGGTCGTCCGGGAAATTCGCTCAAACTCGACGGCAGCAAGCTCTATGTGAATACCTTGCGCGTCGGATTCGAGAAGGATGGAGCCTGGCGCGTTTTCGGCTTGCGTCACGACTTCCATCCGGCCATCAAAGTGCAGACGGAAGACGATATCACGGCCAGCGTGGTCGCCCCTCCCGCCTTGTTTGCCGGCCAGTCCGAAGGGCTCTCGCAGAAATTTGTGCAAAATTGCGAACAGCGTTTGTTCCAGCGGCCGGACGATGCCATCCATCGCGGCTATGATCTCCAGGCCGAGGCTGATATTGCAACCCCGGGGACGTTCATTTCCAACTTTGAGCCGCTGGATGGCGCCAGTGCGCGAGAACTGGTTGATGATGCCATCGGGTTCAGTGCTTTTACCGCACCCATGCAGCAGATGATTCAAGCGGCGGCCGAAGCGCCCGAGGGGTCGTCGCCGGCCTATTTTGTATCCTCGGCTCATCCGCGCATGGTTGATGGCAAACCTTCGAAGAACCCGCGCTACCTGCAGTTGCGCCCCGATATGGCGCGTCCGCAGGAGACTGCGGCTGCCGATCTGGCGATGCGTTTGTTCCGCAAGCAATCAAGCAGCGCGCCTCTTATTACGCCGGTGCATGTGGTTGCCGCCGGACGCCGCAACAATCCGCCCGACGATGGCATTCGCGCGCTGTGCCCCTACAATCCGTTGCACTTCATGGAGTTGCCCGAGCTCTTTATTGAGTTCATCAGTTCGATGACCGGCAAGTCGCCCTCAACCACCGGAGCGGGTTCGGAAGGTGCCTTGACCAAGGGGCCGTTCAATGCGCTGCCGGCCATCATCGACCTGAATGCTGCTTTTGTATCGTTCGCGCTCACTGGCTACGACGGCTGGGTGTCCTGTGCCGGCTATGTCGGGCCGAATGTGCGCGTTGATCATGACGTCAGCTTGCTGGTGCCTGAGGTGTTTGCGCGCATGAGCCCGGCTGAGCGCAGTGCGCAGAACCTGATTGCCCGGGGTGCGCTGGAACGTGTTGCCGATTTTGAACACGCCGGCAAACCGGTGCTCGCCAGCCGTCTGGGCTACCGGATGACGGCGCGCTTTGCCAGCATTTACTTTGGCCGTGTGTTTTTGCATCCTCACGTCGTCTTTACCGACGAAATGTTGCGCCCCGAGTTGCAGGACATGGACGTCTTTGCCGACGGTGTGGCCAATATCGTGGCCACCCATCAGCGCGTTGCCGAGAGCTACTTTACGGATGGCAGTATTGCATTGGCCTGCCCGCCGCTGCGTGCCTTGCTTGAAATCATGGCGCACGGGCGCACTGAAGACGGGCATGGACTGGAGTCTCCGGCAGTGCGTTCGCTATTTACGCGTGAAAGTGTGCTTGCCAGTGATTGGTATGCGGCTCGTCTGGATGCCAAGCAGCGCAGTGACGAAGCGCGGCTTACGCATGCCGTGGCGGCACTCTATGAGTTTATCGATCGGGCCGATAATGCCGAAGTGGTGACCCGTCTGGGGCTGACAACGCGACGTACGCAAGCGCAGGCTGAACGGGTGCGTGTTGGTTCGTCGGAATACCGCGCCGGGCTGGTGGGTACCATTGGGCTGCAACCGCTTGATGAGGTTCGATGAGTCCTGGGGAAGTATTCAAGCCTGTGCCTGACGAATAATCATGGGCTCTTGCAGGTTGATTTTCCTGAGCATGCTGGCGCTGGCTTTGCCGGTGACAGCTGCCGAGTTGCTGCCGGTATCATCGGGCCCGCAGGTGGGTGATTGCGTGATGTTTCGCGAGGGCGGGGTCGGGCTTCTTTTCAGGACGCCGACCTATTGGCTGAAGGGCACCATTGCCGCGCTTTCTCCCGGGCGCCGGATGGCCGGGCGTTGCCCGGTAATCGGCAAGCAGGTATCCGCCTACGGCCGTGAAGACTGGGTTCGGGTGGCGGCGGCGATGCCCTGTGTGGAGAACGATTCCGAAGTGCGTGACGTCGATGTGTTGCGTGTCAGCGTAGCCGTGGAGGAGTGGGAAACGTCGTGGTCGAACCCGCACGGAACGGCGGGTTGGCTGTTCCGTGGGCAATTCCTTGATCAGTCGCTTAAAAAAGGGGGGCTGATCGACATGGATGCCACATGGCTGGAGCGCTGCGAAGCTCGGTCGTGAGTTGCTTGGTTGGCAGAACAGGTTCGTGATGTGCGCCTGTTGTGTTATTAGCGTTTGGTGATAGAGTATCAGCGCGTCATAAAACCAGATTGGGTTCATTGCCATGCCAAAGTTGCTTGTTGTCGAAGATCACGCGCTTGTCAGAGAGGGGCTTGTTCAGACCCTGCGGAAACTTGAAACAGGAGTTTCTGTATTTGAAGCGAATGATTGTGATGGCGCAAATAGCCTGCTCGCGCAGGAGCCGGGTTTCGATTTGTTGTTGCTTGATCTGGGCTTGCCCGGGCTGGACGGTATATCCTGTCTGAGGACGTTTCGCCGGCGATATCCGGCAATGCCGATCATCATTCTGTCGGCCTATGATGATGCACATACGGTCAGCAAGGCGATGAATTGTGGGGCTGCTGCTTTTGTTCCAAAATCGTCCTCCAGCGATTTTTTACTTACGGTTCTTCGCGACGTGCTGGCCGGTCGGCAACCTTCCAAAGCCCTATCGTCATCGGCTTCTGTTGCGACTTCGCCGCACTTGACGAATGGTGGCCGTGTTGATCCGTCGGAGTTCGGATTGACTGAGAGGCAATCGGAAGTGCTGGGTTTAATGGTGCGCGGAAAATCGAATCGGGATATCGCCGGGTTGCTCGGCCTGTCTGAAGGCACGGTGAAGATCCACCTGACGGCGATATTCAAGGCGCTTGGAGTTTCGAGCAGGACGCAGGCAATGGTCGTGGTCGCCCGTCATGGCATCAAGCTTTAGCGCTGATAGCAGTACAGGCGGGTTTGCCGTTCGTCGTCGAGTTCGACGACGCGGCTGACGGAAACGTCAGGAACAGCAAAACTGTTACTGATAAAAAGACTCCCCGGACGCATCTCACGTTGAATTTTCTCCCACAGGGCGGGCATGGGTGCCGGCGAGAGAAAAGCATAAATCACATCGTAGTCGGCAAGCCGGGTGCGCCACAAATCACCCCAGTGCCACGTGCAGTTGCTTGCCCCAATGGTTCTGAGATAGCCGATTAGCCACGTGGCGGGCGCGTTTTCGATGCCGTTGAGCCGGGCATCCGGCCGAGCTTTGGATAGCGGGTAGATAATGCTGCCGATGCCGGCGCCGAGATCAATAAAGCGCATCGCCGGATAGTCGGTTGTGAGGTCGGCAATAGCGCTTGCGGTCAGGGTATTGGAAAGATAGAGCGGCACCTGGCCACTGATTGCGCCGCGATAGACGAGCAGCAGCAGAATGAAGCAAAGTAAAAACCAGCCGGGGTCGATCGATAGCGTGGCAACCCACCAGGCCAGAGGGGCAAACAGGGCGTGGATCAGGCGCCACCACCAGGGCTGGCGCGTAAAACTGGCGATGAGCAGGGCGAGGCCGCCAATGGCCAGCGCGGTTTCCGGCCAGGGTAGAACTTCATTGCGTAGGCCAAAGTAAGGCCAAGCCAGAGAAAGTATGGCAAAAACGGCAGCGCACTGTAGCGCCAAATGGCGCAAATGTGGACGCGTGGGCGAAAATTTCTGCATCGCACCAGGGTCGTCTTGGGTGACGTTAGCATTGTTGCCGGTTTCAGGGGGCGGTAATTGCAATGCCTTGCTCCGAAGGTGAATGCCCTATTGTAGCGCCTGTCGCGGGGATAGGCTGGCCGGACGATCATACATTGCGCCAGAAATAGTGCATCTCGGCACGATTTCTGCTACAATGTCGCCCGACTGGAAATAAACTGTTTGACAATCCTTGGCGGGAGAGTCAAAATTTTCGGTTCTGAGTTGGAGGGATACCCAAGCGGTCAACGGGATCAGACTGTAAATCTGACGGCTCTGCCTTCGAAGGTTCGAATCCTTCTCCCTCCACCAAGTATGCCGTTGAGGGTGTTTGTGGTTGGTTGTGCTGCGGGTATATGGTTTCGCGGGTGTAGCTCAATGGTAGAGCTGAAGCCTTCCAAGCTTAGGACGAGGGTTCGATTCCCTTCACCCGCTCCACGCTGCGGCTGAGAATTTGTTGTAAAAGGAAAGCAGGACGCCCATGTAGCTCAGTGGTAGAGCACTCCCTTGGTAAGGGAGAGGCCGGCAGTTCAATCCTGCCCATGGGCACCACGGTGCGTATTTTTGATCTGTGTAACCGAAGGTTTTATTAACTTCTAACGTTTTGAGGTACCGGCTATGGCTAAGGCAAAATTTGAACGTACGAAGCCGCACGTAAACGTCGGCACGATTGGTCACGTTGACCATGGCAAGACCACTTTGACGGCGGCGATCACCACGATTCTGTCGAAGAAGTTTGGTGGTGAGGCGAAAGCCTAC
>JANNGP010000015.1:0-2864 GCA_031403915.1 Betaproteobacteria bacterium
GTCTGTGGAATGCCCGCCTAAGGGCAAATCAGAAGGAGACAAGCTTCAATTTCACTTTCAAAATTCAGCGAACAAACCACAGGCAAATCGCTTAGCCTCAATCCGTCGTGACAAAAACTGAGTTTTTCAACACAATAGGCCGATCTCTGCCGTTTCGTAATTATGCCTTCATGCTACCGTAACGCACTACATCAGTTCAATGGATTGCGAGTTTTCCTAAATATCACCGCCCCCAGTATTCCGGATGCCCATATGTTTTCAGTCGGCTGAAGGGTCGGCAGTTTCCTGCAGTTGAAGCTTTTTCATTTTCTGCCACAGGTTCTTGCGGCTGATCTTGAGGCTGGCTGCAGTATCGCCGATACGGCCGTTATTGAGGCGTAAGGCGTCTTCAATATATTTTCGTTCGCAGTCTTGCAGGTAGTCGTTGAGCGAGTTCGAAGACTGCTGTTCTTCGGATAGCGTGTGAGAATAGGTGTCGCCAAACAGCATTTCGACAGAAATAATGGATTTGCGCGAGAGAATGCAGGCTCGTTCGAGGCAGTGTTTTAGCTCACGAATATTGCCCGGCCACGGATAATCGAACAGTGATTTTTCTGCCGCGCGGCTCAGGCTGCGGGGATCGGCGTTCTCCGCCGCCCAGCTGTTGAGCAGGCGATTGGCCAGCCACAGGATGTCATCCTTGCGTTCGCGTAACGGCGGGATGTGAACATGGACAACATGAATCCGGTAGTAGAGGTCTTCCCTGAAACGGCCTGCCTCAACCATGGTCTTGAGATCCTGATGTGTTGCACACACCAGCCGGATGGAGACTGGAACCGGTGTCTCTGCCCCGATCCGGACGATGCAGCGCTCCTGAATGGCACGCAACAACTTGACCTGCATGGCCGGTGACATTTCGCCGATTTCGTCGAGAAACAAAGTGCCGCCGTGGGCTTGCTCAAAGACGCCTTTTTTATCGCGAATCGCCCCAGTGAAAGATCCTTTTACGTAGCCGAACAATTCGGCTTCAAGCAGCGATTCAGTAAGGGCGCCACAGTTGACGGCAACGAAAGGCAGTCGACCGGTTAGGTCGCCGAGACGATGCAATGCCTTGGCGACTTCTTCTTTTCCGACACCGGATTCTCCGGTGATCAGCACCGAACCGGAATTGTCGGCCAGACGCGGCAACATTTCTTCGATTGCGCGCATGGCGCTGGAAATGCCCAGGGTGTGCTCACCGGTGGGCGGGGGACGTGAGCGGGTGCACAGGTCGCGCACCGTTTGCAGCAGCGCGTGAATATCGAGCGGCTTGGTCAGGTAATCATGGGCGCCGAGTTTAAGCAGGCGTACCGCGCGATCGACAGCACCATAGCCGGTGATGAAGACGAACGGCGGCAACGGTTTTTTGCCGGCATTCAGCTGTAGAAAAAGATCTTCACCGTTGATGTCAGGCAACTGAATATCACAGATCGCCACGTCGTAATGCTTGCGCTCCAGCGCTTGCAGTGCCGACAGGCCGGTCTTGTAGCAGTCGCACGAGAAACCTTCAATCGTAAAACGGTCAAGCAGCGCCTCGCCCATGATGGCATCGTCTTCGATCAGGAATCTGGTAGGACGGAATCGGGTTCATACGGTACGCTCAAAAGGAATATCGACATTAAAGTGCATTTGTCCACTCGCTTTCGTTGCGGCAATCCTGCCGCCGAGTTGTTGCACAATCTGGTAAGTCACCCACAACCCCAGCCCGTGCCCGCCTTCACTTAACGAGAAGAACGGTTCGAAGAGATGGGCTATCTGTTCTTCGGACGGAAGTTCCCCGCCATTGGTGACAGACAGGTGCAGAGCCCCTTCTGATGTCATGATTTCACAGGCCACGTTGCCTTGCTGTGGAGCCGCTTCCACAGCGTTGAGCAGAAGGTTGATCATGATCTGGCGAAACAGAGTGGCCGGTATTGGAATCTGCGCATCAAGGGCGTTATGCGTTTCCACCTGCAGGGATTTTTTATGCGCTTGCGGCATCACCAGCGTCAACACATCATCAACATCCTGCGGGTTCAGGTGGCGACTTTTCAGTCGAGCTTCAACCAGAAGTGCGCCTACCGTGTCCTTGATTTGTGCCAGGCCACGCTCAATCAGGTCAATGGTTTTCTTCGTCTGCGGGTCGATGTCGGTATGGCATTTCAGGGTGTCGATGGCCGTCAGCATGCCACCCAGCGGATTGTTGATCTCGTGGGCCATGCCCGCGGCGAGCTGCCCCAAAGCGGCCAGACGCTCGGACTGAACGATCTGTTTTTCCATCTTCTCCTTGGTTCTCAGTTCAACCAGCATCTGGTTGTACACAGTGAACAGACGGCCCAGTTCGTCGCCATAGTTGTAGAGCTCGGGGTCAATGGTGGCCGGCAGGCGCTTGCCGATTTCGCCCATGCGCTCGGTCAATTGAGTGAGCGGTAAGGCCATGCGCCGCCCCCAGTACCAGTTGACGGGAAGCAACAGGGCCAGCACCAGGAGACCGGCCAATCCGCCGTACCAGGCGATTGCATAAAAACGTGGCAGAAAGAAGTTCTTGTCGATGACGATGATCAGCGTGCCGAATCGAACCTGGTCATTGGCAATCGTAGTCAGCACATAAAGATGCTCGGAGTGCTGGAGGTCGATGGTTTGCGTGTCATTCCGACCGGAAACCGGAATCCGCTCGGCCAGCTCGGCGTAGTCCGGGCCAAGGCTGCGCAGTGGAACAAGCACCGGCGCTGTTCGGGGGTGCGATGAAGCGAAGGTGTTGAGCGCCTTGTCGACCAGCAACAAGGTCTCGGCTTTCACGGAACCGGCATCCTGAGCCTTGCGCGTTGGCGCACTCAGTGTTTCGAAGGCATGCCAAATGTCATCAT
>JANNGP010000016.1:0-4242 GCA_031403915.1 Betaproteobacteria bacterium
CTTGTTGCGTCCATCCCACAGCACCTTGGCGGCATTGAATGGTGCGAGCTGTGCAGCGCGTCCAATCGCCTCGATATTATTGTCGACCAGAAGCAATTCATAGTCCGATCGACCCTGCAGATGCCCTGCAAGTCTCTCCAGCGTTTCGGCGAGGATCGCCTCACGCGCGTAGGTCAGGATAATGATCGAAAACCTTGGGTGCATGACACTATTTGCGATCATTTGGAGATCCCTTGAAAAACAACGCGACGTTCTGCGAGCCACAGCAGCAAGAGGTTGAGCATCTGGATTCCAGCGACTGCGATCGCCATTCCGGCAACGCCCCAGGATGAGGCGACAGCCAGGCTGACAATCGCGAATAGGGCTGTGATCGAACGTACAATCAGCATCGCCCTGCCCGCTTTCAAGACGATCAGGCGTGTTTCCGAGGGCTGGTTGAGACCGGCAAGAAAATAGGCAAGCGCGAGAAGCCGCACTTCAACGGTCACATTTGAATAGTGTTCATCATAGACCAGCGTCGCTAGCTGATCCGCCCAAAGTGCGACTGCACCGAGATAGGCACCGGTTGTCAACGCGATCAACGCGCGGGTCCGTGCTATCGCGCGATGTAGTCCTGCCATGCCGTTCTCGGCAAGCGCCCGCGTTGCGCGAGGTTTGTCGGTCGAATCGATCGCCGATACGATGCTCATGGCCGGATTGATCAAGGTTCGCGCTGCCGTGAAGATGCCCGCCGCGACGGGCCCGACAAGCATCCCGATAAAGATCACGATTGTCGCGCTACCATAGACCGAATAGGGCAAATTTGCCGATGCAAGCCAGCCTGCCTCGCGCCGATGATCATGGATGATCCGTCTGACGACCTGGCGCAAGACACGCACCGGCCGCAGGACGCACAACGCAAGAACGGTCACACAAAGGCTGGCGGCCGCCCATGTAAATGCGCCTGCAGCAGCGGCAGAACTCACGCGCGTTGCGACAATCGCAGCGCCAATGAGAACGCAGAAATAAATCACGGCAAAAGCCGCGACGAGATCGGCGCGTTCGATCTTGAACAGCCAACGGCGCGTAAATTCGGCCGCGAGCATGCCCGGAGTAACCATCGCGGCCAGAAAAAGCGGTGTGACCATCCCGTGCCTCAATATAACGAGCAATGGCTCGATGGTATGTACAACAACCGCGCGCTGGTGCCAGAATATTCTATGCACCTTGTGCGCTGGGCCGTTTCTTCGCATGATGCGCGCGACTCCCACGCCAACCAGCGCGATGTGAAGTATGGTGACGGCGCAATGGAAACCTTGGATGTGTTTCCCTCCAATAAGCCTGGCGCGCCGGTTGTGGTATTTATACACGGCGGCTATTGGCGAGCGCTGGACAAGTCGGAATTCTCTTTTATCGCACCAGCCTTCAAGAATGAGGGCGCATGCGTGATGATCCCCAATTACGACCTGTGTCCAGCAGTCACTGTCCCGCAGATTGTTATGCAAATGGCCAAGGCACTGGCTTGGGTTTACCGCAACGCACGTAAATACGGCGGCGACCCCAAGCGCATCAGCGTAGTGGGCCACTCAGCAGGTGGTCACCTGGCCACGATGATGCTGTCCTGCGCATGGACTGCTTATGCGAAAGACCTGCCTGCTGATTTGGTAAAGGGCGCAATGTCTATCTCTGGGCTTTACGACCTTGAGCCTTTGCAGCACACCCCGTTTCTTAAAGAGTCTCTACAGCTCACCGAACAACTGGTGGCATTGGCTAGCCCGGCGTTTTTCTCGCGGCCGCGCAGTGGGCGTTTGTACACCGTGGTCGGTGCGCAGGAGAGCGCAGAGTATTTGCGCCAGAATTCACTCATGCACAGCGCATGGGGCAAAAAAACGGTGCCCGTGTGCGAAAGCATTGTCGCTCGCAACCACTACAGTGTGCTTGAAGACCTGAGCATGCCCTGGGAGCGTGTGTACCACTTGGCGCAAGAGTTGGTTGCCCAAAGTTAAATCCATCTAATCACAGGCCTCTATAAACCCTCACCGAAGACTGACCGGGAATTAAGCCTGGAACTTTTGAGCCTGGCACTTTTTATTCCCACTGCAAGATCTGCGACATCAAGGACCCGACCCAGAACATCGTGTGGGTTACGCCGCAGGGCGGCGAGGGGCCGAATTACCCGAACATGTAGGCTACTAGGGCGTGTTCTCAATTAGCCACGGGATGACGCATAATTGAGAACACGCCCTAGCTCTCCAGCGCCACAACAATCGAGTAAATCTCGTCACCGGAAGCGGCAATCACTTCTTCCACTGTTCCCTGATCGAGCCCCAGGGCTACGGCATCCACAGGGATTACGCGCTCGTCGAGCTCATCAAACGGATCATGGCGGGGCGAAACCGCGCCAGCGATGAAGAGCAGATCGCCCAGCGTAGCCGGGGGCATGGCGCCGCTGTACTGACGTGAGGAAAGCACAGCATCGACCACGGTCGCAGGCAGATTGAGGGCATTGAGCACCAACCCCGTAGCGTGTTCGGCAAGGTCGTTTATGGTTTCAGCCAGGAGCGCGACATCTTCAAGCAACGCCGGATAATCCGCCACCTTCGAGAGCAAATAGAAGCGACCCAGGTCATGCACGATACCGGCAAACATGGCTTCATCGGCGTTGAGTCGGGTGAGTTTGCGAGCCAGCACAAACGCCAGAGCAGCAACGTGAATACTGCGTTCCCACAAACGATTTGAAAGATCACGACAACCCCGATGGCGATGGGATTGGCGCAGCTGATCCATAACCAGCACCATGGCCAGCGCCTTGATCGGATCCATACCAACACGCACGACCGCTTGCCTGACATCGCGCACGGTCTGATTGGCCGGATTCAGCGCAACCGAGTTGGCGAGGCGAATCACTTTGGCGGACAAGAGCGGTTCGGCAACAACAATCTTGGCCAGCGAAGACATGCCAATATCGGGATTCTCAACCGCCTTCATCACCCGCCGGCTAGCATCCAGACTAGTCGGGAAACTGAGTTCGCCTACGGTTGTTCCGCTGACGGCACGGCGGAAATCATCGGCGGCTTCAAATATCGTTTGACCCACGCTGCCCTCCCCTTACATCGCAAACCCAAACTGCATTCTAAACTCATGCGGGATGTTTTTGAGTAAAGAAAGTGTGTTTCCTTAGCGTGAAAGTCGCGCGAGCGACTCTCGAACCTCCCCTCGCCCTCTGAGATAACCAGCGACTTGGTTGCCGTTCTTTGGCAACATAGTCGAATGGTCAGTTGTTCCATCAGAGGGGTCGGGGGGAAAGGGAAACGGGCAAGCCTTCGTCTTTCATAGTGTTGGGTGGCCCTCCTCCATACCCGTTAGAACTGGTCTTCCGCCAGCGCCATGACGCCCGCCGCGCCATCTGTCACGGTGCTGGCCAGCCCGTCAGCCTGCGACATCAGATGATCAGCAAAAAAACGGGCCGTAACTATCTTGGCCGGATAGAAAGAGTCACTGTCGCCCGCATCAATCCTTGCCTGAGCAATGATTGCAGAGCGCGCCATCTGCCAGCCACCGGCGACAATGCCGAACAAGCGAAGAAAAGGCACGGCGCCGGCTGACGCTGCACGAACATCAAGCCCATAGCTGACCACCAGCCACTCGCCCGCTCTGGCCAGCGCATCGACAGCGACAGAAAAACGCTGGCGAATAGCCATCAAATGCTCACTGCCCTGCCCCGCCAGATCGCTATCCAGCGCGCGCATGGTGCTGATCACGGCGCTCAGTGCCGCACCGCCGTCACGCGCCATCTTGCGTCCGACCAGATCATTAGCCTGAATGCCGGTCGTACCTTCGTAGATCGTTGAAATACGGGCATCACGGAGATATTGTGCGGCTCCGGTTTCTTCAATGAAACCCATACCGCCATGCACCTGTATCCCGGTTGACGCCACCTCGATGGCGATTTCGGTACTCCAGCCCTTGAGTACCGGAATCATCAAATCAACAAAAACCAGATTCTGTTTGCGCACACTGGCATCTGGTGAATGCAGCGATTTATCCTGCGCCGCCGCCACCACATAGGCCAGGGCTCGGCTCGCCTCGGCCTGCGCGCGCATACTCATGAGCATGCGACGCACATCGGGATGCGTGATGATCGGCACCTTGGCGCCACTACGCGCCCCAATATCGGCGCACTGCACACGATCTCTGGCGTAGTCGCGCGCACGCTGGTAGGCGCGTTCGCAGGCGGCAACACCTTCCATACCGACGCCAAAT
>JANNGP010000017.1:0-4517 GCA_031403915.1 Betaproteobacteria bacterium
CTTGAGACGGATCTGTTCATGAAACTCGAACGACTAGACACTTGTAATTCTTCCACGGAATTTTGTCAACTGCCGCGTGGCTTTGGAGGTAAATTCAAATTTCCGAAGCTGATTGAGCTTCATCAGAAACTTTTTGGAAAAGACTTTGGTGATGCTCACGATGCATCCTATGATGTGGCGGTAGACGCTGACCAGCTCGTAGAAGCGGTAGATCAGCGGGTCGGTCGGCACGGCGGTCGGTAGCGAACCCTTGTAGGGTACGACTTGCAACAGCGCGACGGCTTCGGCATCGAGGCCGAAGATTTTGCCGATGGTGGCGGCCTGCTTTTTGTCGAAGGTCATCTGGCCGAGGCAGCCGGCGGTGACCCACTCCTTCGAGAGGCCGATTTTTTTTGCCACGCCCTCCCATTTGATGCCCTTCTTGATCTTGGCGGCGATGATCATTTCGGTTACGTCGTTACGGTTCATGGTGTTCTCCTGTCAATAAACGTTGGGGGTATCACGCAGCTGCGCGCTGCGGCGATTCTTCGAGGCCGGGCTGGACAACAGGTGGGTTGCGCGGATCGTGGTCGGCGCTTGCCGCTTCGCCCGAATACGTCTTCGAGCGATGCACGAGAAAGTCGACCAGATGGTTACGAATCCGGTAGTACTGCGGATCGTGGTGCATGGCTGCTCGCGTGCGGTCGCGTGGCATCGTGACGTCAACAATCTCGGCGATTCTGGCGTACGGGCCGTTGCTCATGAGAATGATCTTGTCTGAAAGCAGAATGGCTTCGTCAACATCATGGGTGATCATGAAGACCGTCTGGTGTGTGGCCTGAACGATCTTGAGCAACTCGTCCTGAATCGTGCCGCGTGTCAGCGCATCTAGTGCGCCGAAAGGTTCGTCAAGCAGCAGCATTTTGGGTTCTATGGCAAAGGCGCGGGCGATTCCGACGCGCTGCTTCATGCCGCCGGAGAGCTCTGCTGGTTTCTTGTGCAGGGCGTCTCCGAGGCCGACCATTTCAAGATACTTCGCGCCGTGTTCTTCAACCTGCTTCTTGCCCCAGTCCGGCCATTTTGAGCGTACGGCAAAGGCGACGTTACCCAGTACCGACATCCAGGGCATCAGCGCATGGCTTTGGAAGACCACGCCCCGGTCGAGACTCGGGCCTTTGATTTCACGACTGTCCATGAACACATAGCCGGCAGTGGCTTCTTCGAGGCCGGCCATGACGTTGAGGATGGTGGTCTTGCCGCAGCCGGAGTGACCAATGATGCAAGCGAACTCACCTTTCTCGATCTTGAAGTGGATGTCTTCGAAGACCGGCGGGTTCAATGAGCCGTCTTCAGCCGGGAATGTCTTGCCGAGGCCTTCGATGGAAAGGAAACTGTGCTTCATCGCCTTATTCCCGGTAAGTGACCAACTTCTGCAGCCGGCCGAAAATAGTGTCGAGCAACATGCCGACAACGCCGATCATGGTGATGGCGAAAATCACGTTGGGCAGCGCGAGGTTGTTCCATTCGTTCCACACGAAGTAGCCGATACCGGTGCCGCCGACAAGCATTTCCGCCGCGACGATGACCAGCCAGGCGATGCCCATCGAGATGCGCATGCCGGTCAGGATGGTCGGTGCGGCAGCAGGCAGGATCACCAGAAAGGCTTTTCGGAGGGGCGAGACTTCCAGCGTGCGTGCGACGTTCAGCCAGTCACGTCGAACCGAGGCGACGCCAAAGGCCGTGTTGATCAGCATTGGCCAGACGGAGCAAATGAAAATCACGAAGATGCCGGACACTGACGAATCCTTCAGTGTGTAGAGTGCGAGCGGCATCCACGCCAGTGGAGAAATCGGTTTGAGCACCTGGATGAAGGGGTCGAGCGCACGTGTCAGCAGCGGCGACATCCCGATGGCAAACCCAAGCGGCAATGCAGTCAGTACGGCCAGAAAAAATCCCAGCCCGACGCGTGCCAGTGAATAACCAAGCTGGATGGCGATGCCTTTGTCGTTTGGGCCGCGGTCATAGAAGGGGTCAGCGAGATACTTGACGAAAGCTTTGCCAACGTCAGCGGGCGGCGGAAACCCCCCCGACTTCTCGGCGCCTTTGCCCATCAGCGCAGCGTATTCTGCACTGGCGCCGGACAGTGACGAAGACTCCTTCGGGATCGTGGCGATATACCACACCCCGATGAAGACGAGAAAGAGCAGAACCGAGATGAAGGCGGCTTTGACCTTGACGTTATCCATGATCAGGTACGACGGATGGCAAAGCTGTCGATGTAGGCATCCGGTTTGGCCGGATCGAACTCCTTGCCCATCACCTTGAACTTGCGATACGACTCCTTGGGGACGGCCATGCCGATTTCGGTCATCCGTTTCTTTGCATCGGTCGCCAGATAAACCTTCTCGGCGATGTCCTTGTAGCGGACTTCGCCCTTGATGTAGCCCCAGCGCTTCATCTGCGAAAGAATCCAGACGGCCATTGAATACCACGGAAAGGGTTCGAAGTTGATGCGGTCGGGAACATCCTTCACACCGCCCAGGCCGTCTGCGAATTTTCCGGTAAGCACTTGTTCGAGTACCGTCCTGGGCTGATTCAGATAGTTGGCCGGCGACAGAACTTCGGCCATCAGTGGGCGGTTTTTCGGATCTAGACCCATGGCCGAGGCAGTCAGGATGGCGCGATAGAGTGCGGCAAAGGTATTCGGGTTTTCCGTTACAAACTGGGTGGGCAAGCCAAACGAACAGCATGGGTGACCGTCCCAGATCTCCTTGGACAAGATGTGGATGAATCCCACTTCGTCATAGACCGCGCGCTGGTTGAAAGGGTCGGGCGACAGGAATCCGTCGAGGTTTCCGGCACGCAGGTTGGCCACCATCTCCGGCGGTGGCAGTACGCGAATCTGGATGTCCTTGTCCGGGTCGAGCCCGTGTTCGGCGACGTAATAGCGCAGCAGAAAATTGTGCATTGAGTACTCAAACGGCACAGCGAACTTGAAGCCCTTCCACATCTTCGGGTCGCGCTTGTCCTTGTGTTTGACGTGCAGCGTGATGGCCTGACCATTGGTGTTCTGAATTTCGGCGACATTGAGCGGCATGGTGTTTGATCCAATACCCATCGACATCGCAATCGGCATCGGAGCCAGCATGTGCGAGGCGTCATATTCCTTGTTGATCACCTTGTCGCGAATCAGAGCCCATCCGGCGGTCTTGATCATCGAGACGTTAAGCCCCTGCTTTTTGTAGAAGCCAAGCGGGTCGGCCATGAGCAGCGGGCTGGCGCAGGTGATCGGAATAAATCCGATCTTCAGATCCTTTTTCTCTAGCGGGCCGGCCTTTTCCTGCGCCATGGCTTCGAGCGAGCCGAAGGGGAAGAAGGTAGACAGGGCAGCCATCGCGCTTGAGGCGCCAACGGCGGAGAGGAAGCGGCGGCGCTCGGCGTCCTGCGGGAAGACGGCACGCATGACGGCGGACTGGATGGCGCGACTATTCAGGCCATCTACATCACCGGCCAACGGATCGGTATCGTGTTCGAACTGCGAACCGTGGTTTCCGCAACTGCAACGATGTAAAGCGAGCTTTGAATCGAACGGATCATGAAGTGACATGCCAATCTCCCGGTTGAAAGGTTCAACTGGAATGAGCATCGTTCATGCCATGTGAGTTAACGTATTGAAATTATTGAAGAGTTGATTTGAATTTGGCGTGAAGACCGGGCTGCATGCACCAAGCTGGATTCAGCGCACCCGGCCCATGATCAGAAATGGTGCGCTGAAATTTCAGACTGACGGATCAACGATAGCGATTAATCAGATCACGCGATGCCAGCGCTGCCTTGCGCGCCGCCTCGGCGTAATCCTCGCCCTTGCCGGCGTAAAGAATGGCGCGTGAGTTGTTGATAATAAGTCCGGTGCCGGGTTTGCCATCATTGCTTGTGCGCCCGGCTTTCAGTGTCGCTTCTACGTCGCCACCCTGTGCGCCGATGCCGGGTACCAGCAGCGGCATGTCGCCGACGATCTCGCGCACGCGGGCGATTTCTGCGGGGAAGGTCGCTCCGACGACCAGCGCACATTGGCCGGTGGTGTTCCACTCAGTGGCGATGATTTTGGCCACGTGTTCGTACAATTTAACGCCACCCACATCAAGGAATTGCAGGTCACTGCCGCCGGGGTTGGAGGTGCGGCAAAGCAGGATCACGCCCTTGTCGGGATAGGCCAGATACGGATCGACCGAGTCGCGCCCCATGTAGGGGTTCACCGTGATCGCGTCGGCCTTATAACGCTCGAAAATCTCAACGGCGTACTGCTCGGCGGTGTTGCCGATGTCCCCGCGCTTGGCGTCGAGGATCACCGGCACGCCGGGATGATTGGCGTGGATGTGGGCGATCAGCGCTTCAAGCTGATCCTCGGCGCGGTTGGCCGCGAAATAGGCGATTTGTGGCTTGAAACAGCAGACAAGATCGGCGGTGGCATCGGCGATGCTCTTGCAGAACTCAAAGATTGCGCCCGGCTTGCCTTTGAGGTGTGCCGGGAATTTGGC
>JANNGP010000018.1:0-7444 GCA_031403915.1 Betaproteobacteria bacterium
ATAGGCGAATGCCTTTGAGCGAAGCATCGAAGGCTCCGTCCATGCGGCGGAAAGTGTCGTGAGTTTGCTTGATGCCGTCGAGAGAAACTCCGACGTAATTGAAATCACACTCGGCAATCTGATCGATGTTTGCCGAGTCGATCAGCGTGCCGTTGGAGGACAATCCCACGTAAAAGCCCATGGCTTTGGCTTGCTTGGCGATGTCAAAAATATCCGGTCTCAAGAGGGGTTCGCCGCCGGACAGGATAAGTACCGGCACGCGAAAGCGCTTGAGATCTTCCATGACAGAAAAAATCTCGCCGGTGTTTAATTCGCCGGGGAAATCCTTGTCAGCTGAAATCGAATAGCAGTGCTTGCAGGTCAGGTTGCAGCGCCGGATCAGATTCCAGATGACCACCGGTGCCGGTGGATTGCGCTTAGGCCCAAGCGCTGTAGGAGCCGAAATTTCCTGCATGTACTGCGAGATTCGAAACATGGCAAAGTCTGCAATAAAGTAAAAGGGATTAGAAGGCAGAAATCAAGCAACGGCCTTGACGTGCATCAAACCTGCCGGGATGGCGGTAGCGCATTCCATGCCATGGTAACAGTTGCGTGCACATGCGTACGTAACGCGAGAGAACCGCTTTTAGGCCGTTACCGTCCCATCATCACTCGCCCGGACGCGCGGCAGCGTAATTCGGAATGTCGTTCCCTTGCCCAATTCACTGCGCACCTCCAGCCGCCCGTGATGGCGTTTGACGATGCCGTAGGCCAGTGACAGGCCAAGCCCGGTTCCCTTGCCGACCGGCTTGGTGGTGAAGAAGGGTTCGTAAATTCGCTTGAGGTGTTCTGGCTTGATGCCTTTTCCGGTATCGGCAATATCGACCCAGACGTTGTTCTCGTCAAATCCGGTGCGCAGGGTAATGGTGCCGCGCTCTTCGATGGCGTGTGCCGCATTGACCAGCAGGTTCATGAAAACCTGATTCAGTTGCGAGGCGATACATTCAATCTCGGGGAGGCCACCATACTCCTTGAGCACCTCCGCTTTGTATTTGATCTCGTTCCAAACGATATTGAGCGTGCTGTCCAGGCCCATTTCAAGGTTAGCGTGCTGCCAATCGGCAGAATCGACGTGCGAGAAATCCTTGAGGTCATCGACGATCTTTTTGATCCGGCTGATGCCATCAAGCGACTCGTTGATCAGGCTGGCAATATCGTCCTGCATGAATTCAAGGTCGGCAGCGGCTTTGGCCTGCTCAATCTCAGCCAGTATTTCTGTGTGGCCGGCCAATGCCGGTTCGGCGCGTTTGTAGGCTTCAAGCACCTTGAGCAGATCTTCCACTTGCCCCTTCAGCGAACCCAGATTGGAATGAACAAAGCCAACCGGATTGTTGATCTCATGCGCCACACCGGCCGCCAGTTGGCCAATCGAAGCCAGTTTATCCGATTGAAGAAGCTGATCTTGCGCATCCTCCAGCTTCTTGTTGACCGCATCGCGATCCTGAAAGGCTTTAAGGAGCGCGGCCTGAGTCTCCTTGCGTTCCGCAATATCGCGTATCAGCACAAGGGTGTACGTATCGCCTTCGGGCTGGGGCAAGGGAATGCCTGACATCTCAACCTCAACCAGATGGCCGTCCTTGCCCCAGAAAATATCCTCAATCAGATAGAATCCGCCGTCATTGTCGAGCCAAGCCAGCGGGCTCTCATTTTCCGGATAGGGGCTGCCGTCTCTCCGCTTTGGCTGAAGCAGCGCATGCAGATATTGTCCGACGAGTTCCTCATCTGACCATCCAAAGAGATAATAAGCCGCACGGTTCGCAACAGTGATTCGTTTCTCGCGGTTTAGCCCCAACACGCCCTCGGTCATGCTATCGAGAACCATCGAGACTAGACCTTCCTGGATAGTTTTGCGCTCAGTCATGAAACCTCCAGCTTAGCGGGCTTGCGTTGTCGCTTAAGCATTTCAAGAAAACTGCCCTGATTATCCGCGCCAAAGGATGCCACAAGTTCATCATGGACGGGCTGCATGAGCGCCATGAACGGTGCCGGATCGGGTCGGTCGACTTGAATGCCCTGGCTTGCCAAGGTCAGCAAACACTCGGCCTCATGGTTGCGTAGTAGCCTGGCCATCAACTGCCCGGCCTTTATAGACTCTTCGCAAAGGATGGCCTGCTGTTCCGACGTCAACCGGTCAAAACAGCTTTTGTTGATCAAGTGGCCAAGGGTGCCATAAGAATAGTTAATTAGAGAGATGAATTTCTGCGCAGATTGCAATTCAAGCGTGTGAAAGACGATAAACGGATTCTCCTGCCCGTCAATCAGTCTTTGCCTGATAACCGTCGCCAGTTTGTCGTATTCAACCACGACGGGTACGCCGCCAAATAGGCGGATCACTGAACGGTAGATTGAAGACGGCGGGACGCGAATCTTCAGCCCCTGCAGGTCTTTGGGTTTGAGTATGGGGCGTCGGGAATTGCTGATCTGGCGGAAGCCCCACTCCCAGCAGGAAAGATTGGCTAAATCCAGATACGCCAGATCGGGGTTGATCCAATCATTGAATTCGGCGCCAAAGGTGCGATCTGCATGGGCATGGTCATCAAATGCAAAAGGAGTGGGTACACACCCGAACTTTTGCACCATGCCGCCCCATCGATCTACGGGTTGAATCAGCATATCCACCCCGCCCCCCATGAGTGTGTTCAGCAACCTCATGGGCTGACCCAACTGCTTGTCCGGCACAGCCGAAACGGAAATCAGTTCATTGGTTCGCCTGGCCACATTTTCGCAAAACTGGCTTATTGCCAGCCGGGTCGGGGCACTGTTATCCGAAAACGCCAGCAGGAGGTTTTTATACGGGTTCATAAGGATTTAATGTGCTGCAATGACATGATGAATCAGGCGTTGCCTGTTACCTGTCAAAAAACTTGATCAATCATCTGCAATTCCAAGAAGTTAGCAATTTATACTGATTTGGCGACCAATTGTCACTTTATCTTTGTCCTGATCAGCAGGTCGTGACTATCAATGAGCGTCCCTCCGTAATTACCGCAATTTTCTCCGTAGTTTCCGCAATGGTTATTGCAAAATTACGGGAGTACTATTGAAGCGATTGGATCCGAGAAATTACGCATACGGGGGATCTTTCAATGGCACCACAAATCACCTCAAGCAAAATGACGCGGGGAAATCCGCAGTCGTTGCCATCGGACTCCTCGTGCCGTATTGGCAACAGGCTACCTGCCTCGCTGTGTCGTGTGCTGAGCACTCTGACACTGACCATCATTCTGGCCTTTGCAACGCCAGTCGTTCATGCCCAGGTCGCTGACCGGATTAGCATCTGTTTCGGTGCAGGAGCCTCCATGCTGGTTCCGCTCGCCAAGCAACGTGATTTCTATGCGGCTGAGGGTATTGCTGCCGAGATGCACCCCTTCTCCAGTGGCAAACAGGCGATGGAGGCCATGTTTGCCGGAAAATGCGCCTTGTCGGCTGCCGGAGAAACCCCGGTGGCGCATTACAGCCTGCGACGTAACGATTTCAACATTATCGCCACCATCGCGGTATCCAATAACTTCCAGAGGCTCATCGTACGCAATGACCGTGGCATCCATACCGCCGCCGACTTGCGCGGTCGCCGTATCGCGGTACCCGAATTCACCACGGCGCATTATTTTCTCGATATGTATCTGGTGGCCAACGGTCTGACGACGCAGGAGGTGACCAAGGTTTATTTGCCCGTTCAAGAGGTGATACTGGCTTTTCGGCGCGGCGACGTGGATGCGGCGGCGCATTGGGAGCCGAGCATTCAGATACTGGCGGAGGAATTCGGCGCCAGGGTCAAGGTACTTACCGCCCCCGGCCTGCACGTCAGCCCTTTCCTGCTGGTCGGGAACAGGGATTACCTGCGCAAGAATCCGGCCAGCGTCGAACGCGTACTGCGCGCGCTGCTGCGCGCCGAACGCTACGCCAGGGAGCAGCCGGCAAACACCAAGGCGCTGATGGCACGCGACTACGCGGTCTCAGCGAGTGAAATCGAGTTGCTTTGGCGCCTGAACGACTTCCGGGTCACGTTCGACCAATCCCTGCTGTTTATCCTAGAAAACGTGGCGCGCTGGGAAATCGGTTTGATGCCCCCCGCACAACGACTGGCGATGCCGAATTTTCTTGACTTCATTTACGTCGACGGGATGAAAGCGGTCAAGCCTGCGGCGCTCACCGTCATTCATTGAGTTAGCCCCATGCTCATCAAGACCCAGCTCCGTCTGGTCGCGCTGCTTCCCGCAGTCTTTGCACTACTGATCGCCAGCGTCCTGTGGCTTACGGACCTCAAGGTCAATCAGGCGCAGCAGGACGCCGAAATGGCCGCAAAAGTACGGTTAGCCAATTTTGAACTCGTCATCCTGACCCAGGAATATCTGCTGTACGGCGGCGTACGGCCTGAGAAGCAGTTGCTGATTCGCCATCAATCCATGGGGGAATTGCTGGCGCGATTGGAATTTGAGGAGCCCGAAGAACGCGAACTGATCGAGGCGCTGCGACAGGGCCACGAGGAACTGGGCAGCTTCTACAAACTGCTGTTGGGCAGCAATACGACAGCGCGCGAGAGGATTATCGGGGTCTTGCTGGTGAAATCGCAGGACATCCGCGCCAAAGCCGAACAGCTGGCCAACATCCAATATCAGAAGGTCGCGGAAATCCAGAAGCTTATCGATAGAAGCGTCATGGGGGTGCTGGTTCTTCTCGCCGGGGTTAGCTTTATGCTGCTGGCTTTGCTGACCCTGCGCATGACCCGGATGATCAAACAACTCGGCAACGGGGTAAGCCAGATCGCCAGAGGCAATCTCGACTATCAAATCCCACTTGCTACACCTGACGAGTTGGGCGCACTCGCACAGGCTTTCAACGAGATGAATCGCAAACTCCGGGAATCTTATACCTCGATTGACAAGCTGAACGATGAGGTAGCCAAGCGGCAACAGGCCGAGATGGATATCCACCAGCTCAATGCCGAACTGGAAGAGCGGGTAAGTCAGCGTACGGCCGAACTTGTAGCCGCCAACATGGAGCTTGAGGCCTTCTCCTACTCTGTGTCCCACGACCTGCGCGCGCCCTTGCGCGCCATCGACGGCTTCTCGCGCAAGGTGCTGATCGGCCATGGCGACAAACTTGACGATGAAGGTCGACGCCAGCTCCAGGTGGTACGCGACAATGCCCAACGCATGGGCATACTGATCGACGACCTGCTCGACTTTTCGCGCATGGGCCGCCGCGAGATGGCCTGGCAACCGCTCAATATGGACGTCATGGTCAAGGCCGTGGCCGACGAACTGCGTGCAGCCGAGCCGCAACGCACACTCGAGTTTGTTATTTCGCCGCTACCACAAGCCTGGGGAGATGCCGCCATGCTCAGGCAGGTGTGGGTCAACCTGCTCGGGAATGCCGTCAAGTTCACGCGTCTGCGCCCGGTCGCCCACATCGAGGTCGGCGGCAGCACAAAGGGCGGAGAAACCCTCTACTGGATCAGGGACAATGGTGCCGGCTTCGACATGAATTACGCCGCCAAGCTGTTCGGCGTCTTCCAGCGCCTGCATCGCCAGGATGAATTTGAGGGCACCGGCGTTGGTCTGGCCATCGCCCAGCGCATCGTGCACCGCCACAACGGGCGCATTCAGGGCGAGGGCAAACCGGATGCGGGTGCTACTTTCCGCTTCGCCTTGCCCCTGCCAACGCCCGAAAACGCTCTTTCAGGAGAACGCGCATCATGAATACGAATACCATGGAATTGCAGATACTGCTGGTTGAGGACAGCCCATCCGATGCCGAACTGACGATGGATGCGCTGCGCGAGAGCCGTGTGGTGAACCAGGTAAAATGGGTCAAGGACGGTGCCGAAGCCCTCGACTTCCTTTTCGGGCATGGTGCCGAGGCGGCGTCGGAATGTCGATGTCTGAAGCTGATCCTGCTCGACCTGCGACTGCCTCGGGTGGACGGCCTGGATGTGTTGCGTGCGGTGCGCGCCGACGAGCGCACGCGTCGACTACCAGTGGTCGTGATGACCTCGTCGCACGAGGAAATCGACGTCGTACGCGCCTATGATCTGGGTGCCAACAGCTATCTGGTGAAGCCGGTCGAATCCGAAGCCTTCATGAAATCGGTGAGCGAATTGGGGCTCTACTGGATGCTGCTCAACAAGTTGCCGGGCGAAATAAAGTGACCGATCAAGACTCCGGGCAACGAGATTCCCTCGACTTGATTGTGGTTGAGGATTCGGACGACGATGTCGAACTGCTGCTCGACACACTGCGCGAGGCCGGGCTGGCGGCGCAAGTGCGGCGGGTAGAAGACGGGCCGGCCTTCCTTGCTGCCCTTGAGCAGCAGTTGCCCGACGCCATTCTGTCCGACTGGTCTCTGCCGCGCTTTAGTGGACAGCACGCGCTGAAGATTACTCGCGAACGCTGCCCGGAAGTACCCTTGATTTTCGTTTCCGGCACCATTTCCGAATCTGCAGCTATCGAAGCGATGCGCCAGGGGGCGGTCGACTACGTTTTCAAGCATCAACTGCAACTGCTCGCCCCGGCACTCACACGTGCCCTTGACGAGGCACGTACCTTGCGCTTACTACGTGAAAGCCAGGATTTTACCACCAGCATTCTCCACTCACTGGTGCAGCATATCGCGGTACTCGACGCTCAAGGGATCATCGTTGCGGTCAATCAGGCCTGGCGGGATTTTGCCCGCGACAACGGGGCGTCCGAACGTACGCTGGAATCGATCGGGCTCAACTATCTTGATATCTGCAGCAGTGTGCCACCCTTTGATTACGGAACGGAAGCGCCCACTGTTCTGGCTGGCATCCGCGACGTACTGGCGGGTACCGTGACTGAATTCAGCCTGGAATACCCCTGTCACTCCCCCGATGAAAAACGCTGGTTCATCATGCATGTCACGCCGTTGCGCGGCCCCTCCCCGGGCGTGGTTGTGGCGCATGAGAACATCACCTTGCGCAAACTGGCTGAAGAATCCGTTCTCGGCGCACAGCGCATAACGCAGCAATTCCTCGACCACCTGCCCGGCACGGCCTTCGTCAAAGATGAAAATCTGCGGGTGCTGATGGCCAACAAGGCCTTCCAGAGCATGCTGGGCCTTGACCCGGCCGCCATGATCGGCAAAACCAATAGTGAACTCTTTCCGAGCCATTTCGCGGAAAAGCTCGATGCAGACGACCGCAAAATTCTGGCATCCGGCCAGAGCACGCTGATCGAGGAAGACTTCGAGGGTCGATTTTTTGAAACGAGCAAATTCGTCATTGAAGGCGAAGAAGGGGAGCGCCTGCTCGGCGGCATTACTCTGGACGTCACCCAGCGCCAAAAAAATATCCAACGCCAGGAGGCCCTGCTCAAGATCAGCGAACTCGGTGGAACGCTGCTCGAGAAGGACTTTCTCCAGCAAGGCCTGGAAATGGCCGAAC
>JANNGP010000019.1:0-3882 GCA_031403915.1 Betaproteobacteria bacterium
AGTGACGCGGATAACCAGAAAGCCAAGCTGGCCATGATGGGCGCTGAAGCCTCCATTCAGCAAGTCATGCTGCAAGACAAAGTGTGGTTCCGGGTTCGCCTCGGGCCTTTCAAGAAAATGGATGAAGTAAGCAGCATGCGCTCCGATCTCGCCAAACAGGGCATCGAGGCCAATGTCGTCAAAAAGGATTAAGGAGAAAGCAATGAAGAATTACCTGCGCATAGGGCTGACCGCCGTTTCCCTCATCCTGCTGGCGCTGCCGGCGCAGGCTCAACTGGTTGCCAACCGGGATTATGTGATCATCGAGCCGGCACAGTTGACTGACAATCCCGCCAAAATAGAAGTTATCGAGTTTTTTAACTACGGCTGTCCGCACTGCAACGATCTGCACCCGAACATACTGAAATGGGCGGCCAAATTGCCTTCCGATGTAACCTTTAAACGCTTGCCGGTAGGCTTCGGCAATCCTTACTATCAGAATCTGGCCAAGCTGTACTACGCACTGGAAGCCATCGGGCAGCTGGAGAAGCTGGATAACGCTGTCTTCCACGCTCTCCACGAAAAAGGCTTGAAACTGATCGACGACAAAAGCATTCTCGAATGGGTTACGGCGCAAGGTGTCGATGCCAAGACCTTCTCTGATGCCTACAGCTCCTTTGGCGTTATCAGCAAAACAAAACGCGCCGACCAGCTGGCCCAAGCCACCAAGATTCGCGGCGTACCCGCGCTGGTTGTTGACGGCCGCTATCTGGTCACCGGTCAGGACATTAAAACGCATGCCGACCTGCTTAACCTGACCGCCAAGGTTATCGACAAAGTACGCACCGATCGTAATCTGAAGAAGAAGTAAGCATAGCGCACCGGCGATGGCCAGTCCGCGCAAACTGTTTATTACCGGTGCTTCATCAGGCATCGGCTGCGCACTGGCCACCTATTACGCCCGACAGGGCGCAGTTCTCGGTTTGGCGGCACGGCGCGGTGGCGAACTCCAAGCTTTGGCGGCAGCACTTCTCAGTGCAGGCGCTTCTGCGGTGTCGTGTTTCCCGCTGGATGTTTCGGATGCCGCAGCACTGCGCAGTGCTGCCGAAAACTTCATTGCCCAGCATGGCGCACCCGACATCGTGATTGCCAATGCCGGCGTCTCGTCTGGCACACTCACTGAATGTGCAGAAGACCTTGACGTCATCAAGCGCATTTTCGAGATTAATGTTTATGGTATGGCCGCCACCTTCTCGCCCTTCATCGCGTCCATGAAGGCGCAAAGATGCGGACGGCTGGTTGGCATAGCCTCAGTTGCCGGCATTCGCGGCCTGCCGGGCGCCGAAGCCTACTCGGCATCAAAATCTGCGGCGATAAGCTACCTCGAAAGCCTGCGACTTGAAATGCGCAGTTGCGGCATCAAAGTCGTGACCATCGCGCCCGGCTACATCGAAACCCCGATGACGGCGATCAACCCTTACCGCATGCCTTTTCTGCTACCGGTTGACGAAGCGGCGAGGCGTTTCGCCCGAGCCATCGAACGTGGTTCCAGCTATACCGTCATCCCCTGGCAGATGGGTATTGTCGCTAAAGTCCTGCGCCTGCTGCCCAACTGGCTTTACGACCGTCTCTTTGCCAACGCGCCACGCAAGCCCCGGCAGGTCTAGCCACAAAACATCCATCGCCCGCATTCGTCCGTATTTGGCACTATGCTTTACGTGTTGCTTTATCTTCATTGAGGAGTTTTAATGCCCGCCCTGCTCCCCCAGCCTGATCCCCAAGGCCTGCTTGAATACTCGGTGGTCTATACTGATCGCGCTCTGAACCACATGTCGCAACGCTTTCAGGGTGTAATGAAAGACATCTCGCGCATCTTGAAATCAGTCTACAAAGCTCAATCTGCCATCGTCGTTCCCGGCAGCGGCACCTTTGGCATGGAGGCTGTCGCCCGCCAGTTCGCTACCGGCAAGACGTGTCTGGTCATCCGAAACGGCTGGTTCAGCTTCCGCTGGACGCAAATTTTCGACATGGGAAAAATTCCCTCATCAAGCATTGTTCTCAAAGCGCGGCAGATCGGCAACGGCACGCCAGCGCCTTTTGCTCCACCCCCGATTGACGAGGTTATTGCCGCTATACGCGAACACAAACCGGATGTCGTTTTTGCGCCGCACGTTGAAACCGCTTCCGGCATGATGCTGCCCGATGCCTATCTGAAAGCCGTTGGCGAGGCCGTTCGCGCTGTTGATGGCTTGTTCGTGCTCGATTGTGTGGCCTCCGGCACCGTCTGGGTGGATATGGCGGCCAACGCGGTCGATGTTCTGATCAGCGCACCGCAAAAAGCCTGGAGTGCTTCTCCCTGCTGCGCACTGGTGATGCTCGGCAAGCGCGCTTGCGAACGCATTGAGGCGACGACCAGCACCAGCTTTGCCTGTGATTTGAAGAAATGGATGCAGATCATGGAAGCTTTTGAAAAAGGTGGCCATGCCTATCACGCCACCATGCCGACCGACGCGCTGGCCACACTGCGTGATGTCATGCTGGAAACGGAAGCCTACGGCTTTGACAAGGCTTGTCGTGAGCAGCGGGAACTGGGGCGCCGTGTGCGCGAACTGCTTGTCAGCCGTGGCTTTCCGAGCGTCGCGGCCGAAGGCTTCCAGGCGCCGGGCGTTGTGGTCAGCTATACCACTGACCCGGATATCCAGTCAGGCAAAAAATTCCTCAGCGCCGGCGTGCAAAGTGCCGCGGGCGTTCCGCTCCAGTGCGACGAACCGGCGGACTATCGTAGTTTCCGTATCGGCCTGTTCGGACTGAACAAGCTGCAAAACCGGGACCGTACGGTCAAAAGCCTTGAAGAGGCACTGAACCGGCTGGGCTGAATTTCTTCCAGGCTCTCTGCCAGGTTCTCCACCAATTTCCCCTGGAAATTGATCAAAATCATGCGGTTTGAGGCGCCGCTCGGTATACTTGAGGCTTCGCTCCAAGAGAAATCCTATGCTGCAGCAGAAGCTACCCGAACTTGTCTGCCCGGCCGGCAGCCTGCCGGCACTCAAGGCCGCCGTGGATAACGGTGCCGACACGGTTTATTTCGGCTACAAAAACGATACCAACGCGCGTAATTTTGCCGGCCTGAACTTCGACCATAAGGCCATGGTTGAAGGCATCCAATATGCTCATTCGCGCGGCAAGCATGTGCTGATGGCAATCAATACCTTTCCGCAGCCGGGGCGAGAAGCCGACTGGCACAAAGCGGTCGATGGCGCGGCCGATCTTGGTGTCGACGCGGTGATCCTCGCGGATATCGGCCTGCTCGACTACGCCTGCAAACGTCACCCCGACCTGCGCTTGCATCTTTCTGTACAAGGTTCGGCAACGAGTTACGAGGCGGTCAATTTCGCGCACCGCGAATTCGGTGTGCGGCGTGCGGTGCTGCCACGCGTGCTTACGCTGGCGCAGGTCGAAACGGTGATCAAGAATACCCCGGTCGAAATTGAAGTCTTTGGCTTCGGCAGCCTTTGCGTGATGAACGAGGGGCGCTGCTGGCTCTCGTCGTACGCCACCGGCGAGTCGCCGAACACCGTAGGCGCCTGTTCGCCGGCCAAGTTCGTCAAGTGGGAAAAAGCGCCGGGGCAGATGTCGACGCGGCTCAACGGCATCCTTATCGACCGCTACGGCGACGACGAGGCGGCCGGCTACCCGACGCTGTGCAAGGGCCGTTTCGAGGTCGGCGGCGCGACCTATTACGCACTCGAAGAACCGACCAGCCTCAACGTTCTCGAAATCCTGCCGGAAATCGTCAAGATCGGCGTTTCGGCGATCAAGGTGGAGGGCCGTCAACGCAGCCCGGCCGGTTTCAGCGCCGGCCGATGCACGGATCGTCCTCGCCATCAACGGTGCACTCATCCT
>JANNGP010000020.1:0-9699 GCA_031403915.1 Betaproteobacteria bacterium
TTGCTGTTGATGCGCCGAAGACCAAACTCTTTGCGCAGAAGATCAAGGGCATGGGTTACGACTCGGTACTGGTTATCATCGATAGTCTTGATGAGAACGTCTTCCTGGCTTCGCGCAACCTGCCCAACGTGTTGGTGCTTGAAGTCAATGAGGCCGACCCGGTGTCGCTGATCCGCTTCCCGAAGGTGTTGATGACCAAGAGCGCCCTCGCCAAGTTTGAGGAGATCCTGGGATGAGCCAACAACGATTGATGCAAGTTTTGCTTGCGCCGCAGATCTCCGAGAAGGCGACCTACGTAGCTGACAAGCACGAGCAGGTTGTGTTTCGTGTCGCATCTGATGCGACCAAGCCGGAAGTGAAAGCGGCGGTCGAGTTGCTCTTCAAGGTTTCTGTTGAGTCGGTGCAGATTGCCGTCGTCAAGGGTAAACAGAAGAAATTCGGCCGTTTCATGGGTAGCCGCAAGAACTGGAAAAAGGCCTATGTTTGCCTGAAGGCCGGTCAGGAAATCAACTTCGTCGATGGGGGGGCTGCGTAATGGCACTCGTCAAAGTTAAACCGACGTCACCTGGTCGTCGTGCTGTTGTCAAGGTCGTTAATTCGAACCTGCACAAAGGCAAGCCTTTTGCAGCGCTGGTTGAATCGCAGTCGAAGCATGCTGGCCGTAACAACAATGGCCACATCACGACGCGCCATCAGGGCGGCGGGCATAAGCAACACTATCGCCTGGTTGATTTCAAGCGCAACAAGGACGGCATTCCGGCCAAGGTTGAGCGTCTTGAGTATGACCCGAATCGCACGGCCAATATTGCTTTGCTGCTTTATGCCGATGGTGAGCGTAGCTACATCATTGCCGCCAAGGGCATGGTTGTGGGTCAGCAGATTCTTAGCGGTGCTGAAGCGCCGATCAAGACGGGTAATACCTTGCCGATACGCAACATCCCGGTAGGTACGACCATTCACTGTATCGAGATGATTCCTGGTAAAGGTGCCCAGTTGGCACGTTCAGCAGGGACCTCCGCACAGTTGTTGGCTCGTGAAGGTGTTTATGCTCAGGTTCGTTTGCGCTCCGGTGAAATTCGCCGGGTGCACGTCGAATGCCGTGCAACGATCGGTGAAGTAGGTAATGAAGAACACAGCCTGCGTTCGATAGGCAAGGCTGGTGCGATGCGCTGGCGCGGTGTTCGTCCGACCGTTCGCGGCGTGGTGATGAACCCGTGTGATCACCCCCACGGTGGTGGTGAAGGTAAGACTGCGGCAGGTATGCACCCGGTTAGCCCGTGGGGTACCAAGACCAAGGGTTATCGCACACGCAGCAACAAGCGCACGACTTCGATGATCGTGCAGCGCCGTCACAAACGCTAAGGGATAGAGAACTATGGGACGTTCCGTAAAAAAGGGCCCGTTTGTCGATGCCCATCTGATAAAGAAAATCGGCGCTGTGCGCGCGACGAGCGATAAACGACCGATCAAGACTTGGTCGCGCCGCTCAACGGTATTGCCGGACTTCGTTGGTCTGACCATTGCTGTGCATAACGGTAAGCAACATATCCCGGTGTATGTCACCGAAAACATGGTCGGGCACAAGCTCGGCGAGTTTTCCCTGACGCGCACCTTCAAGGGTCACACCGCCGGCAAGAAGGCCAAGGCGAAGTAAAGGAATGAATATGGAAACTCGTGCTATTTTGCGCGGCGTCCGGTTGTCAGACCAAAAAGGTCGTTTGGTGGCTGACCAGATCCGCGGTTTGCCAGTGGATAAGGCGCTCAGCATCTTGACCTTCAGCCCGAAAAAAGGGGCTGAAATCATCAAGAAGGTGCTTGAGTCGGCGATTGCCAATGCCGAACATAACGATGGCGCTGATATTGACGAACTCAAGGTGAAAACCATCTTCGTCGAAAAAGGCATGGTGCTCAAGCGCTTTACCGCGCGGGCCAAGGGACGTGGCAATCGGATCGTCAAGCCGACCTGCCATATTTTCCTGACCGTCGGAAACTGAGGAATAACAATGGGACAGAAGATTCATCCGACTGGTTTTCGCCTTGCAGTTACCCGTGACTGGTCTTCGCGTTGGTACGCCAACAGCAAGAACTTCGCTGGTATGCTTAATGAAGACGTCAAGGTTCGTGAGTACCTTAAGGCTAAGCTGAAGCATGCTTCAGTGGGCCGTGTTCTGATTGAACGTCCGGCCAAGAACGCGCGTGTGACCGTGTTTTCGGCACGCCCGGGTGTCGTTATCGGCAAAAAAGGCGAAGACATAGATCATCTGCGTACTGCGCTGCAAAAAATTATGGGCGTGCCAGTGCATGTCAGTATCGAAGAAATCCGCAAGCCGGAACTTGATGCGCAATTGATTGCAGACTCGATTACACAGCAGCTCGAAAAACGCATCATGTTCCGTCGTGCCATGAAACGCGCGATGCAAAATGCGATGCGTTTGGGCGCTCAAGGGATAAAGATCATGAGTTCGGGCCGTTTGAACGGCGCTGAAATTGCTCGTCGTGAATGGTATCGTGAAGGCCGTGTGCCCTTGCATACCCTGCGCGCTGACATAGATTACGCAACATCAGAAGCCTTGACGACCTATGGCCTGATCGGTGTCAAAGTGTGGGTATTCAAGGGCGAAATCTTGAATCGCAACGATCAGCCGGCAGCAACGCCTGAAGTTCCAGCGACTGATGAGCAGGCGCGTAAGCCGCGTCGCGCCCCCAAGCCCGTCGAAGCTGTTGAAGGCGCAGTCAAGCCTAAAAGCCGTACGGTAAAGGCCAAGGCCGATGCTCAGCCCGAGGCAGTAGATGCCGAAGCGGCTGCTCCTGAAGTCAAGGCGCCGGCAAAACGAGTAAGAAAGGCAGGAACACCTGATGCTGCAGCCAACTAGAAGAAAGTACCGCAAAGAGCAGAAGGGCCGTAACACCGGCCTAGCGACACGCGGCGCCAAGGTTAGCTTTGGCGAATACGGGCTCAAGGCCATTGGCCGCGGCCGTCTGACGGCACGTCAGATCGAAGCGGCGCGTCGTGCCATGACCCGTCACATCAAGCGCGGCGGACGGATCTGGATCCGGATATTCCCCGACAAACCAATTTCCAAAAAGCCGGCCGAAGTGCGTATGGGTAACGGCAAGGGCAATCCGGAATACTACGTGGCTGAGATTCAGCCGGGCAAGGTGCTGTACGAGATGGATGGTGTGGATGAAGTGTTGGCTCGCGAAGCCTTCGCTCTTGCTGCAGCCAAGCTCCCGATCGCGACAGCATTCGTTACACGAATGGTAGGTTGATCATGAAAGCCAGTGAGCTCAGAGCAAAAAGCGTCGACGAGTTGAACAAGGAACTTTTGGATCTGCTGAAGGCGCAGTTCGGCCTGCGTATGCAGATTGCGACTCAGCAATTAAGCAATCACAGCCAGATCGGCAAGGTGCGTCGTGACATAGCGCGCGTGCGTACCCTACTTTGTGAAAAGGCGGTAAAACAATGAGCGAAACGACAAGTAAGCGTACGCTGATCGGCCGTGTCGTGAGTGACAAGATGGAAAAGACAGTTACCGTCCTCATCGAGCGCCGTGTCAAGCATCCGATGTACGAAAAGATTATTGCCCGTTCGAGCAAATACCACGCGCATAACGACAATAATGAAGCCAAGACGGGTGACCTGGTTGAAATCCAGGAATGCCGGCCGATGGCAAAGACCAAAGCTTGGGTAGTTACCAAGTTGATCGAGAAGGCAGTTGCCATTTAAAGCTTGCCTTTTATAGAAAAGAGACTATAATCCTCTTTTTTTCGCGCCCGGCTATTCTTCTGGCCGGGTGATTCTCCCGTACGGGTTCCAAGACTGACCGTGAGTTTTTGTAAACTGCGCGGGCCAAGTTGGAGAGTTAGATGATTCAGATGCAGACGGTTCTGGACGTCGCCGACAATACCGGCGCCCGTTCAGTGATGTGTATCAAGGTGCTGGGCGGCTCTAAGCGTCGTTATGCCAGCGTTGGCGATATCATCAAAGTGAGTATCAAGGATGCTGCGCCGCGCGCTCGCGTCAAGAAAGGCGATGTCTATAGCGCAGTGGTCGTTCGCACTGCCAAAGGTGTTCGTCGTTCTGACGGTTCGTTGGTCAAGTTCGACAACAACGCAGCGGTTCTCCTTAATAACAAGTTGGAGCCAATTGGCACCCGTATCTTTGGGCCGGTGACGCGTGAATTGCGCGGAGAGCGGTTTATGAAGATCGTGTCGCTGGCGCCAGAAGTGCTGTAAGGAGCAACCATGGATAAGATTCGCAAAGGCGACCAAATCGTCGTTATCACCGGGAAAGATAAGGGCAAGCGCGGAACAGTTAGTGTTCGCATCGATGCCGAGCATGTCGTGGTTGAGGGCGTAAATCGCGCCAAAAAACATGTCAAGCCAAACCCGGTCAAGGGCGTGGTAGGTGGTGTTGTCGATAAGGACATGCCACTCCACGTTTCAAATGTTTCGCTCTACAACCCGGTGACCAAGAAGGCAGACCGCGTCGGCTTCAAGCAACTTGAAGACGGCTCTAAGGTTCGTGTCTTCAAGTCAAACGGCGAAGTGGTTGGGGCGTAAGGAGCAATCATGGCGCGTTTGCTGGATTTTTACAAAAACACGGTAGTGCAGGAACTGACCAAAAAATTCGACTACAAGTCGAAAATGGAAGTGCCGCGCATTACCAAGATTACACTGAATATGGGTGTGGGCGAAGCGGTTGCTGACAAGAAAGTGCTTGAGCACGCTGTTGGCGATATGACCAAGATTGCCGGCCAGAAACCGGTTGTCACAATATCGCGCAAGTCGATTGCTGGCTTCAAGATTCGCGATGGATATCCAATCGGTTGCATGGTAACCCTGCGCGGGCCGCGCATGTTTGAGTTTCTCGATCGCTTGGTATCGGTTGCGTTACCTCGTGTTCGTGACTTTCGCGGCATTTCCGGTAAAGGTTTTGACGGCCGTGGTAATTACAACATGGGTGTTAAAGAGCAAATTATTTTCCCGGAAATCGAGTACGACAAAATTGATGCGTTGCGTGGAATGAACATTAGCGTCACCACCACCGCCAAGACAGATGAAGAAGCCCGTGCGCTGCTGGGTGCCTTCAAATTCCCGTTCAAGAACTGAGGCGAAAATGGCGAAACTCGCGCTGATTAACCGCAATGAAAAGCGGCGCAAGACGGTTGAAAAATACGCCGCAAAACGTGCTGAATTAGAGGCCGTGTTTAATGATTTAACCCGGTCTGAAGAAGAGCGTTTTGAAGCGAGACTGAAGTTTCAAGCGCTACCGCGTAATTCTAGTCCGGTTCGTCTGCGTAACCGCTGCAAGCTGACAGGTCGTCCGCGTGGCGTTTATCGCAAGTTCGGTTTGGGTCGAAGCAAGTTGCGCGATTTTGTTATGCGCGGCGAAGTGCCCGGTATGATCAAGGCCAGCTGGTAAGCAGGAGAGAACGATATGAGTATGAGCGATCCGATCAGCGACATGCTGACCCGCATCCGCAATGCCCAGATGGCAAACAAGGCGTCCGTCGCCATGCCGTCTTCGAAAGTCAAAGTGGCTATTGCGAGAGTGCTGAAGGATGAGGGTTATGTTGAGGATTTCGCTGTTCGTGAAAACGACGGCAAGCCGACCCTTGAAATTGGGCTGAAGTATTATGCCGGCCGTCCGGTTATCGAACGCATTGATCGCGTCTCGAAGCCTGGTCTGCGCGTATACAAAGGCGCTGACGATATTCCGCGTGTTATGAATGGCCTTGGTGTGGCAATAGTATCCACGCCCAAGGGTGTAATGACCGACCGCAAAGCCCGCGCCAGTAATACTGGTGGCGAAGTGCTGTGCATCGTCGCGTAAGGGGTAACTATGTCCCGTGTAGCTAAAAATCCAGTTGTTCTGCCCCAGGGTGTTGAAGTTTCTCTGAGTGCAGAAGTAATTTCTGTCAAAGGGCCATTAGGTGCAATTAAATTTGCAGCCAACAGTGCCGTGAAGGTTGAACAGGAAGGCACTACCCTCGTAGTCAAGGCCGTTGAAGGCGTTGTAAATTCAGGGGCGCTCTCCGGTACGGTGCGTGCGATTATTGCCAATATGGTAACGGGTGTCAGCAAGGGTTTTGAGCGCAAGCTAAACCTTGTGGGTGTTGGCTATCGTGCCCAGGCTCAAGGCGACACGCTTAATCTGACGCTCGGTTTTTCGCATCCGGTTTCGCACAAGATGCCGGCGGGTGTTAAGTGTGAGACACCGACCCAAACCGAGATCGTGATCAAGGGTGTGGACAAGCAACAAGTTGGACAGGTGGCGGCTGAAATCCGCGCCTATCGCAAGCCGGAGCCTTATAAGGGCAAAGGCGTGCGTTATTCCGACGAAGTGATTGTCCTCAAGGAAACGAAGAAGAAGTAAGGGTGCATAAATGATTGACAAGAACCAGGCGCGGTTGCGCAGAGCCCGTAAAACACGGCTCAAAATTGCCGAACTGAAGATAGTGCGCTTGTCGGTACATCGCACTAACGGTCACATCTATGCCCAGGTGTTTTCTTCCTGTGGATCCAAGGTGTTGGCAGCGGCTTCTTCGCTGGAGCCAAGCGTGCGTAAAGACCTGACTAATGGCGGAAACGTCGGCGCTGCGGCGGTGATTGGCAAGTTGATTGCCGAGCGCGCCAAGAAAGCCGGAATCGAGCAAGTCGCGTTTGATCGTGGCGGCTTTCAGTATCACGGGCGTGTAAAAGCGCTGGCTGAAGCCGCGCGTGAAGCCGGCCTCAAGTTCTGATCAGCCCGGACAAGGAATCGGAGTAAGCAATGGCAAAACCTCAAGGTAGAAAACCTCAGCAAGCCGAGAAGCCTGATGATGGCATGCGCGAGAAGATGATCTCGATCAACCGTGTAACAAAGGTTGTGAAGGGTGGTCGTATTCTCGGTTTCGCAGCACTCACCGTTGTTGGCGATGGCGATGGCCGTATCGGCATGGGCAAGGGCAAGTCGCGCGAAGTTCCAGTTGCCGTACAAAAGGCGATGGAAGAAGCGCGTCGCAGACTGACCAAAATCAATCTCAAGAATGGCACCGTACACCATACAGTAGTCGGACGTCACGGCGCGTCCACAGTCATGATTCAGCCGGCGCCTGAAGGTACTGGTGTCATAGCGGGTGGTGCTATGCGCGCCGTGTTCGATGTGATGGGCGTTACCAATATTGTTTGCAAGTCGCATGGCTCGAATAATCCATACAATATCGTCCGCGCGACCATTAATGGTCTGTTGAAGGTGAACACACCGTCAATCATTGCCGCCAAGCGTGGCAAGTCGGTTGAAGAGATTCTGGGGTAGCCATGGCAGATAAAAAAGTAAAAGTCACGCTCGTCAAGAGCCTGATCGGCACCAAGCAGTCGCATCGCGCCACAGTGCGTGGTCTGGGTTTGCGTCGTCTGAACAGTAGCTCCGAGTTACAGGATACGCCTGCCGTTCGCGGAATGATCAACAAGGTTTCCTACCTTCTGAAGTGGGAGGGCTAAGATGAAACTCAATACAATTCAGCCTGCTGAAGGCTCTACGCATGCCAAACGCCGAGTGGGTCGTGGCATCGGTTCCGGTTTGGGCAAAACTTGCGGTCGCGGGCACAAGGGTCAGAAATCCCGTGCCGGTGGATTCCACAAGGTGGGTTTTGAAGGCGGTCAGATGCCGCTGCAGCGTCGTTTGCCGAAACGTGGCTTTGTCTCGCTGACCAACAAACGTAACGTTGAAGTGCGTCTTTCGGAGATCAATGATCTGCCGGTCGATGAAATCGATTTGCTTACCCTGATGCAAGCCAATCTGGTGTCGCAACATGCGTTGTCGGCAAAGGTTGTTCTCTCAGGCGTGATTGCTCGCAAGATTATCCTTAAGGGCGTTGGTGCCACCAAAGGCGCCAAGGCAGCGATTGAAGCCGCAGGCGGCAGCGTTGCTGAATAATAATTCGAAGATGGTGACAGTTTTTGGCAACTAACCCAACACAGGTCAGCAAGGGCGGGAAGTACGGCGATTTAAAGCGCCGGCTGTTTTTCCTGCTTGGTGCGCTGGTTGTGTACCGTATTGGGGCACATACTCCAGTGCCCGGTATTGACCCTCTGGTATTAAGCGAACTGTTCAACAAGCAAAGTGGCGGTATTCTGGGCATGTTTAACATGTTCTCAGGTGGTGCCCTGTCTCGTTTTACGATTTTTGCGCTTGGTATCATGCCGTACATTTCGTCATCAATCATTATGCAACTGATGACGCACGCTAGTCCCCAACTTGAGGCGCTAAAGAAAGAAGGCGAATCAGGTCGGCGCAAGATTACGCAATACACGCGTTACGGTACGGTCGCATTGGCCTTGTTTCAGGGTATTGGTATTGCCATTGCCGTTGAATCACAGCCAGGGCTGGTGCCGGATCCGGGTGTTATGTTCCGTTTTGTGACAGTTACAACTTTGTTGACCGGAACCATGTTCCTGATGTGGCTGGGTGAGCAGATTACCGAGCGTGGCTTGGGTAACGGTATTTCGATCATAATCTTTGCCGGTATCGCGGCAGGGTTGCCTAATGCCATTGGCGGCTTGCTAGAACTGGTTCGTACCGGTGCGATGCATCCGCTATCAGCGATATTTATTACAGTATTGGCTGCACTGGTAACAGCCTTTGTGGTTTTTGTAGAACGTGGTCAGCGAAAGATTCTGGTGAATTACGCCAAGCGCCAGGTCGGTAACAAGATTTACGGTGGTCAGAGTTCACACCTTCCGCTCAAGTTGAACATGTCGGGCGTGATCCCGCCGATCTTCGCTTCGTCGATCATCTTGTTTCCGGCCACAATTGCCGGCTGGTTTGGAACAAGTGATTCGATGCGTTGGCTGAAGGATATTGCGGCAGGGCTTTCGCCCGGTCAGCCGATTTATGTCATGTTGTATGCAACAGCTATTATTTTCTTCTGCTTCTTCTATACCGCGCTGGTCTTCAATTCAAAAGAGACGGCAGACAACCTCAAGAAGAGTGGTGCGTTTGTTCCGGGCATTCGTCCGGGTGAGCAGACAGCACGTTATATTGACAAGATTCTGATGCGCTTGACACTTGTTGGCGCAGCTTACATAACGATTGTATGTTTATTGCCGGAATTCCTGATTCTAAAGTGGAATGTACCTTTCTACTTTGGTGGAACTTCGCTGCTGATTATTGTGGTGGTGACCATGGACTTCATGACGCAGGTTCAGGCGTATGCCATGTCGCATCAGTACGAAGGGCTCCTGAAGAAAGCAAACTTCAAGGGTTCTGGATTCACGGCTAAATAGGATGGCAAAGGAAGACTTGATTGAAATGCAGGGCGAGGTCGTTGAGAACCTTCCCAATGCAACATTCAGGGTTAAGCTTGAAAACGGCCATGTGGTTCTGGGCTTTATTTCCGGAAAAATGCGCATGCACTACATACGCATTCTGCCTGGTGACAAAGTGACGGTTCAACTGACGCCTTATGACCTGAGTCGTGCGCGCATCGTCTTTCGCGCCAAGTAAGAGTCTCTACGCAGGTGATGTAATTTGGCAAAAGGCTGGCTGCGCCGGATGCCGAGAATTGAGGAGTAAAACATGAAAGTGCTGGCATCTGTTAAGCGCATCTGCCGCAACTGCAAGATTATTAGACGCCACGGCGTTGTGCGTGTGATCTGTACGGATCCGCGTCACAAGCAGCGTCAAGGTTGATCGCTGGTGCTCATTACATTGAG
>JANNGP010000021.1:0-11298 GCA_031403915.1 Betaproteobacteria bacterium
GTCCCTCTTCAGGGAGGCTGCGCGCTGCCCTTCGTGGTTAGTCACGAATTCCGGGCAAAGCCTGCGCATCAACTTCCGGCTTGCTGACGAAGCGCGCCATGAGCATTCCCAGTTCATAGAGCAGACACAGCGGAATAGCCAGCATGAGTTGCGAGATCACGTCCGGCGGGGTGAAAATAGCGCCCACCACAAACGCGCCAACGATCACGTAGGGCCGCCACTCCTTGAGTGTCACCAAGGTGACGATGCGCATCTGAACCAGAACAATAACCACGACCGGCACTTCAAAAGTCACGCCGAACGCGATAAACGTGCTCATCACAAACGACAGATATTTCTCAATATCGGTCATCCAGGCCACGCCCTCCGGTGCCACCTTGGACATGAACCCGAATACTGTTGGGAAAACCAGAAAATAGGCGAAAGCCATTCCGACAAAAAACAGGATGACGCTGGCAGCCACCAGAGGCAAGGCCAGCTTTTTTTCGTGCGCATACAAACCGGGCGCGACAAAACCCCATACTTGATATAGCACGTATGGCAGAGCGATGAGGAAAGCCACCATCAGCGCCACTTTCATCGGTACCAGAAAAACGCCGACCACGTCGGTGGCGATCATTTGCCCGCCCTGCGGCAAGGTGGCCAGAAGCGGCTGTGCGAGCAGCGCATACAGTTCCTTGGCCCACGGAAACAGGCAGACAAATACAATACCAATGGCCAGCAACACCCGGATCAGACGATCACGCAACTCAAAAAGGTGTGAGAGAAAGGAGTCTTCTTGCTCAGTCATGCGCGGCTCATATCTTCTGCGCCGGCTCGGTAGCCGCGACGGGCTCGGAAACTGGCGCAACAGCCGGCACCTCGGTCAGCGCTACGCTATCAGCCGCCGGCTGCACATCGGCAGTCACCGATTGCGCCGTCTGTTCGACTTTTTGTTCTAGCGCCTGCATTTCGCCGGTGATATTGCGTTCGAAGTTGTGCACGGAATCCTGCATCTCACTTTGCAGTTTTTTCAGCTCATCCAGTTGCATTTCGCGGCTGATGTCTGCCTTCACATCAGTGACGTAGCGCTGCAGGCGCCCGAGCAGATGCCCGGCCGTGCGCGCCACTTTAGGCAACCGCTCAGGGCCGATCACCACCAGCGCAACGATGGCGATAACAATCAGTTCGGAAAAGCCGATGTCAAACATGGCATGGGAAGAAAGTGGAACGGCAAGGGCAAAGGGAAAACTATTTACCCCTCACGCCTGAGTTCTCACGACTTGACCTTCTCCTTGACTTCGCCTTCGATGGTCTGCCCGCCGTTAACCTGTTGCGGAGGCGTGGCTTCTTCCTTTTTTTCTTCGGCGGACTTCATGCCTTCCTTGAAGCCCTTGACGGCCCCACCCAGATCCTCGCCCATGTTGCGTAGTTTCTTGGTGCCAAAAACGAGCATGACGATAACCAGAACGATCACCCAATGCCAGATACTGAAAGAACCCATGATATATCTCCTTAAATACGTTTGAGCATCGGCCCGACCGGTTCCGGCCCGCCGACAATGTGCGCATGCAGGTGCTGCACTTCCTGTTGCCCAATGCGCCCCGTGTTAATAATGACACGGAATCCGTCCGGACTGCCATTCTCAACAGCCAGCCGGTTGGCAACGACCAGGATCCGGCCAAGAACCCGCGTATCCCCTTCAGTCACCGTCGCCAACGAGGTGATGTGGTGCTTGGGAATGACCAGAAGATGCAGCGGACGCGCCGGGTTGATGTCGTGAAAGGCGAACACCTCATCGTCTTCATACACCTTGCGCGACGGGATTTCGCCGCGCGCGATCCTGCAGAACAGACAGTTTTCCATACCAATCTACTTCGCCGGTCTCGATTTCTTTTCGTCTATCCCGGAAATGCCCTCGCGACGACGCATTTCCTGCGACACATCTTCGATTCCCATGTCGTAGAAGGCCAGCAACACCAGTACGTGATAAATCAGATCGGTTGATTCCCAAACAATATTCAGGCGCTTGCCATCCTTGGCCGCCATGATCAGTTCGGCACTTTCCTCACCGATTTTTTTAAGAATGGAATCCGGTCCATTGGCAAACAGTTTGGCGGTGTACGAGGTTTCCGGATCGGCGTGACGACGTGACGCCAAGGTCTCGGATAGGCGATGCAGTATGTCGTGTGTGCTCATTTTGAATAAATGTCCTTAGGGTCTTTCAATACCGGATCAGTGGCCACCCACCGATCCCCTTGTAACTCAAAAAAGAAACAGCTTTCGCGACCGGTGTGACAGGCAATGCCGCCCACCTGATCGACCGCCAGCAACAGCACGTCGCCGTCACAGTCGGCACGGATCGAGCGTATCTTCTGGAAATGCCCGGACTCTTCGCCCTTGCGCCAGAGTTTCCCGCGCGACCGGGACCAGTATACCGCGTTACCGCTGGCCAGCGTTTCCTGCAGAGATTCCCGATTCATCCAGGCAAACATGACCACCCGGCCCGTCGCCGCATCCTGCGAAATGGCAGGGATCATGCCGTCGGCGTCCCACTTGAGGGCGTCGAGCCAGGACAGGCTGGTATCCAGATCACTCATGACAAAGTCTCCGGAGAAAGAGCAACTTCAAAAGTTTCACCACCAAGCCACGAAGGGCACCAAGTTTCACCAAGCACAACCTGGAAATATTTTTTCTTTCTTGGTGCATCTTTGTGTTCTTGGTGACTTGGTGGTGAGGTTGTTGTACTTGCCTTTCAACTTGCCCAAGAAACAGAGTGAGGGGGTTCACAGGCGGACCTCGATGCCGCGCTCATGCATATACTCCTTCGCCTGCCGCACAGTGTACTCACCAAAATGGAAGATGCTCGCCGCCAGCACCGCATCGGCACGGCCTTGCGTCACGCCATCGGCCAGATGCTGCAGATTGCCAACGCCACCACTGGCGATCACCGGAATATCCACGGCGTCGGACACGGCACGCGTGAGCGGCAAATCAAAACCATTCTTGGTGCCATCTCTATCCATGCTGGTCAGCAGAATTTCGCCCGCGCCCAATTGCTGCACACGACACGCCCATTCGATGGCATCCAGGTTGGTACGGTTACGCCCGCCATGGGTAAAGACTTCCCACTTGCCCGGTGCCACCTGCTTGGCATCAATAGCCACAACAATGCACTGATTGCCGACCTTGGCTGACGCTTCGGCTACCAGATCAGGATTATTCACTGCGGCGGTGTTCATGCTCACCTTGTCGGCACCGGCATTGAGCAGGCGGCGCACATCGGCCACCGTGCGCACCCCGCCGCCGACGGTGAGCGGTATAAAGACCTGCGCCGCACAGGCTTCAACAATGTGCAGCATGATGTCGCGCTGATCCGAAGACGCCGTGATATCGAGGAAGGTTACTTCGTCGGCACCCTGCTCATCGTAGCGGCGCGCAATCTCGACGGGGTCGCCGGCATCGCGCAGATCGACGAAATTGGTGCCCTTGACGACCCGACCGGCGGTGACATCAAGACACGGAATAATGCGTTTGGCTAAACCCAAGGCGACTACCTTGCTTTCTTTTCCTCAACGGAAACAGTGAGGTCGATGAAGAACCTTAACACCCACCGCAGAGGCGCTGAGGCGCAGATATTTCGCAGAGAAAATCCTGTTTTTCTCTTTGGTTTTCTCCGCGTCGCCTCTGCGTCTCCGCGCCTCTGCGGTAGTTTTTTGTTGTACTACTAATCAAGACTCCGTCAGCCGGTCAGCTTCATCCTGCGCGGCCGCGAAATCCAGCGAACCGTCATAGATCGACCGACCGGCAATGACAGAAGAGATGCCCTCGTGTTCAACCTCGCACAGCTTGCGAATGTCGTCCATGTTTGACAAGCCGCCGCTGGCGATCACCGGAACGAGGAGCGCCTGCGCCAGTTTGACGGTAGCTTCGATGTTGATGCCAGAGAGCATGCCATCACGCCCGATGTCGGTGTAGATAATGCCTTCGACGCCATAATCCTCACACTTCTTGGCCAGATCAATGACATCGTGACCGGTCAGCTTGGACCACCCATCGACCGCCACTTTGCCGTCCTTGGCATCGAGCCCGACGATGATCTGCCCGGGGAATGCACTACAGGCGTCATGCAAAAACCCGGGGTTCTTGACCGCCGCCGTACCGATGATGACGTAGGAAACGCCGTTATCCAGACAGCGTTCGATGGTATCCAGATCACGAATGCCGCCACCGAGCTGAATCGGAATTTCGCCCCCCAGCGCATCAACAATTTCCTTGATGGCGCGCTCGTTTTTTTGCTTGCCGGCAAAGGCGCCGTTGAGATCGACGACGTGCAGGCGGCGTGCGCCCTGCTCCAGCCAGTGCACCGCCTGTTCGCCAGGCGATGAAGAAAAAACAGTGACGTCGTCCATGAGGCCTTGCTTGAGACGAACGCACTGTCCGTCTTTCAGGTCAATCGCAGGAATGATCAGCATTTTGAGAAGCGAAGAGTAGTTGAAGAAAAAGGTTTGAAAAATACAGCCCGCTCAGGGCTGCCATTGAATAAAGTTGGACAACAGGGCGAGGCCAGCAGCGGCGCTTTTCTCCGGATGGCACTGGAGAGCAAAGATATTATCCCGCGCCACCGCGCTGGTAAAGGGGATACCGTACGCTGTTGTGCCGGCGACACACGAACGGTCAACCGGATCGACGTAATAACTGTGTACGAAATAGAAGCGGGCACCGTCGTCGATGCCATTCCACAAGGCGTGTGACGAAGTCTGGCCGACTTCGTTCCAGCCCATGTGCGGCACCTTGAGTTTGTCACCGTTTGCGCCAATCATCTTGTCTGCGGGGAAGCGCCGCACGTGCCCGGCAAACACGCCCAGCCCCGGCACGTCGCCCTCTTCACTGTGTTCGAAGAGCATTTGTAAACCGATGCAGATACCAAGAAAGGGCTTCGACCTGGCGGCTTCCAACACGACAGGCCGCAAACCGCGCGCATCAAGTTCGCGCATGCAGTCGGGCATCGCACCCTGGCCCGGGAAAACCACGCGCTCAGCTGCAGCCACCACCGACGGGTCGGCGGTGACGACAACTTCGCGACCTGGTGCGACGTGTTCAAGCGCCTGCCAGACGGATCGCAGATTGCCCATGCCATAGTCGACAACGGCAATCGTGCCCGACGAACCACCCATCAAAGCGTCCCTTTGGTTGAAGGAATGCAGCCGGCCGCACGCGGATCGACCTCGACCGCCATGCGCAGGGCGCGCCCGAAGGCCTTGAACACCGTCTCGGCCTGGTGGTGCGCGTTATCGCCGCGCAGATTGTCGATGTGCAGCGAAATCAGCGCGTGATTGACCAGCCCCTGGAAAAACTCGTTGGTCAGATCCACATCAAAAGCGCCGATCATTGCGCGGCTGAAGTCGACGTTAAATTCCAGACCGGGGCGACCCGAAAGATCAACCACGACGCGTGACAAGGCCTCGTCCAGCGGCACATAGGCGTGCCCGTAACGACGCAAACCGGCTTTGTCACCCCACGCTTTGGCTAGCGCCTGCCCGATAGTGATGCCGATATCCTCAACGGTGTGATGCGCATCAATGTGCAAATCACCCTTCGCTTCGACATCGAGATCAATCATCCCGTGACGGGCGACCTGATCGAGCATGTGATCGAGAAAAGGAACGCCCGTCGCGAATTTTCCCTGACCGCTGCCGTCGAGATTCAGACGAACCGTGATCCTGGTTTCGAGGGTGTTTCTGCTAATTTCGGCTTGCCGCATGATGGCCCCGTAGTCAAAGGTCAAAGAAAAATCCACCGCAAAGACGCGAAGGGGCAAAGATTTCGCAAAGGAACCCGAGTTTCAGGATTTTCTGCCTTTGCTTTTCTTTGCGATGCCTTGGCGCTCTTTGCGTCTTTGCGGTAGATGTTTGCTGTCCGGCTGCAATCCAGCGCAAGCCCTCATGATACCATTTAAGGCTTCTGCTGCATTCGACCTTGCGAGCCATACATGAGCCAATTCTGGAGCCCTCTCGTTCACCGCCTGACGCCCTACATTCCGGGCGAGCAACCCAAAGTTGCCAACCTCGTCAAGCTGAACACCAACGAGAACCCCTATCCGCCCTCGCCCAAAGCGGTTGCCGCGATACAGGCCGAGTTGGCAACGCACGGAAATGCGGATGGCGCGTATCTGCGCCTCTACCCCGACCCGAATGCCGATCTGCTGAAGAATGCAGTGGCTGCGCATTTTTCCGGGTTTGGTATTACTCCTGCGCAGGTCTTTGTCGGCAACGGTTCGGACGAGGTGCTGGCGCACACCTTCATGGCGCTCCTGAAACACGATGCACCGCTGCTCATGCCGGACATCACCTACAGCTTCTACCCCGTGTATTGCGGGCTGTACGAGGTCGACAGCGTGAGCATTCCGCTGGGAGAGCACTTTGAAATCCGCGTTGATGACTACACGCAAAAGAACGGCGGCATCATCCTCGCCAACCCCAATGCACCGACCGGCCACCTGCTGCCGCTCGCCGAAGTCGAAAGCCTCGTTGCCGCGCACCCGCACTCGGTCGTCGTCATCGACGAAGCGTATATCGACTTTGGCGGAGCAATCATTCCCACTGCAATTGCGCTGGTCAACCGCTACCCCAACCTGCTGGTCATTCGCACACTCTCCAAGTCGCATTCGCTGGCCGGCCTGCGCGTCGGCTACGCCGTCGGCGATGCCGGGCTGATCGAAGCGCTGGAGCGCGTCAAGAACAGTTTCAACTCCTACCCGCTGGATCGCCTCGCCATTGTTGGTGCCGCAGCGGCGATGGATGACACCGCGCATCTGGAGCAAACCCGGCAGGCCGTAATGAAGAGCCGTGAAACACTCGTTGCCGACTTGCAGGCGCTCGGTTTCGACATCCTGCCATCGGCGGCCAACTTCATCTTCGCCCGCCACCCGCAACATGATGCCGCCAAACTCGCCGCCGCGCTGCGCGTACGCAAGGTCATCGTGCGCCACTTCAAGCTGCCGCGCATCGACCAGCACCTGCGCATCACCATCGGCACCGACGCGCAGTGCGCGGGGCTCGTTAGCGCGCTGCGCGAAATCCTCAAAAGCTAGCCGGCCTGCAGCCCAATAAACACGGTGGCCTTCAAATAAACAAGGCTGGGAGCCAATAACCGAGCGGCCTACAGCCTTGCCTTGCCACAACACCCCTTGAAGAAGCGTCGTGAGCGGGGCGAGCGCAAGGCGCACAGGAAGCAAGACATATCCGCTGGTAGGCGCAGCTTCCGAGCACCGGGCAACGCTGCGATCGCTTCGCGCAGCAGCTTATTCCTTGAAGGCTTCTTCCCGCTTCTTATAGATCGCCGGCAAACTCGCCGCAACGACGGCGGCGACGCCCAGTGCCAGCAGCGTGGCGCTGATCGGCCGTGTAACGAGAACCGTCGGGTCGCCACGCGAAAGCAGCAGGGCGCGGCGCAGGTATTCCTCCATCATCGGGCCGAGGATGAAGGCCAGCAACATCGGCGCCGGTTCGCAGTCGAGCTTGACGAAGATGTACCCGATCACGCCGAAGAGCGCCATCAGATACACATCAAACTCGGTGTTGTTCAGGCTGAATACGCCGATTCCGCAGAACACCAGAATCGCCGGGAACAGGTATTGATACGGCACGCTCACCAGCTTGACCCACATGCCAACCAACGGCAGGTTGAGGACAACCAGGAAGAAATTGCCGATCCACATTGAGACGATGATTCCCCAGAACAGCGCCGGCTGCTCGGTGATCACCGAAGGCCCGGGCTGAATCCCTTGAATGATCATGGCACCGATCATCAGCGCCATCACCGGGTTGGAGGGGATACCCAGCGTCAGCATCGGGATGAAAGAGGTCTGCGCGCCGGCATTATTGGCGGCTTCGGGCGCGGCGACGCCTTCGATGGCACCCTTGCCGAACTCGGCCGAATTCTTCGACACTTTCTTTTCGATGGCATAGGCGGCGAAGGAACCGAGGATAGAGCCGCTGCCGGGCAGAATACCGAGCACCGAGCCAATCGCCGTGCCGCGCAGGATGGGCGCCACCATGCGCTTCCAGTCTTCTTTGGTCGGCATCAGGCTGGTGACCTTACTCACTAACAGCGAGCGGTCTTCTTCGTTTTCGAGGTTGCGGACGATCTCGGCAATACCGAACATACCCATGGCCACCACCACAAATCCAATGCCATCGGCCAGTTGCAGAATGTCAAAAGTATAGCGCTGCGTTCCGGTGTTCACATCCGAGCCGATCATGCCCAGCAGCAGCCCAAGCACGACCATGCCGCCGGCGTGTAGCAGCGAACCTCGCGCCAACACCATCGAGGCCAGCAGGCCGAGCACCATCAGCGAGAAGAATTCGGCCGCGCCGAACTTGAGCGCGATTTCGGCCAGCGGCGGGGCAAACAGCGCCAGAATCACCGTCGCCACCGTACCCGCGAAGAAGGAACCGATAGCCGAAGTGGCCAGCGCCACGCCGGCTCGCCCATTGCGCGCCATCTGGTAGCCATCGAGTGCAGTAACCACCGAGGCCGCCTCACCCGGCACGTTAACCAGAATCGAGGTTGTCGAGCCACCGTACTGCGAGCCGTAATAGATACCGGCCAGCATGATCAGCGACGACACCGGCGGCAGATTGAAGGTGATCGGCAGCAGCATGGCGATGGTCGCTGTCGGCCCGAGGCCGGGCAGCACGCCGATCAGGGTGCCGAGAAACACACCGACCAGACAGTAGAGCAGATTAGCCGCGGTAAAAGCGGTGGAAAGCCCTAGTCCGAGATTGTTCAGTAGTTCCATTAGAGTTCCTCAAAGCTTGTGAAGAAATCGTAGCGAGCGATCCAAGTACGAGGCGGACGGCGCGCAGCGACGAGACATATCAATGTGATAGGCGAGGATGCGAGCACCGCCCAACAAAGCAATCGGATCGTGCAGTAGATTTATTCATAAGCTTTCAGCCGAACCAGGAACCGAGGAGTGGCATGGGAACACCCAGCCCCTTCTGGAAGATAAGCACACAGAACACCGTGACGCCGGCAGCCAGAGCAAGTGCAACGGGCCAGCGGAAACGGCTGCTGGCATAGGCACTGAGCAGAATCATTACCGGCAGGGCAATGACCATCCCCGCTGTGCGCACCAACACGCCGAACAGCACGGTCGAGCCGATGACCAGCAGCAACCCCTTCCACGCAATCGCACCGACCGGCGTACCGGGCGTGATGAACGAGCGTATCAGCGAGACAACGCCCAGAATGATCAGCAACCCGCTGAGCACCGTCGGAAAATATGCCGCACCCATCTTGCCCGCCGTGCCCATGCCGTAATCACGGCTCAGCACAATGGCTGCCGTACCGATGGCCAAGTAGATGAGCCCGCTCCAGAAATCCTTGGGGTTATGTGCAATTGGATTCAAACTGCTCTCCCATACAAAAAAACGGCGGGGTGGACACCCGTCAATCCACTGTGTCCGCTATCCCCGTCGCATTCATTCATTTATTAATCAGTCAGCAAAAACGCCGGCCTTCTTGATGATCGGACCCCATTTGTCGATTTCCGACTTGAGATGGGCACGCAAGGCATCGGGCGTTGCCCTATCCTGCGCCACCGCTTCTGAACCGAGATCGCCAAAGCGCTGCTTGAGCGTTGCGTCCTTCAGCGCCTCCTGCAAGGCCTTGGAAAGCTGATCAACGATCGGTTTCGGCGTTCCCTTGGGGGCATACATCGCGTGCCAGACTGTCATCGTGAAGTTGGGCATGCCGCCCTCGTCCATGGTCGGAATCTCGGGCAGCGCCGCCAGCCGTTTGGCCGTTGTCACCCCATAGGCATTGACCTTGCCGGCCTTGATCTGGCTGGCATTGTTTGTCGTCTGGTCGCACATGAAGTCCACCTGACTGCCGAGCAGGTCGTTCATCGCCGGGCCGGTGCCCTTGTACGGCACGGTCGTCAGATCAGCATCCAGCGCCTGCTGGAAGAGCATGCCGCACAGGTGCGAAGCCGAACCGATACCCGCATTGGCCATGTTCACCTTGTCCTTGTTAGCTTTGATGTAGGCGATCACGCCCTTGAGGTCTTTGGCCGGGAAATCCTTGCGGGCGACGAAGGCCATCGCACCATCATTCACCAGACCGATTGGCTCGAAGTCCTTGATCGGATCGTAGGCCAGCTTGCGATAAAGCGCCGGTGCTGTGGCGTGGCCGATGTGGTGGATGAACAGCGTGTAGCCGTCCGGCTTGGCCTGCGCGGCGCGCCCTGCGCCGAGGGTGCCGCCGGCACCGCCAACGTTCTCGACGATGATCTGCGTTTTGAGCACTGTACCCATCGATTGCGCCGTGAGGCGTGCGACAGTGTCGGACGGGCCGCCTGCCGCGAAGGGCACGATGATGGTGATAACTTTGTTGGGATAGTCCTGGGCGTTTGCAAAGGATGCGCCGAGCAGCGCGCAAAGACCCAGAAAAGCGCTTAAGATTCGATGATTCATAATCTACCTCCAGATTGAGAAACTTGAAAGGAGCAGTAACTCTTGCAGAGGTGAGTATCCTCGGCTGGGGCGCTACCGTCAATGCAAACTCACGATTTCAAACTCACGATTTCACTACAAATGATTTTTGTATACGAGCGCACTCAGGCCAATGTTGTATCCAGAACCATCATCAGGGCAAAACCCGCCAGCAGCCCCAGGGTTGCCGCTGTTTGATGGCCGTTGCGGTGGGTTTCGGGAATAACTTCGTGCGAGACCACAAAGAGCATCGCGCCAGCCGCCAAACCAAGGCCAACCGGATAGGCAACCGCCAGCCCGCTCGACAGCCCAACACCAATCAAAGCGCCCACTGGTTCCAGCAAACCGGTAGCAATGGCAACCAGTACGGCGAAACCCGGCTTGAAACCCGCCCCGCGTAGAGCCAGTGCGACGGCCAACCCCTCCGGAATATCCTGCAGCGCAATTGCAGTGGTCAGCGGCAAACCCACGGCCATATCGGCTTGCGAAAAGCTGACGCCAATAGCCATCCCCTCGGGCAGGTTGTGTACCGCGATGGCAAAAACAAACAACCAGATACGCCGGCAACGGTCCGCGCCGGGGCCGCAAGGTCCGGTGCTCTCGTGTTCATGCGGAAGGAAGGCGTCGAGCCCGAGCATCAACAGCACACCCAACGCCATGCCGAACACCACAACACTGGCGCCCAGCGGTTTGCTGCCGAGCAGGGCTGTGCCGGCTTCGAGACCCGGCAGCAGCAAGGAAAATGCGCTGGCAGCGAGCATCATCCCCGCCGCCATGCCCAACAGGCTGTCTTCCACACGCTGCGGCAATCCGCGCAACG
>JANNGP010000022.1:0-6157 GCA_031403915.1 Betaproteobacteria bacterium
CGCAAAACTCGGCCTGGCCACGGTGAACCTGCCTGAACTGGCTGCCCAGGTTGGCGAACAGATCCAGGGGCGTCCGGGTGGTGCGGTTTCCCTCGCGGTAGGTATGGCATACATCTTCTCTTCTGTACCCTACATGGAGGGGATGATGGCTTACTGGTATCACTTTGCCATCATGTTCGAAGCCGTGTTTATCCTCACCGCCGTCGATGCCGGTACGCGAGTGGGCCGCTATCTGCTGCAGGAAATGCTTGGCCGGGTGTACAAGCCGTTTGCTGACAATTCCTGGACGCCGGGCATCATCCTGACCAGCGCCATGTTCACGGGGGCATGGGGTTATCTGGTTTATACCGGCGATATTTCTACCATCTGGCCACTCTTCGGCATGGCTAACCAGCTATTGGCTTCCTGTGCGCTGATTGTCGGCACGACCATGCTGATCAGACTCGGCAAAGCCAAATACGCTTGGGTAACCGGTGCTCCAGCGCTTTTGGTCTACCCGATCGTCATGTGGGCCGGGTACCTGAACGTCACCGGTAATTTCATGCCCAAGCAGCTCTATCTGCTGGCAACCATGTCTGTGATTCTCATGTTCCTGATCACCACGGTCTTCATTGCCGCATTCCATCGCTGGTATGTCCTGTTGAAGATCGAGGAAACAGTAACTGACAAGTTCGGCGACAAGGTTCTTACTCTGGTTACCGACTAATACTAGCCGTTGTATAGCAAAGGCCAGCGTCCTGTCCGGGATGGCTGGCCTTTTTCAATAAGGCGGACAAGGATCATGATTACTTTCTCGGAAGACGCATTGACTCTGATTGAAGAGAAGCAATCGTCACTTTTCATTGACATTCCGCACACCGTAAGTGGCTGCTGTTTTGACGTGACTGAATGCCCGTCAATCCGCTTTGGCGAACCCAATATACTTGCGGACTATTCAAAACAAACAATACAGGGAGCCACCGTTTATGTGCCGAGCTGTTTTCCGGACAATGGCAACTATCTTATTCGCAGCAAAAGCTTTTTCGGGTTCAAACGGCTCGTACTAAGCGGTTGGCGTTTAGTCTGAACCGCGCCTTGCCATAACGAGACACACAGATTTTCAAAAAACAGCTTGGTCTGCAAGCCAATGAATACGTCAACCTTCAGGCATTGCATGCCTTAGATCCAATATACATGCGCCTTGCAGGCTATCGACGTGGGTAAACCTCGCGTCCGGCATCGCGGATATCGCGGCGCAACTGGCGGCGCTCTTCGGGTGACATGCGTTGCGAACGTTGTGCCTCGCCACCCCCATAATCGCGCTGGAAGCCCTGTTGTTGTGCGTCACGCGGCGGGTTGTTCGGTGGTTGCTGACGTTGCATGCCGTTCTGACGATTCGCCTGGCGGACCTGATAGCGCTCGTTGCCCGGATTAGCCAGCGCCCAGGGCGAGGCCAAAACCAGCATGAGCGCCAGCAACAGCGAGCGTTTCAACATCAGTTCAAATACACCATTCACAGTTTCCACCCTGCTATATTTACCCTGCTCCGACTAGCCTCGTCCCGGCATGATCATTTTGCCGGTACTCAACACCGTACCGAGCATCTGCTTTACCGTCAAACCATCCGTGGTATTCCAGTACTCTGCACCTATCATCAGCACGGCACCGAAAACAATACTTAATAAAAGTTTGCACATTTTGCACTCCTTCGACAATTCAAGGAACCTCCGACGCCTGATCCGCATCGTTGAAGGAAGTCTGCAAGCCAGATGTAACAAAGCTTTGTGAGTTACTGAGCGAGTTGTAATAATTTGTATCTGTCGTACCCTGCAGCAACTTTTGCTCACAAGGATCTTCGCTTACCCTCCCCCGCTGAAGCCTTTCGGGTTAGCATCTGACTATGGCTGATCGAAAAATTCTGGTCGTCGACGACGACAAACGACTGCGTGACCTCCTGCAGCGCTATCTTGGCGAGCAGGGATTTGTCGTGAAGACGGCCGAGAATGCTGAAATGATGGACAAGTCGCTCGCGCGCGACACGTTTGATCTGATCGTTCTCGATCTCATGCTGCCCGGTGAAGACGGATTGTCCATTTGTCGCCGTTTGCGCGCCAGTGAGCCGCAGCAGGCCATCATCATGCTCACTGCCAAGGGCGATGAAATTGACCGCATTGTCGGCCTTGAGATGGGTGCCGATGATTATCTGCCCAAGCCGTTCAACCCGCGCGAACTGGTGGCCCGCATTCAGGCTGTTCTACGCCGTCGGGCAGCGGCCGTTCCGGGCGCGCCCACGGCCGAAGACAAAACCATTGCCTTTGGCGACGTCGAAATTGATCTGGCGACCCGCACACTGAAACGCAACAACGAATTTCTTCCACTGACTACCGGTGAATTTGCCGTACTCAAGGCGCTGCTCCAGCATCCTCGCCAACCGCTCTCACGCGACCGACTGATGACGCTGGCGCGTGGCCGCGAGCAAGGGCCTTTCGACCGCGCCATCGACGTGCAGGTCTCGCGCCTGCGCAAACTGGTCGAACCCGATCCGGCGGTTCCACGCTACCTGCAAACTGTCTGGGGTTTTGGCTACGTTTTCATCCCTGACGGTCAGGCCAAATGACCGGGGTTCAGCGTATTCAACAACTGCTTCCGCGTACTCTTCTGGTACGCACCTTTTTGCTCGTCAGCCTGCTTATTTTTGTTTCCGTCGCGACCTGGCTCACCCTGTTCGGGCTGGCCGAACGCGAGCCACGCGCCAATCAACTGGCGCAACTCACCGTCAGTGTCGTCAACCTCACCAACGCCGCGCTGATCGCAGCAGATCCGTTCAAAAGACTGGCTCTGCTACGCGACCTGGCCGAGAGCGAAGGCGTTCATCTTTACCCGGCAGAACCCACCGATGTTGTTCAGCCCTTGCCGGACACCTACTTTTTTCGCGTCATGTATAACACGGCCCTATCACAATTGGGTGCGAAAACCCGTTTTGCCGGATCGGTCAACGGTCAAGCCGGCATCTGGGTTAGTTTTTCGATTGGCGACTCTAGCGAGGATGATTACTGGCTGATGCTGCCAGGAGAGCGCGCCGAAAGTGATTTTCCGTGGCATTGGCTTGGCTGGGGCGGTGTTTCCCTGGCCTTGGCACTGCTCGTGGCCTGGCTCATCGTCTCGCGCGTCACTTCACCTTTGCGTTCTCTGGCCAGCGCCGTCAGGGAAGTCGGTCGCGGCAGATACCCAGACCCGATTCCAGAGCGCGGTGCCATCGAACTGCGACAACTCGCCGAAGCGTTCAACCGCATGTCAAAAGACCTGAAGCGTATTGATGTTGAGCGTGCCGAAGTGCTCGCCGGGATCTCGCACGATTTACGAACACCACTGGCACGTCTAAGGCTTGAAGCAGAAATGTCGATGATCGACGACGACGCCCGAGTTGCCGTCATCGGGGACATCGAACAGATGGACGCCATCATCGCCCAGTTTCTTGAGTATGCCAGGGGAGAAAACGAAGAAGCCCCCAAACTGGCGGATATCAATGTTCTGGTGACCCAGCTTGCCGGCGCACAGGGGCGGGCCACAAGTGCGCCACGGATCATCTTGGGCGAGGTAGCGCCGAGTTTGCTTCGCCCCAAAGCTCTGACACGGGCACTCGTCAATTTACTCGACAATGCCAGCAAGTACGGTGGCAACCCAATCACGGTAGAAACCCGCAGCGCAAATGGCGAAATACAGATCGACGTTCTGGATCACGGCCCAGGCATTCCGGAAAACGAAGTTGATCGCCTGAAGCAACCGTTCACCCGCCTTGAAAACGCCCGCACCGACGCCAGCGGCACCGGGCTAGGTCTGGCTATTGTCGAACGTATTGCCCGCCTGCATGGCGGCACACTGGAATTGCTGACAAGGGATGGGGGCGGCCTGATTGCCCGCCTGCGACTCCCGGTCAGAAGTTGATCTGAACGATAAAAAAAACACCGGCGCCTCAGGCGCCGGTGATGTCTGCCGCTAACCGGCAGCTAATTAACTGCCAATAGCCGCCTGTGCTGCAGCCAGCCGGGCGACTGGAACGCGATACGGTGAGCAGCTCACGTAGTCGAGGCCGACGCCGTGGAAGAAGGCGATCGACGCCGGATCACCGCCATGCTCGCCGCAAACACCCAGCTTGAGCGAGGGTTTCGCTGTACGTCCCTTGTCGACAGCCATCCGGACCAGCAGACCGACACCACGGGTATCAATCGTCTGGAAGGGATCGGCATCATACAGACCGTTCTCCAGATAATGCGGCATGAACTTGATCACGTCGTCACGCGAGAACCCCAGAGCCATCTGCGTCAAGTCGTTGGTGCCAAATGAGAAGAAATCAGCCTGGAGAGCGATGCTGTTGGCGACGAGCGCAGCACGCGGCGTCTCGATCATCGTTCCGAGCAGGAAGTCGACCCGGGCACCACGCTCAGCAAAAACGGCCTCTGCAGTTCCACGAATAACCAGCGCCTGATCATTGAACTCCCGTTTAGTACTGACCAGCGGCACCATGATCTCAAGTATCGGTGTCGAACCTTGTGCCCTGACATTGAGGGCTGCCTCGAAAATCGCCCTGGCCTGCATCTCGGTAATTTCCGGATAGCTAATCCCTAAGCGGCAACCACGGTGGCCCATCATCGGGTTCGATTCGTGCAGGTCGTCTACGCGGTGCTTGATTTCCTCGTACGACACGCCCATTTCCTTTGCCATGGCACGTTGATTGGCTTCGTCGTGCGGCAGGAATTCATGCAGCGGCGGATCAAGCAGACGAATGGTCACCGGCAAGCCATTCATCTCACGGAACAAACCTTCAAAATCGCCCCGTTGCATGGGCAGCAACTTGGCTAGCGCACTGCGGCGCCCGGCTTCATTCCCAGCCAGAATCATTTCGCGCACGGTCTTGATACGATCACCCTCGAAGAACATGTGCTCGGTACGGCAGAGGCCGATACCGACAGCGCCGAAATTGCGTGCAACCTTGGCATCTTCAGGCGTATCGGCGTTGGCGCGAATAGCCAGACGCTTGTAACGGTCGGCCAGTGCCATCAGGGTACCAAAGTCACCGGAAAGTTCAGCATCTTTGGTCGGGACCTTACCTTCATAAACCTTGCCGGTTGAGCCATCGAGGGAGACCCAATCGCCTTCCTTATATACGACGCCATCAACGGTCATTGAGCGGGCCTTCGGGTCGACGCGAACAGAGCCGGCACCTGAGACACAGCACTTACCCATACCGCGGGCAACAACCGCTGCATGCGAGGTCATGCCGCCGCGGGCTGTCAGGATGCCTTTGGCCACGACCATGCCGCGCAAATCCTCCGGCGAGGTTTCCTGGCGAACCAGAATAACTTCCTTGCCCTGAGCAACCCATTCTTCTGCTTCGTCAGCAAAGAAAACAATCTGGCCGGTTGCAGCGCCTGGCGAAGCAGGTAGACCGCTGGCAATCAAACGGGCTTTCTTGATCGCCTGGCTATCAAACACCGGGTGCAAAAGTTCGTTCAGCCGATCCGGGGCAACACGCATCAGTGCCGTTTTTTCATCAATCATGCCTTGTTTCAGCATTTCGACGGAGGTGCGAACCAAGGCAGCACCGGTACGTTTTGCGGAACGTGTTTGCAGCATCCAGAGCTTGCCTTCCTGGATGGTGAACTCGATATCCTGCATATCCTTGTAGTGGTTTTCCAGTGCCGTTTCGGTCTTGATCAGCTCCTTGTAGATCGTCGGCATGATTTCTTCGAGCGACGGGAACTTCGCGGCACGGTCAGTTTCGCTGACTTGCGCCAGTTCGGCCCAGCGCTTGGAGCCTTCGAGTGTAATCTGCTGCGGCGTACGGATACCGGCGACCACATCTTCGCCCTGGGCGTTGATCAGGAATTCACCGTTGAAGATGTCTTCACCTGAAGCTGCATCACGGGTAAAGGCAACACCGGTACCGCTGTTCTGACCGAGATTGCCAAAAACCATGGACTGAATATTGACTGCTGTTCCCCAGGATCCGGGAATATCGTTCATTTGACGGTAGAAAACGGCACGGTCATTGTTCCAACTCTGGAATACGGCCATCACGGCGCCCCAGAGTTGTTCCCACGGATCGTTCGGGAACTCACGCCCAAGGCGGGTGCGAATCATCGCCTTGAATTCACTAGCCATTTGCTTGAGGTCGTCG
>JANNGP010000023.1:0-7110 GCA_031403915.1 Betaproteobacteria bacterium
CAGAGGGCGACTACCTCAAATTCGCCATCGGTCGGCTCGTCGAGACCGGCAGATCGTCTAGAATGCCGGCCCCATGAGCGAATCGGGCGCCAGCTTCGGCCGACGATGGGCGAATCGCCGACTCGGCCCGGCCTTGCACGAATACGGCCACGCCCTGGGTCTCGATCACAACCCCGACACCCACGACTTCATGGCCTCGACCCTCAAACCGGGCGTGCGCCATACCCTGACGGTCGACGAACAACTGATGCTCATGAACCTGGCGGGCGTCTTCGTCACCCCGGAGAGCCCGAGCGAACCCTACGCCCCCAATGGCCCCTCCGACCCCGGTGTGCCGTTGTCCTTCACCCGGATCAACGGCACGGCACGCTATTCCCGCTACCGCCGCGACGCCGTGCTGGATGACCTGGTGCCGCAGTTCGATACGCTGGCCAATCCCAAGCTCACCAATCCCGAGTTTATGGATACCACCGGCTGGTCTACCACCGGCGACGTCAGTTTCGCCAACGGCGCTGCTACGCTGGCTGAAACAGCCACCACCCAGACCCGCCTCAATCAGGTCTTCGTACTCGGCGAGAACGACCGTTTCCTCTCCTTCACCGTCGCCAATGCCGCCCTCGGTGATCAGGCCAACGGCCCGGACGATGCCTTCGAAGTCGCCCTGATCGACGCCAACACCGGCCTCTCGCTCCTCGGCGGCACCGGTCTCACCCATAACGACGCCATCCTTAACCGTCAGGCCGATGGGTCGGAACATGACGTTAGCGGGATCAGCGTCGTCACCAACGCCGACGGCAGCCGCACTTACCTCGTCGACCTCGCCGGTATTGCCAAGGGCACGGTGGTCAATCTCGCCTTCGACCTGATCGGCTTCGGTAAAGGCCTCGAAGCGCAGAACAGCCGCCTCACCATCCGCGACTTGCATCTCGGGGGAGCGCTGACGACGCCGCAAACCACCGACGATGCGCTGACGCTGGCCGAAGATACGCCGGTGATCATTAATGCCCTCGGCAACGACCTCAATGCTCACCAGCCCGGCTTTACCCCGATAAAAGGGGCCAGGCTCAATTTTTACAATTTTCATAGCTTGTATTAACCCGGCTTTACCCCGGTGCTGGTGGCTAGCCCGCAGCATGGGCAGGTAGTTAATCCGTAGTTTAACAAAACGGCCTGTAGCCCAATCTGGATGCGCTTCTCAAAATGAGGCCAAATACCCACGGGGGTTGCAGGCCGATTTCATTTCAAACCCACTCAACTCTGAAAAAACGCCAGTACGTCATCCAGTTCGCGCGTCCGCTTCATTGGCGGCAGGCTGCGCCAGATGCGCTTGCCGTAGGGCTTGCTGATCAGGCGCGGGTCGCAGATCATCAGCACGCCGCGGTCTGTTTCGTCGCGGATGAGTCGGCCGGCGCCCTGCTTGACGTTGATCACCGCGCGCGGCAACTGGTAATCCATGAAGGCATTACGCCCCTCGGCTTTCATGCGCTCGATACGCGCCGAAAGAACAGGGTCATCGGGTGGTGCAAAAGGCAGCTTATCGATGACGACAAGCGACAAGGCCTCGCCACGCACGTCGACGCCCTCCCAGAAACTTTGGCTGCCCACTAGGATGGCATTGCCGAGGCGGCGAAAGCGCTCGAGCAACTCGTTCTTGCCCCCCTCACCCTGAATCAGCAAAGGGAAATCGAGCCCCGCGCGTTCCAGATGTTCGGTCAACAACTCATGCGTACGACGCATGGCACGTAGCGAGGTGCACAGAAAAAACGCACGGCCGCCACTGGCCTCGACAACAGGAAAGGCCGCCTTGACCACGGCATCGGTATAGGCGTGGCTGTTCGGGTCAGGCAAATTCATGGGGGCATAGAGCAAGGCCTGACGCTCATAATCGAAGGGGCTGTCCCAGAAAGCCGACTCGGCCTGATCGAGCCCCATCTCGGCACAGTAATGGCCGAAATCACGTTGCACGGCCAGTGTGGCCGAGGTGAATATCCACGCCCGCGGATGGCCGCTCATCTGCTTCTGCATGATGTTGGCAATGACCAGCGGCGTGGCATTGAGTTGCAGCGAGTGGGTATAGGTTTCGCCCCCAGCGCACGTAATCGGCATCGCCACCACTCTGCCAGCGACGGAACTGCGCCAGCAACTCACTGGCACGGCGCCAACAGTTCTCCAGCCCTTCGGAACGCTGCGCCTGCGATTCAAGCAGGGCAGCCAAGGCTTCCAGCTCACGAATCAGCCCGACCACACCGTTGTCAAAACCCATGCGCGCTTCGAGTTGCGGCAAGGCGAAGCGCGCCGGTTCAACGGGTAGCGTCAGGCGCAAATCCTTGGCCGACTTTTCCACCACACCACACAGCGTTGGCAGATCAAGACAATCGCGTGCGGACACCAGGCCTTCAGCACGGGAATCCCGCGTCAGATCGAGAATCTGCGCTGTCGATACGTTGTCACCAAAAAAAAGGCTGGCGGTTTCCGGCAGTTGATGGGCTTCGTCGAAGATCACGGTATTGCAGGCCGGTAGCAATTCAGCCGTACCTTCGTCGCGCAACATCACGTCAGCAAAAAAGAGGTGATGATTAACCACCACCAGATCGGCAGCCAGCGCCTCACGCCGCGCCGCCAGCACAAAGCATTCCTTGTTGTTCGGGCAATCCTGCCCAAGACAATTCTCGCGCGTTGAAGTGACCATGCCCCATACGCTGGAGTTCTCGGGCACATCGGAACAATCCGCCTTGTCGCCGGTCTTCGTTTTCTTGGCAAAGCGTGAAATGCGTGCTGCATGAGCGGCATCCTCACGCGATAGGAAACGGCCATCCGCCAGCGAACGCTCAAGGTGGTAATGGCAAAGGTAGTTGGCACGGCCCTTGAGCAGTGCAATCTTGACCGGCGAACCCAGCGCCTTGCGCACCGTCGGAATATCGCGCGAAAACAGTTGATCCTGCAGGTTTTTGGTTCCGGTCGACACAATGACCTTGCCACCGGAAAGCAGCGCAGGAACAAGGTAGGCGAAGGTCTTGCCGGTGCCGGTACCGGCTTCGGCCACCAGAACGCGGTTCTCCGCTATCGCCAACGCAATCCGCTCGGCCATTTCGACCTGCTGCGCACGCTGGCGATAGCCGGGAATGCTGGAAGCTAGGGGGCCGTCGGGGGAAAATACTTCAGAGAGAGAAAGCACTACAGCATATTCTCCAGAAACGCTTTGGTACGCGGATGTTCAGGCGAAGCAAACAATTCCTTCGCCGGACGCGATTCGAGGATTTCGCCAGCGTCCATGAACACGACCCGGCTCGCTACCTCACGCGCAAACGCCATTTCGTGCGTGACCACCAGCATGGTCATGTGCTCTTCGGCCAGTTCGCGCATGGTGCGCAACACCTCCCCGGTCAATTCCGGGTCAAGCGCGGAGGTTGGCTCGTCGAAAAGCATGATGTCCGGCGCCATGGCCAGCGCCCGGGCAATGGCGACGCGCTGTTTTTGCCCACCGGACAGGCGCGAGGGATAGCTGTCACGCTTATCCAGCAGTCCGACTTTGCGTAGCAATTCCTCCGCTTTCGGGATAATCGCCTCGCTGCGTAGCCCCTTGACCGTGATAGGTGCCTCGATGACGTTCTGCAGCACGGTCATGTGCGGAAACAGGTTGAAGTGCTGAAAGACCATGCCCATCTTGCCGCAGATACGCCGAACATCCACATCCGGTACGTAGTGGAAAACGCCATGCGCATCGGTCGTCACCAAAGACTCGCCTTCAATGTCGATGCGCCCGCGATTGATCGTTTCGAGGTGGTTGAGGCAGCGCAGGAAGGTACTCTTGCCCGAGCCCGAAGGCCCGATAACGGCCACCACTTCGCCTTTGCCGATATCCAGCGAAACGCCTTTTAGTACTTCCAGCGCGCCAAAACGCTTGTGAATGTCCTGCGCGTGAATCATCGGAGCGTTCATGTTACTCATCGTAGACGGCATATTTCTTTTCCAGATGCTGGAAGGCCATCGTCAGCACCAGCGTCATCACCAGATAAAACACGGCAGCCACCACGAAAGGCGTGGTCGTGAAGTCACGCTGGACAATGCCGCGGGCGGCACGCAACAGATCGTTCATGGCCAGCACGTAGATCAGCGAGGTGTCCTTGACCAGCGTGATGGTCTCGTTGCTCATCGGCGGCAGGATGCGTTTGATCACCTGCGGCAGAACGATGCGCCGCATCGTCTGCGTATAGGTCATGCCGAGCACCCGTGCACCCTCGTACTGGCCGCGATCGATCGACTGGATGCCAGCGCGGAAAATCTCGGCAAAATACGCCGAGTAGTTCAGAACAAAAGCCACGATAGCCGCCGGAAAATCCGGCAGCCGGATGCCAATCACCGGCACGAAAGGCAAGGCAAAATAGATGAACAGCATCTGCAGCATGAGCGGTGTGCCGCGCATTAACCAGATGTAGCCATTGACCAGGCCGCTCACCACCCTGAAACGCGAAATGCGCAACAACGCCAGGCACAGGCCGAAAGGCACGGACAACACGAGGGTAATGAGAAAGACCTGAATGGTGACCCCTGTACCTTCGAGCAGGGGCCCCATGATGTCGAACACGTAGTTCATGCGTGACTGATTTAGCCTTAACGTTCACAAGCCCACCGCAAAGGCGCAAAGGCAGCAAAGTTCTCGCAAAGAAGGGCCAGACTTGATTTCCTTTGCGTTACCTTTGCCTCTTCGCGCCTTTGCGGTGGATGTTTGATGCTTTACTTTTTGATGATGTCCTTGCCGAACCATTTGGTCGAAATCGTTGCTGCTGATCCATCCTTCTTCATGTCATCCATCGCCTTCTGTATCTTGGCCATCAGATCGGTATCGTCCTTGCGCGTACCCACGCCGTAATCTTCCGTACCAAAGTTTTCATCAAGCACACGATATTCGCCCGGCTTTTTGGCGGTGTAGTAGCGGCCAACCACCTCATCAACCACCAGCGCATCAAGACGGCCGGCCGAGAGATCCATCAGCGCTGTAACGTTGTCAGCGAACTTCTTGAGTTCCTTGATTGACTTTGCTGTTGCCGCATCCTTCTGGACAGCCTCGATGGCACTGCTGCCATCCTGTACGCCAACCACCTTGCCCTTGAGATCAGCCTTGGTCTTGAACGAAGACTTGTCGATCACCACGATGATCTGGCGGTTTTCCAGATAGGGCGTAGTGAACAGGATGTTGGCCTTGCGCGCTTCGGTAATCGTCAGTCCGTTCCACAGCACGTCGACGCGCTTGCCGTTCAATTCGGCTTCCTTGGCATTCCAGTCGATGGGTTTGAATTTCACTTCAACACCGAGACGTTTGCCGGCTTCCGTAGCCAGATCAATGTCAAATCCGACCAGTGCGTTCTTTTCGTCGCGGAAGCCCATCGGTGGGAAGTTGTCATCCAGGCCGACCACAATGGCCGCAACTGGCGCAGGCGCTGCAACGGGCTTGGCGGTGGGGGCTTCTTCTTTCTTGCCACAACCATAGAGCAGAACACCAGCGAGCAAGGCAACAATCAATAGCGAAGTTTTTTTCATGGCAGTTTCCAGTGTTAATAATGAAGTGTTAACAATAAATTTCCATGCCGGCAACCCTAATTACGACAACCAGCGCCAGCCTTATTTTTGCATCAATGAATTATTCCCTTACTTGGTTCCAAAAATCTTGTCGCCGGCATCGCCCAGCCCGGGAATGATGTAGCCAATCTCGTTGAGATGACTGTCAATAGCGGCGGTGTAAACATCCACATCGGGATGCGCAGCCTGCAAAGCCTTGAGGCCTTCCGGCGCTGCCACCATCACCAACGCACGAATCTGCTTGCAACCGTTGCGCTTGAGCATATCAATCGTAGCGATCAAGGAGCCGCCGGTAGCCAGCATCGGGTCAATAATCAACGCCATGCGTTCATCCAGCTGGCCGACAAAGCGCTCAAAGTAAGGCTCAGGCATCAATGTTTCGTGATTGCGGGCAATACCCACAACACTGACTTTAGCGCTCGGAATCAAATCCAGTACGCCATCGAGCATCCCCAATCCGGCACGCAGAATCGGCACGACGGAAACCTTCTTGCCCTTGATCCGGTCAACCTCAACAGGACCCGCCCAACCCTGGATCACACATGGCTCCATCTCGAAATCGCGACAGGCTTCGTAGGTCAGCAATCGGGCCAGCTCGGCAGTCAGTTCGCGAAATTTTTTGGTACTGATGTCGACCTCGCGTAACAGCCCGATTTTGTGTTTTACAAGGGGGTGATGAACTTCGATAACCGCCATTACGCGCTCCAGAAACAGGATGAAAATGCAAAAACCTCTAGGTTATCGGATTTGGACTCAATACGCACCCCCGAAAACCTGATCCAGTGCTTCCATTTTTCCTGTTCATCGCCAGTCCGACTTGACCGAATACCCCTTTTCTTACAACAATCGACCCATAGAACCCTTTGAGAACCTCCTACATGATCGACCAGAACGTCCCCGACTTCACCCTGCCGGCAACCGGCGGCAAAGACTTCACCCTTTCTTATTTCCGCAACAAAACGCTCGTACTTTATTTCTATCCCAAGGACAGCACACCGGGCTGCACCACCGAAGCCCAGCAGTTCCGCGACCTCTATCCCGCCTTCACCAAAGCCGGATGCGTGGTAGTCGGCGTTTCACGTGACAGCGTCCGATCGCACGAGAACTTCAGACTCAAACAGGATTTACCGTTTGATCTGCTTTCCGATGCCGATGAGGAGCTCTGTACGCAGTTCGCTGCAATCAAGATGAAATCGATGTACGGCAAACAGGTACGTGGCATTGAACGCAGCACCTTCGTCATTGACGGCAAAGGCGTTTTGCGACGTGAATGGCGCGGCGTCAAGATTCCGGGCCATGCGCAGGACGTCCTTGATTTTGTGAACACACTTTGACCAGCCCCAACCAACACAATCCAACACAAACCAACCCGACTCAACTGGAGAAATAACGTACATGGCTCGTAAAACTGACGCCCGCGCAAAAACAAAAACAGCCACCCCGCTGACCAAGTTTTTCGTTCTCGACACCAATGTGTTGCTGCACGACCCGACCAGTGTCTACCGCTTTGAGGAACACGATGTCTTCCTGCCG
>JANNGP010000024.1:0-7115 GCA_031403915.1 Betaproteobacteria bacterium
CGCATTGCAGGCGATTCCCGGCGTGCGCGACGCCCGTCACGAGGACGGCCACGTGCAGGTGCAGGCGACGGCCGGGTCAAGTTCAACAGGCCGGTCAAAAGCCGTATTGCAAATGCCGAATTGCTCAATTTTGAACGCGAGCCGCTCGCCGGGAAGCCCCGTTAATTCGGCCGGAGAAATGGACAGGCTTGTAGCGCAACCCCCGAGCAGGAAAAAGAACGCGGCAGCTAGCAAGGATTTCCTCATGGCATGAGGATAACCCAGGCATTTCGTGATTTGCAAAATTTCATCGCCGCACCCACTCTCAGCGACTGTTGACCCTGCCTTGACGCGAAACGATCAAAAGCAAGTCAAGCACGCAAAGTCGCCATCCCCGCAACCCGCACCAATAGGCTAACTTATTGAGATTTCCATTACTCGCGACACAGGCTGGCCCACACCCCAACCCCTCTCCCGCAGGGAGAGGGGCTACTTCCACCCTCGCCCCGCAGGAGAGGGTGGCGCGAAGCGCCGGGTGAGGGCCGCTGTCATGAATTCCGGAAACATCAATAAACAAAATCAAGCCAAGACCTGGATGGATGTTCGCTTCTGTCAACTGCAAAGGGCGAGCCTTTTATTGCCTGTTAAAACGAGTAAGCGACCATGCTGTGCGAATAAATTTAGCGATAGTGCTGTTTTGTATCGCAACTTGCCATGATGCAATATGAGACATCGCATTGCATGATTCGACGGTGAATAGCGTGTTATGCGGCAGTTTGACGAGTAAATACATACAATTAGTGGCTCTCATGAGGTTCTGGTAAGATTGTTGCTTAACTGATCTGCGCACCGGTTAATTAGAACACAAAGGTTCCAGTGACTGTGGTTATGTCCTAAGGACTAACTAACTACTTTGGCGCTAATTTTTTGCAAAAAACAGCGGCACGTTTTGTGGGGATTAAATTGCCAAACAAATCAATTTTTTCTCTTTGTTCTTATTGATGCCTTATTACTTTAACCAAGGATGAATCATGACTCTTTATCAGCTCCGCTCCCAAGTATTGAAGGCCGAACAAACACGTACTCCGATGGGTCCGATAAGCGACCTTGTTCCCGGCGGCCTCTCCATTCCGGATGCCTTCACGATTGCCGAGGCAGGGATTAGTGAACGCTTGTCATCGGGGCGACGCATTGTCGGTTACAAGGTTGGTTTTACGAATCTTGCTGTGCGCGAAAAAATGGGGCTTCCGGACTCCACCTATGGCACGCTGCTCGACGATATGGTGATGCACAGCGGCCAACCGGGGTGTATGTCGCAGTTGATTGCACCGAAAATCGAGTGTGAGATTCTGTTCCGTATTGGCAAACCGCTTTCCGGGCCTGATCTTTCCGTTGAACAGGTACTTGATGCAACGAATGGCGTTCGCGCGGCGTTCGAAATTTGTGATGCCCGGATCAAAGACTGGAAATGCCCCTACCCGGACTTTCTTGCCGATAACGGGTTCTCTGCACGCATCGTGTTGGGCGAGTCGACCTGGCTAGCACCATCTGCCCTCGACCTGCTGGCCGAAGAAGTTGTGCTGTTTGAAAACGGTGAAGAAGTTTCGCGCGGTCAGGGCAAGAATGCCATGGGTCACCCGGCCCAGGCCGTTGCCTGGTTGGCAGGTAAACTTGCTGCCCGCGGACGCGCCTTACTCCCCGGCGATATCGTTATGACCGGAACGCTTACCCCGATACTGCCTATTAAGCCAGGTGCAAGCTATCGCGCGTCGTACACCACTCTTGGTGAAGTCGGAATGACATTCTGAGCGTAGCAACAGCAACAACAGGGGCGAGGTCACGATGAGTGACCCGCCCCGCAACCCGCACCAATAGGCCATCTTCAAACGCCTATCGCCACGAACCGCATGGATAGTCGCTCCTGGAACTTGCCATGCCACGAACGAATATCCATAGGCTCTGAGCGACACCCTCGCCATCCGCCCCCTTGGCAGCCCGACAGACTACTAGCCAGCACCGCCGGACAGGCGATGACTTGTTCGAACTATCTCGGCATCCCACAGTCGGAAGCACATTCCCATGTGCACACCTTCCACACAGCACGTCTAACCTGGAATCATGGAGGCGTCATGCAACACATCCTCGTTTATTCCGACTCGCTGACCTGGGGCATCATTCCCGCAACGAGAAAACGTTTACTTTTCGAGCAGCGCTGGCCGGGGGTGATGGAAATATCACTTTGCGCCGCCGGGCAAAAAGTTCGCGTCATCGAAGATTGTCTGAATGGTCGGCGCACCGTCTGGGAGGATCCATTCAAGCCCGGAAGGAACGGTCTTGTCGGATTGGCACAACGCATCGAGATCCACTCGCCGCTTGAGCTTGTTGTGCTTATGCTCGGGACTAACGACTTTCAGTCGACGCATGATTACAACCCATGGCATTCATCTCAGGGCATCCTCGCGCTTATCTCCGCCATTCGCACCTCCCCTATCGAGCCGGGCATGCCCGTACCGCAAATACTCGTAGTTGCACCGCCCGCCATACGAACGCCGAAAGGACCAATTGCACCGAAATTTGAGGGCGGCGAACAAAAGTGCATTGGCCTGGCAGCGGCGTACCAACAAGTGTGCGAACAAGCGGCGTGCCATTTTTTTGATGCGGGCAGCGTAATCACTTCGAGCAAAGTCGATGGCGTGCATCTCGATCTTGAACAGCATTTGGCTTTGGGCAAGGCACTGGCGGAGGCCGTTAGGCCGCTGCTACCGTCCGGCTCGGCGAAGTAATCAACCCCCATCCTCGGCCGTAACCGGCGGCAGATCAAAGAGCAGCACTTCGCTCTCGGCCTGTGCGACAAAGCAGAGTGCCGATTCTCCGGCGATCTTGGCGCCATCGCCCGCGCTCATTGCCAACCCGTTGAGCGTAAGCGCGCCGCGCACGAGTTGGACGTAGGCCAGCCGTTCGTCTTCCAACACATAATCGAGTTCTGCACCCGCTTGCAGCAGCGCGGCACGCAGCGTGGCGTCCTGATGAATGCGCGTGCTGCCCTCGGCCGCGTCGGGCGATGCGATCAGCCGCCAGGCGTTGTTGCCCGGCGCGAGCATTTGCTGTTCGTAGCCGGGCGGGATGCCCAACTCGCGCGGTGTAATCCAGATTTGCAGCAGGTGCGTGACTACATCCGGCGAGGGGTTGAACTCGCTGTGACGGATGCCGCTACCGGCGCTCATGCGCTGCACTTCGCCGGGGCGGATCACCTCGCCGTTGCCCAGGCTGTCGCGGTGTTCCAGCTCGCCCGAGATCACGTAGGTGACGATCTCCATGTCGCGGTGGCCGTGCGTGGCAAAGCCCTTGCCGGGTGCGACGCGATCTTCGTTGATCACGCGCAGCACGCCCCAGCCCATCTCGTCCGGGTCGTGGTAATCGGCAAAGGAAAAACTGTGGCGCGCTACGAGCCAGCCATGGTCGGCAAACCCGCGCTCGGCGCTGGGACGAAGTTTGATCATGGTCGGTTCCCGGAAAGGCAGCGCAGGACTGCGCTGTTGTGTAGCTTGGAGTCGCATTACCGGAAAAAGTTTTAACTGGCCAGACCGCTAAAATGATATACAATAAATAGAGTGTATCCACCAAGGAGAAAACCGTGCAAGTTGCGAAATGGGGTAACAGTCTGGCCGTGCGTCTGCCCGCTGCAGTTGTCGACGCCCTGACGCTGCATGAAGGTGATGAAATCGAAATTCAGGTCGCCGGCAAGCGCACGTTCGAAATCGCCAAACAACCCGGCACCCGCCAATTGCTTGAACGTCTGAGGAAGTTCCGCGGGCGCCTGCCTTCCAGCTTCAAGTTCGACAGGCTGGAAGCCAATGAGCGCAGCTAAGCGATTCATCGACACCAACGTTCTGCTTTATCTGCTCTCGGAAGACGCTGCCAAAGCGAACCGCGCGGAGGACGTCATCGCGCAAAGGGGTGTGATCAGCGTCCAGGTGCTTAACGAATTCGCCTCGGTCGCCACGCGCAAGCTCAGGATGCCGCTGCTCGAAATACGCGAATTTCTCGATACGATCCGTAGCATCTGCCGCGTCGTGCCGCTCAATGAAGCTACGCACGATAAAGGCCTTGATATCGTCGAGAGGTATGGTCTGTCGATCTACGATGCGATGATCGTTGCCTCAGCCCTGCTCGATGGGTGCAAGCGGCTCTTGTCTGAAGACATGCAGGACAGGCAGCAATTCGACGACAGCCTGACGATCGAGAACCCGTTCCATTGATATCTGAACGAACACCATGACAACCAATTGCGACCAAAATCCAGCGAATCACGGAATAGTCGCGACTTTCATGCAGTAGCCGATAAAATAGTCGCCATGCGTATCTTCTGTGACACCCAACTCGCAAGCGATTCGGCCGCATGATCGGCGTATTTGATAGCGGCCTCGGCGGCCTTTCGGTACTCGCGGCAATTGCCGACGTGCTGCCGCGTGCCGACCTCACCTATCTGGCTGACACCGCATACGTACCCTACGGCGAGAAAGACGATGCCTTCATTCGCGGCCGTGTGCTGGCCGTCGGGCGCCATCTCGTCGAGCAAGGCTGCACGGTCATTGTCGTGGCCTGCAATACGGCCACCGCCACGGCAGTTGCTGCGCTGCGTGATGCGATTCCAGGCATCCCCATTGTCGGCATCGAACCGGGCGTCAAGCCGGCAGCAGCAGCCTCGAAAACAAAACGCATCGCAGTGCTGACCACGACCGCCACTGCCCGCAGCGAACGCCTCGCCCGGCTGATCAAGCAACACGGTGAAGGCGTGGCCGTCGATATCCTGCCCTGCCCCGGCTGGGCCACGCGGGTTGAAACGCTGAAACTCGATGACGCCGGTTTTGCTGATGCCGCCCGCGAACAACTCGAACCGACGCTGGCGGCGGGCGCCGACCAGATCGTGCTCGGCTGCACACACTACGCCTTTCTTGCGCCGGTGCTGGAGCCCATCGTCGCCGGGCGTGCCGCACTTGTAGATGTCGCCGATGCGGTGGCGCGCCAGTGCGTTCGACTCGCCGGCGCATCGGCGCTAGGGTCTGGCCAGCTCACCCTGCTCGCCACTGCCACGCCCGAGCGCCTGCAAGCCGCGCTGCCGGTACTGGGGCTGCACCGGCTGAGCAGCAGGCTCGCCGCGCCGGCACGGCTGGCAATAACCTAAATATCTAGGGACACACTGAATAAGTCGTCACACCGGCGAAAGCCGGTGTCCAGTTCCTTGGTTTTCCTGGATTCCGGCTTTCGCCGGAATGACAATTCTGAACTTGATCAGCGCATCCCTAAACGCCGGCCTGTGCCGCTACACTTCGTTTTTGTCTGAGAGCCACCACTTCGTTCAGGACCAATGCGCTTAGCACCAGCGCACCACCGATCAGGGTGCCCGACGACGGCTGCTCTGCGGCCCACAGCCAGGCCCAGGTCACACCAAACAACACTTCGAGCAAACCGAGCAAGGCAATTTCGGCGGCGGGCAGTTCGCGTGATAAACGCACTGCCAGCAAACACGGAATCGCCAGTTGCACGACACCCAACATGGCCAGCAAGCTAATGTCGTGGCCCGAAGCCTGCATGGGATAGGCCAAGGGCAAGGTCACCAAGGCCGAGAGCGTGGCACCGATCAGCACCGCCGGCAGCATATCCAAACGATTTTCCGCATCCATGCCGACCTCACGGTGCGCGATAAACTGCAGCACCGTCCAGTTGCTTGCCGCCGCCAGGGGCACAAATAGCGCAATCAGCGTGCCAGTCAGTGATGCACCCGTCATCGCTTCACGGCCAAACATCCAGGCAATACCGACCCCAGCCAACGCAATGGCTAACCAGGTGCGCGCCGGCAGCCGATGCCTGAGGAACAGCCGTGCAAAAAGGGCGGTAATCAACGGCCCGATGGCCAGTGTAACAAGCACATTGGCCACCGAGGTGCGGGTCATCGCCACCATGAACGCCGTGTACATCGTCCCCCAGCAGACACCGGAAAACCACACCGGCCAGCCAGAATGCAGCAGGCCGCGCCAGAAGGCCGCACCACGCATTACACTCAAAGCCACCACCAAAGCCAAGGCGTTGAAAAGGCTGCGCCAGAACGTCACCTCAAAACTTCGTGCAGCATCGAGATGACGGGTGACTACCCCGGCGATGCTCCACAGGAGTGTGGCAAGAATCATCAGAGCAACGGCTTGGCGGTGAGTCATGGTGTCCAAAGAATGCAAAAAGGCTAAGCACCGAAGTATCCATGACGACGGCAACCCAGGTCAAATTTTCATACGCGTCGGGAGTTGTCGTGACTTCAAAACTGCTGCAGACACCGACAAAAGAAGTACCCGCCAAAAAATTTTGGCGATCCGGATCATCAAGTGGTCGGAGCCTGATTTGTCTCAGATCGACCCGAAGCGGTAGTAGCCCGTTCAGGAATGCGGACGTTCAACTTGGTGCTAACTGACGCTGCACGGATTTATCGCGCAGCGCCAATATGGACTGTCGGGTTAGGATGGCTACTTAGCAAACTCAAACTCATATGCCTTTGCCCTGCCGTTAGCGATAGAACTGACACCGTAGTACTTATCCTCAATCTTGAAAATATAGCGGCACCAGTTTTCAGATGAGGTTTTCCATTCCAAAGTAACGCAATACGTTCCGTTGTCGCCTATATGCCATGTGCCCTTGCCTTGTGATTGTCTGCCTGTACTGCCACGACTGTCGCTTGACGCAATAAATGTACCGTCTTGATCGTTCGACCAGCGACGCGTGCTTCCAGCTTCGGTTCGATTGACAACTTTTGCACTCGGCATTTGCTGTCGCAGCTCGTCGACAGTAAGTTGCACCGCATTCTGTGCCTTAAGGTCGTTTAGAAGCAGAGCCTGCGCTTGTGCTGATAATGAAAATACGAGCAGGAAAGATGCAAGTATGAGCTGATGCATAGAACCTCCTAAGTAATGATTACATAGAAATTTTCGTCACGTTAAGTGCCGAGAAGTCAAATACCACCGGCAAAGCCGGTGGCCTGATTTGTTAGCGCCTCAAAGGCGCCTTCAAAACCGTTAGCCGTTTCGCGGCAGAAAGCTCGAGCTTGTTCAACACTTGCATAACTTGCGTAGACCACTCCGCACCGTCGT
>JANNGP010000025.1:0-5073 GCA_031403915.1 Betaproteobacteria bacterium
CCATCCCAGAATGCCCATTGCGTATCGGTGTCGATGTTCATCTTGATCACGCCGTAGGAAATCGCTTCGCGGATTTCTGCGAGGGTCGAACCTGAACCGCCGTGGAACACGAAGTTGATCGGCTGCTTCTTGGTGCCGAACTTCTTCTCGATGAATTCCTGCGAGTTCTTCAGAATGACCGGCTGCAGCTTGACGTTACCGGGCTTGTACACGCCGTGCACGTTGCCGAAGGACGCGGCGATGGTGAACTTGTCGCTGATCTTGGAGAGGCGCTCGTAGGCGAGGGCTACATCTTCCGGTTGGGTGTAAAGCTTGGAGCTGTCGACATCACTGTTGTCAACGCCGTCTTCTTCACCGCCGGTAACGCCGAGTTCGATTTCCAGCGTCATGCCGATCTTGCTCATGCGGGTCAGATACTTTTCGCAGATTTCGATGTTCTCTTCCAGCGACTCTTCCGAGAGGTCAAGCATGTGCGAGCTGAACAGCGGCTTGCCGGTTTCTTTAAAGTGTTGTTCGCCAGCGTCGAGCAGGCCGTCGATCCAGGGCAGCAGCTTCTTGGCGGCGTGGTCGGTGTGCAGAATGACGGTCGCGCCGTAGAGCTCGGCGAGGGCATGCACGTGCTTGGCACCAAGCACAGCGCCGGCGATACAGGCTTTCTGGGACTCGTTTTTCAGGCCCTTGCCGACGTAAAACTGGGCGCCGCCGTTGGAGAACTGGATGATGGCCGGCGACTTGAATTCAGCAGCGGCTTCCATCACGGCATTGACCGTGCTGCCATTGATGACGTTGATGGCCGGCATGGCGAAATTCTTGGATTTGGCGTAGGCAAAAAGCGCTTGCAAGTCATTTCCGGAAACAACGCCGGGCTTGAACTGGGGTGCATTCATGATAGTGGTTCCAGTAACGGTTGGTCGAAGGGGTGAAATTCTACTGCGTATACGTACTAAAGGTCAATGTCCGGCAGCGGCTGATTGATAAAAACCCTTTCATAACATGGGCCTTGAGCAAATCCCCGCAAAATCTGCAGCCTGTTAGAATTGCGCACACCCCACATGCGAAAGATTGCTCAATGAAGATGTTCTTACGGTGTTTCCTGTTTGCAGCCAGCGTGCTGGTTTGCGTGATTCCGGTACACGCGGCCGAACGCGCCTATGCCGTCGTTGATAGCGTGCAGATGCCGGCCTGGGTTGAGCGCAACGGTGTGATGCAGCCGCTTGCGCCGGGGCTGGTGCTGCAAAACCGCGACCATGTGCTGACCGGTGCCGGCGCGCGTGTGCTCATCCAGTTGGCTGAGGGTAGTGCCGTTAAATTAGGCGAGAACGCCCAGTTGGATCTGAACGCCTTGGATCGGCGCGAGAGCAGGGTGTTCACAGCGGCGCTGGGTGTGGCCAAAGGGGCGTTCCGGTTTACCACCGGCGTGTTCTTCAAAGCGCGGGATCAGCGGGCGATCAACGTGCGCATCGCCACCATCACCGCCGGCATTCGCGGCACCGACCTGTGGGGTAGCTCGGATGCCGAACGGGATCTGGTGTGCCTGCTTGAAGGGCGGATTACCGTTGTGCACGCGCAGGACGAAGCGCGGGAAATGAGTGAGCCGCTGAGCTTCTATGTTGCGCCCAAGGGGCAGGCACCCAAACCGGTCGGCAAAGTGGATGCCGAACAGATTGGCAAGTGGGCAATGCAAACTGACGTTCAGCCGGGAAGCGGCTATACCCGGCGTGGTGGCAAGTGGAAGGTCGAACTGGCGGTTGTCGATGGCGAGGCTGAGGCACTGGCGCTCTATGATCGTGCCCGTGACGCCGGTTACGCGGTGCACATTAAGGTCACGGGCGGCAAAGGCCGCCATCGCTATACACCTTATGTCGGGCAGTTGCCGTCAAAGGCCGAGGCCGAAGCGCTGGCGGGTAAACTGGGAAGTGCGCTGCAACTGGCTGATGCGCGGGTGGTAACTCGGTTTTAATACAGGTTTGACACCACCAGCTACAATAATCGTTGTTGCTGGTTGAGGTTGAGAGTAATAGCCCATTTTTTGCGCAAGACAAAAGAGGGCTCGGAATAATGAACAACAGGGAGATTCAAGCGAATGAAAAAAATCATTAGTATTTGTTTGATGCTGGCTTCGATCACGGGGTTATTTGGGTGCGCCACCACGCCGATGGTTCTGGAGCCGGTTTTTGACTCTGGGGCGGCGCAGCCGTTTCGGAAAGTGTTGGTTGTCGGGAGCGGACTTGCCTTCCCGGAAACCAGCAGAACCAGCTTCTTCAACCCCTCAGTCGAAGCGATAAGAAAAATGCTCGTTGATCAAGGCGTTTCTGCCTCGACGATGCTGGCGGTAAATAATGATCCCGCGTTTAAGAACAGTGTGCTTGGAAACGCCAAGTTACTTGAAGCGTCCCATGTCTTGTCTGTTGTTGCATCGAGCGTATCGAGTTGGGGGCCCAGGAATTCGACAACCGAGTACCAGAAGCAGCTTCGTCTCGTCGGAAAATTTACCTATACCTTCATCATTTACGATGTGCAGAAGCAGAAAAATGTTTGGGAAGCGAAGCTACAATCCGGCTCAGAGGGCGTGAGCGATGAGGCAACGGCCGTCTTGATCAGGGATAAACTGCAAGAGCAGTTGCTCAAAGCAGGATACCTCCGGGCTGCCATGAAACAGCCGTAATTAGCAGAACTGCTAAACTGACAAATATGGAATTCACACTCAGCAAACACGCAGAAGACGCCATGCGGGAACGAGAGATCGACCCCGCTTGGATCAGTGCTGCGATGAACGATCCAGAGCTGTCAGAACCAAACCGGGACGACGCGACTCTAATTCACGTTTTTCGCAGAATCCCTGAGTTTGGCGACCGGGTTTTAAAAATAATATACAACCAGACAAATAATCCGCCGCACATCGTGACGGTTTATTTCGACAGAACGGCAAAAGGCAAGCTATGAGATTCGATTACGACCCCGAAGTGGACGCCCTTTATATCCGCCTCAACGAAGCAAAAGTCATGGAGTCGGAGGAAGTGCAGCCCGGAATCATCTTGGATTTCGATGAGAACGGAAAGGTTGTTGCCGTCGAAGTGCTCGATGCCAGCAAACGAAATACAACGCCGGCGCCAATCGCTAAAGCTGCGTAAGCATTGGTGCCAGGACGACGGGCGGGTTCGTGTCGCGTGTTCTCGGGGGTAAGCGGCGTTCGCCGGCTATAATTCGCCGATGCCTGATCTCCTCGCCAATCTCAATCCCCCTCAACTCGCCGCCGTCACCCTGCCGCCGCAACACAGCCTGATCCTCGCCGGAGCAGGCAGCGGCAAGACGCGTGTGCTGACGACGCGCATCGCGTGGCTGGTGTCGACCGGGCAGGTGAGCCCGCATGGTGTGCTGGCCGTGACCTTCACCAACAAGGCGGCGAAGGAGATGCTCTCGCGCCTCTCGGCGATGCTGCCAGTCAATACCCGAGGCATGTGGATCGGCACCTTCCACGGCTTGTGCAACCGGCTGCTGCGTGCGCATCACCGCGACGCGGCGCTGCCGGCACTGTTCCAGATTCTCGATTCGGCCGACCAGCTTTCGGCGATCAAGCGTCTCTTGAAAAACCTCAACATTGATGATGAAAAATATCCGCCGCGTGAGCTGGCGAGCTTCATCAATGCACACAAGGAGCAGGGCATCCGCGCCGCGCAGGCCCAAGCTTGGGACGACTACACCCGCCGTCGCGTCGAGCTGTACGCTGAGTATGAGGCGCAGTGCCAGCGCGAAGGCGTGGTCGATTTCGCCGAGTTGCTGTTGCGTTCCTACGAACTCCTGTGCCGCAACGAGCCGCTGCGCCGGCATTACCAGTCGCGCTTCTCGCATATTCTGGTCGACGAGTTTCAGGATACGAACGTCCTGCAATACAAGTGGCTCAAGTTGCTGGCGAGTTACGGTGAAGCAACGCCGGGCGCCTGCCTGTTTGCGGTCGGCGATGACGATCAGTCGATTTATGCCTTCCGTGGTGCCGAGGTCGGCAACATGCGCGACCTCGAACGCGAGTTCAAGGTAGCCAACGTCATTCGCCTCGAACAGAACTACCGCTCGCACGGCAATATCCTCGATGCCGCCAATGCGCTGATCAAGAACAATCGCGGTCGTTTGGGCAAGAATCTGTGGACCGATGCCGGCGCGGGCGAACCGATCCGTGTCTTCGATGCTTTTTCGGATCTCGACGAGGCGCGTTTTGTCGTCGAGGAATTGCGCGAACTGGTGCGCGATGGGTTTTTGCGTACCCAGATCGCCCTGCTCTACCGCTCCAATGCCCAGTCGCGTGTCCTTGAGCACCAACTGTTTACTGCCGGCGTGCCTTATCGCGTTTATGGCGGGTTGCGCTTTTTTGATCGTCAGGAGATCAAGCATGCGCTGGCCTATCTGCGCCTGATTGCCAATTCTGATGACGACACGGCCTTTGCCCGCGTCGTCAATTTTCCCACGCGCGGTATCGGCAGTCGCAGTATCGAGGCGCTGCAAGAGGCGGCGCACCAGGCCAACTGCAGTCTTTACAATGCGGCGGCCAGCCTGGGCGGCAAAGCCGGGTCGTCGGTCGGTAACTTCATCCGGCTGATCGAGACGCTGCGCGCCGAAACCGAGAATCTGCCCTTATCGGAGATCATTGATCACCTCATCGAAAAAAGCGGTCTGCGCCAGCATTACCTTGCCGAAAAGGAAGGCCGCGAGCGGCTGGAAAATCTTGACGAACTGATCAACGCCGCCGTTAGCTTCGTACAGGAAGAAAGCGGGGGCGACCTCGCGGCGCGTGAAGAGGCCGGTGATCTGGGTGCGTTTCTGGCGCACGCTTCGCTCGAAGCCGGTGAGCATCAGGCCGGTGACGGTCAGGAAGCAGTGCAGTTGATGACCGTGCATTCGGCCAAGGGGCTGGAATTTGACGCGGTGTTCATTACCGGGCTGGAGCAGGGCTTGTTCCCGCACGACAACGCCGCGCAGGAGCGTGACGGTCTGGAAGAGGAGCGGCGGCTGATGTACGTGGCCGTGACGCGCGCCCGCAAACGCCTCTACCTCTCGCATGCACAGACGCGAATGTTGCAC
>JANNGP010000026.1:0-9814 GCA_031403915.1 Betaproteobacteria bacterium
GAAGCACGCGCCAGAGAACCGGTACTCAGCCGTACCCGCTTGACCTTTACATCGGCCGTCCACTTCACTGTCAATCGGCATGAAAGCCCGGCCATGCTGCAGCAGGCGCTGCGTCTGCCACCCGGACTCAATCCGCGCACCCGCGAACTGGCCGCCGAATGGAAGACAAAATTCAAATCGCCGGAAATGATTTCCAACGCCGCCTTGCTATTCTTCCGGCAGGAAGCGTTTTTCTACACCCTGAAACCCCCATTGCTCGGCCAGCATGCTGTCGACGATTTTCTCTTTGCCTCGCGCCGCGGATTCTGCGAGCACTTCGCATCAGCCTACGTTTTTCTCATGCGCGCGGCCGGCGTTCCGGCGCGTGTGGTGGCGGGCTATCAGGGCGGTGAAATCAATCCGGTCGACGGCTATTTCATCGTGCGCCAATCCGATGCCCACGCCTGGGCCGAAATCTGGCTGGCCGACAAGGGCTGGGTTCGCGTTGACCCGACAGCGGCGGTTGCTCCTTCGCGCATCGAACAGGGCATCGCCTCTGCGTTGCCTGCGGGGGATGCCTTGCCCGCACTGGTGCGCATCGATGCCGACTGGTTGCGCGACCTGCGCAACCGCTGGGAAGCAACGAACAATGCCTGGAACCAATGGGTGCTCGGGTACAATCCGCAACGGCAACGCGAGATGCTGACCCGGCTGGGACTTAGCGAACCAGATTGGCGCAGCATGACGGCTGTACTGGCGTCACTGTGCGCAATCACGCTCCTGATCGTTACCTTATGGACGCTCACCCAGCGCAACATGGCAACACCCGCTCAGCGTGCCTGGCACGGGTTCTGCAAGCGACTCGGACGACTGGGCGTGACTCGCGCAGTCTGGGAAGGCCCGCTCGATTTTGCCACTCGCGCAGCACGTGAGCGGCCGGAACTGGCTAGCATTATCCAAAGCGCCTCCGGCCACTTTGCTGACCTGCACTATGGCAAGGGTAAACCGGAGCAATTGCGCAAACTGAAAGATTGCATCAAACGCCTACCTACACTACGGAGAAACACGAGTTGAGAACGACACTTACCACCCTGTTGATCGGGCTCATATGCGGTTTGTTTCCCCTACAGAGTCACGCCGCAAAAACCAAACACCAGCCACCGGCCTTCAGCACCGATCCCGAAGTCAAAGCCTTCATCCTGGAGATGCACGAACGGCACGGGTTCGATGTCGCTCACCTCAACCGCCAGTTCGCCACCATCCATTCCAACGCGACCATTCTGCGCGCCATCAAACCGGCGGCCGTTCCTGAACAACAGCGTTCCTGGCAGCGCTATCGCGCGCGCTTCGTCAATGAAAGGCGAGCCGGAAACGGCCTGATTTTCTGGCAGGAAAATGCCGTAGAACTGGCACGTGCCGAGACCATTTACGGCGTACCGCCGGAAATCATCGTGGCCATCATCGGCGTTGAAACCGAGTACGGCCGCAACATGGGAAAATTCAGCGTGCTGGAGGCTCTCTCAACGCTCGCTTTCGACTACCCCCCGCGCGCCACCTTCTTCCGCAGCGAGCTTGAACAGTTCTTGTTACTGGCGCGTGAAAACGGCATCAGCCCGCTCGACATCAAAGGGTCTTACGCCGGTGCGATCGGAATCCCGCAGTTCATGCCGAGCAGCCAGCGCCACTACGCCGTGGATTTTGACGGCGACGACAAGATCGACCTGCGCCGCAGCACAACCGATGCCATCGGCAGCGTCGCCCGCTTTTTGACTATGCACGGCTGGCAAGCCACAGCGCCGGTTGCTGTACCTGCCATCGTCGATGGCGACCCGGCCGCACTAATCGCCGCCGGTATCAAACCGTCTATGCCTTTGAATGAAATTTTGAAGCAGGGGATTGTTGTTGCCGGAAACACCGAAGGACTGGCCGAACGACCTGCTGCGCTGATCGACCTCGTCAGCCCCGACCAGCCCACCGAATACTGGATCGGCTTCGACAACTTCTATGTGATTACACGCTACAACCGGTCGAGTTTCTACGCCATGTCGGTTTTTCAACTCGCCGAGGCGCTACGCGAGGCACAAACCAGCACGCCAAAGTAAGCAGGCCTGCAGGGCTCATGGAATGGCGGTCTACAGACGCATTGCCTGAAGAGTGCCTACCCACGCGGCCTGCAGGCCTGCCTCGATGAAAACTTTCTCTAAGCAGATGCCTTCGCTTCTTCCAGCTTCAACAACTTGTACTCAATCGAATCAACCAGCGCAATCCAGCTGGCCTCGATGACGTCGGTTGAAACGCCCACCGTCGTCCACACGGTATCGCCATCCGTTGATTGCAGCAGCACTCGCACTTTTGCCGCGGTTGCATCCTTGCCGTTGATGACGCGCACTTTGAAGTCCGTCAGATGCACGTTGGAGAGTTCGGGGTAGAAGGAGTCCAGCACTTTGCGCAAAGCGCGATCCAGCGCGTGCACCGGACCATCACCTTCTGCCGCCGTGATTTCGTCCTTGCCATCGACCTTGATTTTGATAATGGCGGAAGAACTGTACTCACTAGTGGCAGGATGTTCGCCGATGATCTTGAAGTGCTCAAGTTCAAAGAACGGGCGGTACTTGCCAAGCTGCTTGCGGATAACCAGTTCGAATGTGCTTTCCGCCCCCTCGAATTGATAACCCTCGTGCTCCATCTCTTTCAGGCGCTTCATGATGCTGTCTGTTGCCGCATCGTCCTTGGTGATCGTCGGATCAACCGCCCAGATTTTCTCCAGCATCATGCGCCGGCCTGAAACCTCACTCATCAGGAAGCGACGCTGATTACCCACCAACTCCGGATTAATGTGTTCAAAGGAATGCGGTGCTTTGTTCACGCCGTCGATATGCATGCCGCCCTTGTGGGCAAAGGCGCAGTTGCCGATAAACGGATCGCGCTCGTTGAGCGTGATGTTGGAAATCTCGGCAATGTGGCGCGACATATGGGTGATGTTTTTGTACTGCTCAGCCGGCAGGCAGTCATAGCCCCGCTTGACACCCAGATTGGCAATGATGGTCGACAGGTTGGCGTTGCCGCAGCGCTCGCCAAATCCGATATAGGTGCCCTGCACGTGCCGCGCACCGTTCTCAACGGCGATCACACTGTTGGCAACCGCCATGCCACAGTCGTTATGGGCATGAATACCGATGGGCAGATTGAAGTGCGCCACCATTTTCGTGACGGCCTCGGCCACTTCGGAGGTAAACGTACCGCCGTTGGTATCACACAGAATCAATGAATCCGCCCCGCCATCAACCGCCGCCTGCATAGTCTGGATGGCATACGCCGGGTTGTTCTTGTAGCCGTCGAAGAAATGCTCGGCGTCGTACACCACCTCTTTGCCCTTGGCTTTGAAGAAGGCCACGGTGTCGCGGATCATGGCCAGATTTTCTTCCAGCGTGGTGCGGATGATATCCGTCACGTGGAAATCCCAACTCTTGCCAAAGATGACGATAACCGGCGTATCGGCCAGCAACATGGATTGAACGTTGCTGTCATCCTCGACCTTGATGTCACGGCGGCGCGTGCTGCCAAAAGCCGCCAGTTTGGCATGCTTCAGCGTGATCGTTTTAACCCGGGCGAAGAATTCCAGATCCTTCGGGTTCGAACCGGGATTACCGGCCTCGATATAATCCACCCCGTGGTTATCGAGCAACTCCAGTATCTTCAACTTGTCCTCTACCGAGAATGAAATCCCCTCGGCTTGCGCCCCGTCGCGCAGGGTCGAATCAAATATTGCAACCTTATTGCCCATTTTAAAATCCTTAATTCTGGAACTGCGGTTCAAACCACGAAGAACACGAAGAACACGGAGAAAACCAATAGCTGGATTTGTACGTTATGTCACTCAAAGAACCAACGGAATTGATTCTCTTATCTCTGTTTTTCTTCGTGGCCTTCGTGTTCTTCGTGGTTAATTGCATTTTATAAAATCAAAGCAAGCTGTCACGCGTCACGCCACCACGCTTGATGACACGACGAAGTTGATCAAGGGCTTCAATCTGGATCTGGCGAACGCGTTCGCGGGTCAGACCAAGATCTGCCGCAATCTCTTCCAGGGTACTGATCTCTTCACCACCCAGACCGTAACGACGTGCAAGTACACGCTGCTGTTTCTCCGGCAACTGTTCAACCCAGAGGCTCACCAGATCACCAACCTCGTTCGACTGCAACAAATCTTCCGGATCAATTGCATTGTCATCGGCAATAGCATCGGCAATAGTGTGATTGGGGTCGATTTCCAGCGGCGCATCAAGCGAAGCAATGTGCTCATTGAGCACCAGCGCGCGGCGCACGGCGTCAAGCGGCCGGTCGATCAGATGGGCAATCTGCTCAAGACTGGTTTCTCTGCCATTGGCGGACTCCAGATGCCGCACCGCGCGCAAAATGAGATTGATTTCCTTGACCACATGTACCGGCAAGCGGATGGTGCGCGACTGGTTCATGATCGCCCGCTCAATGCTCTGCCGGATCCACCAGGTGGCATAGGTCGAGAAACGGAACCCGCGCCCCGGGTCAAACTTTTCAATCGCATGAATGAGTCCGAGATTGCCCTCCTCGATCAGATCAAGCAATGGAATACCGCGATTGAGGTAGTGCTTGGCGATGTTCACCACCAGCCGAAGGTTGTGCTCAATCATCCTCTGTCGCGCAGCAAACTCGCCGTTCCGTGCGCGGCACGCCCAATCAAACTCTTCCTCCGGCGTGAATAAGGGCTTGGCGCCTATCTCGTTAAGGTAATGCTGTGTAACGTCGTTGAGCAGTTCGACTTCAGGCGTTGCAGCAACAGCGTCAGCGGACTCGTCTTCCGGTTCAGCCAAAAACTCATCGACGGACGCCACATCGTCCGGCATCTCATCTTCAGAAAAACCGGCACCGGAACCAGAATCGCCGGACATGGTTAGCGCTGCGGCAGGTATTTGAGTGGATCGACCGGCTTGCCCTGTCGCCGGACTTCAAAGTGCAGCTTGACCTGATCGGCATCCGTATTGCCCATTTCGGCAATCTTCTGCCCCTTGGTTACGGTCTGGCTTTCCTTGACCAAAATGGTCTGATTGTGTGCATAGGCCGACAGGTAGGTATTGTTGTGTTTGACAATCACCAGCTTGCCCAGGCCGCGCAAACCCGTACCGGCATAAACGACCTTTCCATCGCCCGCAGCGACCACCGGATCGCCGGCTTTGCCGGCAATATCAACACCCTTGTTGCCGCCTTCACTGAAGGTGCCCACCATCTTGCCGTTGGCCGGCCAGATCCAGGCGATCTCGTCACCACTTAAGGGCGTCTCGGCGGGTTTGGCTTCCGCTTTGATTTCAGGCTTTATCTCCGTTTTGGCCACGGGCGCAACCGGATCGGCGGCCTTTGGCTGACTCTGACTTTGCGCCTGTGCCAAGGCCTGATCCGAATAGGGTTCCTTGCCGGCTTTGGGCTCACGCTTCAGGGTTTCTGTGTTGCTACTCAGCGGCCGTTTCTCAATAACCTGATCTGTTGTAATCGGTCTGGAAACGACGACATCCGAAACCACCGGAGCCGTTGTCACAACATAGGGCTTGACCTTCAAAACCTGTCCGACAGCGAGTTGACCGGGATCACCAATACCGTTCATCGCAGACAACTCGCGCACAGTCATGCCATTCGCGTTGGCGATGCTATACAGGGTATCGCCCTTCTTTACGGTGTACGTATCCTTGACCACGGGCACACCCGTCACAGAGGCCGGCTGGCCGCCACGATCATAAACCGGCGCGGGCGCCTTGCTGGCACAACCGGCCAGAGCAAACACGACGACCAGGCCGGCAATCAAACGCGGTTTAGCGAAAACACGATTATTCTTCATTCGACCCCAGAGAGTAACGGAACGAAACGAACACTATCCAGACGGGTTTCAACAACCCCCTCGGCTCGACGTTCAACCAGAAGGAGATATTGCTCACCTGAACCTATCGGCAACAGCATTCTGCCACCAAGCGCGAGTTGCTGCAAAAGTGCTGGCGGAACAGACATAGCAGCCGCGGCAACAATGATCGTATCAAACGGCGCGGCTTCGGGCAGACCAAATTGCCCGTCAGCATATTTCAGGCGCACCTTGAACTGCTGAATCGCCCGCAAATTGAGCTTGGCTTTGGCCAGCAGCGGCTCGATCCGCTCCACCGCATAGACTTCGCTTGTCAGTTGCGCCAGCACGGCGGCCTGATAACCACACCCAGCTCCGATTTCGAGCGTCTTGCCCAACTCCCGCCCTTCGCGCAGCACTTCAATCATTCTGGCCACGATGAAGGGCTGTGAAATGGTTTGCGAAAAACCCAGCGGTAGTGCTGAATCTTCGTAAGCACGCGAGGCCAGCGCCTCTTCAACAAACACATGGCGCGGCACAGCGGCGATGGCGGCCAAAACCCGCTCGTCACGAATCCCCTCCTCGCGCAAGCGCTCGATCATGCGTGTGCGCGTGCGTTGCGAGGTCATGCCGATACCGGAAACAACTCGATTCATTGCGCCAGCCAGCTCCGAATTAGCGGAAGTTGTGCGTTGTGGGTGAGATCAATCTGCAGCGGCGTGATGGAAACTTGGTTATTACTGACCGCATGGAAATCCGTGCCTTCCCCGGCATCCTGCGCCCCACCGGCCGCACCGACCCAGAACACCGTCTCATTGCGTGGCGTCAGCGTACGCACCACGGCCTCAGCCTTGTGGCGCTTGCCCAACCGCGTAACCACCTTGCCACGCAACTGTTCGTACGGCACATCCGGAACATTGACGTTGAGCAGCAGCGGCTCACGCACAGTCTGGCGTTGAATCATTTGAACCAACTCAAGCGTGACACGCGCTGCCGTCTCGAAATTCTCCCCCGCCTTGCTGCACAATGAAACGGCAAGCGACGGAACACCCAAAAGGAAACCCTCGGTGGCGGCAGCCACCGTACCGGAATAGATGGTGTCATCACCCATATTGGCGCCGTGATTGATGCCGGAAACAACCATGTCGGGCAACTCATCGAGCATTCCAGTCACGGCCAGATGCACGCAATCCGTTGGTGTGCCATTCACATGGTAGTAGCCATTGGCCGCACGTTTCAAGGAAAGCGGACGATCGAGCGTAAGGGAATTACTGGCACCGCTGCGATCCCGTTCGGGCGCCACAACCGTAATATCGGCCACCGCAGACAACACACGCGCCAGACACTCTATCCCCGGCGAAAAATAGCCGTCATCGTTGCTCAACAAAATTCGCATATCAACCCAGAAAAAATCGGTGCAAAAAAGCCGGCGAGCCGCCGGCTTCGAAGCCTGTGATTATAACCGACGCAGACCCGTTCAAGCCCGCTCAAACAGCGCAATGGACTCGACGTGAGAAGTATTCGGGAACATGTTGACCACTCCGGCACCCTTCAGTCGATAGCCCTTTTGCGTAACCAGAATCGCTGCGTCGCGTGCCAGCGTCGCCGGACTGCATGAAACATAGACGATACGTCGCGGCCGGTGCTGTGAATCATTGTCACCAAGAGCTTTCACCAGTTCCACCGCACCATCGCGTGGCGGGTCGATCAACATCTTGTCGAAATACCCGAGGGTCGCCAGTGTTTCCGGCGTCGTTTCAAACAGATTGGCCACGCCATAGTCCACCTGCGCTGCCAAGCCATTGGAGGCGGCATTCTCCCCCGCGCGACGCACCAGTTCGGCACTCCCCTCGATGCCCATCACGCGTGCGCCTAAGCGCGCTATCGGCAAAGTAAAGTTGCCCAGACCGCAGAACATGTCGGCAATCCGCTCGCCCGGCTGCGGATCAAGCAGTGCCATCGCACGACGAACCAGCACGCGGTTGATGTCGTTATTGACCTGCGTAAATTCGGTAGGCGAATAGAAATGCTCGATGTCGTAATCCGGTAAGCGATACGAAAGTTTCGGACCCTCCACAGGGTAAAAGCGGTAGGCCGTAGCCGGCCCCTTGGGCTGCAGGAAAAACACCACGCGGTGCCGGTCGGCAAACGCTCGAAGTAAGTCTTCATCAGCGCCGGTCAACGGTTCGAGAATGCGCAACACCAGTGCAGTGACGTATTCACCGACGGCCACCTCGATTTGCGGTAGCGCCTTGCTGATCGACAAGCCCGAAACCAGTTCGCGCAGAGGAAGCAGCAAGGCGGAAACGTGTGGTGGCAAGTTGGCACACGTCTGCATATCGGCCACGTAACTGCTTTTTTTCTCGTGGAAGCCGATCAGCACGCCGCCTTTTTTCGGCACCAAACGCGCCGACAAACGCGCCCGCAGACGGTAGCCCCATGCCGGCCCATAGATTGGCGCATAAAGCTGCTCGGCCTTGATCCGGCCAAGATGCCAGAGGTTGGATTCGAGTACGCGCTGTTTGGCCGCAACCTGCGCCGCCGGATCCAGATGCTGCATGCTGCATCCACCGCACACGCCAAAATGCGGGCACTTGGGTGTCACTCGACTGGGCGATTCCTGCACAATGCGCTGCACGCGCGCCACTTCGAAGGTGGGCTTCTTGTGAAAGCAGACGTACTCGACATGCTCGCCAGGCAAGGCGCCTTCGACAAAAATTGTCTTGCCATCGAGCCGCGTGATGCCGCGTGCTTCGTGATCGAGCGACTCAATGATTCCGGTTGGCATGCAAAATTCCTGAGACAAAACGCGCCATTTTAGCCGTCTACCGCCGTTCAGAGAAATCAGTCAGACCATTACGCTGTAAAACAGCCAACCCGGTAGGCGTCAAAGCCTGTCGGACACTTCTCTGGATTATTTTGGCTATTTACATTCTGAGGCTGGCCGGCGCTGCGCGGCTTTATCGAGTAGCGTCCGGTGGAATGATGGGTTATTCAACGGTTATTAACGGAGACTCACTCATGAACCGCCTGTGCCACCAGCTTTACTCCCAGAGCCGTACAGACGCGGCTGATCGTATCAAAGCGTGGCTGCGCATCGGGTCGTAAAGCTCTGTACAGCGCTTCGCGGGTAATGCCGGAAGCGCGGGCAATGTCACTCATGCCTCGCGCTCGCGCAATATCACCAAGCGCCGCTGCCAGTAAGGCAGAGTCATTCTCTTCCAGAATAACAGTGAGATATGCAGCCATATCGTCCTCGTCTTTCAGATGTTCTGCAGGGTCGAAATCAGGCAGGTCAGCAATACGAATTTTCTTGGTCATGACTTAATCCTCCATCGTGGCCGCAAGCTTCACGGCCTTGGCAATATCGGCGGACTGCGTAGATTTGTCGCCGCCGCCGAGCATTACGATCAATGTTTCACCTCGCTGAATGAAGTACATGCGCCATCCCGGGCCAAAATGTTCGCGCATCTCGACGACGCCATCGCCGACAGGCCTCACGTCGCCAAGGTTTCCCATCATCGCCTTGCGCAAGCGAACATTGAGGCGTTGCCGGGCGATCCGGTCTTTCAGGCCATCAAGCCAAGCCGAAAATCCATCGGTACGTTTGATCGAGTACATGACCTAACTGTAATCGAACGGTTACACCCTGTCAACTGCTCAATCAGCACCAGCAAGCTGAGCACGGGGCAGCCCTCGCTGCTTTACTCATGGCGGGGGGTTTCAGCACAGATGGCTTATTGCAACCTCAGAATGCAAGTAGCCATTATTTGAAGCGCCAGGTAATGCCGGTTGTTGCAATCCAGGATCTGGTTTGCGGGTTGTCATTGTCAACCAACCGGATTACACCCAAAGCAAATTCAAGATCCTCCGACGGCTGATAAACCGTTCCAACTTCGGCGAAGCGCCGTTGTGTGCTGCTGCTTCCTGCCCGCTCGAAACGAACGCCAAGGTCGAGCGCCAAACGCCACT
>JANNGP010000027.1:0-1622 GCA_031403915.1 Betaproteobacteria bacterium
TGCTGGCGAGAAGCTACGCGGTATTTAGCACCGACTTTTTTTACATTTGCCTTTCGAATCTTTCCGCATAATAGGGGTCTTCCGCCTGTCGTTATTTTTTCAACACAAAGGAGATGGCATGAGCATGGTGCAAGAGTTCAAGGAATTCGCCGTGAAGGGCAACGTCATGGATCTCGCCGTCGGCGTGATCATCGGCGGAGCGTTTGGCAAGATTGTTGATTCAATCGTCGGTGATCTGATCATGCCGTTTATCGCCTGGATCATGGGCGGAAAGCTGGATTTCTCCGGCATGTTCCTGGTCCTGGGCAAGATACCGGAGGGGACGGCGACGACTCTGGATGCCCTCAAGAAGGCGCAAGTTCCAGTTTTTGCTTATGGCAACTTCATCACCATCCTGGTTAACTTCATCATCCTGGCCTTCATTATTTTCATCATGGTCAAGCAGATCAATCGGCTTAAGAAAGAAGCGCCGGCCGCCCCCGCCGCGCCGGCTCCAACACCGGAAGATGTCATCCTGCTGCGCGAAATTCGCGACAGCCTGAAGAAGTAGGTCGGCGAGTAACAGAACGCGGCGCGCTGAAAAAGTGCGCCGATTTTTTTATCCGATGAATGCCGCGTGCCGTGAAGGCTGTACGGCCGAGCCGACTGCTGGACGTGTTGGCGCAGGAGCCGCCCGCTTACTAGAGCGCAAGGTCTGCGGTGACGGGAGCGTGGTCCGACGGTCGTTCCTTCTTGCGCATTTCGCGGTCTATTCCTGCGGCCTTGCAATGCGCCGCCAGGGGGGCGGAGAGCAGGATATGGTCGATGCGCAAGCCCTGGTTTCTCTGAAAACCGAGCATGCGGTAATCCCACCAGGAAAAACTTTTTTCGGCTTGCTCAAAGAGACGGAAACTGTCTTTCAGGCCGAGCGCCAGCATGCGTTGAAAGGCGGCGCGTTCCGCTGGAGAGCACAGTATCTGCCCTTCCCACGCCGCCGGGTTATGCACGTCGCGATCTTCCGGGGCGATGTTGAAATCACCGGCCAGCGCCAGTTGCGGGTTGGCCGCCAACTGTTCGCCCAACCATTTTTCAAGCGCCTCCAGCCAGGCCAGCTTGTAGGCGTATTTCTCGCTGTCGAGGGCTTGTCCATTCGGGATGTAGGCGCAAACGACGCGAATGCCGCTGACCGTGGCAGCGATCAGGCGCTTCTGCGGGTCAGGATAATGCGGATTGCCGCAAACGACGTCGCTCATCCCGGCGCGTGAAAGCAGGGCGACACCGTTGTAGGTCTTTTGTCCCGAGAAGGCTACTTCGTAACCGGCGGCCTGAATATCGGCACTCGGAAAGTTGTGATCTTCAAGTTTTGTTTCCTGCAGGCAAACGACATCCGGCTGTTGCGCGGCAAGCCATTCGAGCAGTTGGGGAAGACGGACCTTGAGTGAGTTTACGTTCCATGCCGCAATCTTCATTTCTGGCTGTGTCCAAGTGTTTTCAATGCTGTCATTTGTCGATGGTCTTTCTGGCTACGTGTCCAACCAGGCTGAATCGGTTGTGACTCCAAACATTGTGACATTTTGCTGGTCCAAAAGAAAACCGGCCGTTGCGGCCGGTCAGAGTTCTCTCCCTCGTCGCAGAAAATCAGC
>JANNGP010000028.1:0-11395 GCA_031403915.1 Betaproteobacteria bacterium
CTCCCTCTACACTGGCACCCACATCGATCCGCGCTTCCATGATCAGCGCCAGCTGCTTTTCAAGCTCGTCCCGCTCTGGCAAAAGTTTGGCCCACGCTTGAATTGCCTGCTGCCAGGACGCTTTTGCACGCTCCAGCATACCCGCCTTGTCACCATGCGTCGTGAGATGCTTGACCAGCTTTTCAAGCTTATCCTCCTCTTCACGGAGCTTGTCGATTGTCTGCAACAACTCCTTGTAGCTGGCCTCAAGCACAGGGTTAACGCCAAGCATCAGGTTTGTCACCCCACCGGATGACGCCCCCAGTACCGGCGTCTGAATAAGCATCATGGCCCGCGCAGACCCCCCAGCCAGGCGCCCGCGCAGAGGGGATTTCAGTCCGACGATAATCTGATTGTTCGCTTGCAAATCGCTCTGCAGCACCGTGTCATCGATGGCGATCGTGGTACCGGAGCAGACTTGGGAATTCTCGACAAAACGGGCCGATATCGACCCGCCCGCCCGCACCTTCGCCTTGGCGATAATGCCGCCGCTCACATGAACATCGCCGCCGGCATCTAGTTCCGCGCCGTCAACCAGGTCGCCGACTACAATGTCGCCGGTGGCATTTACTTTCATTCCCGGCAGCACTTCACCTTCGATGTGTACGGTGCCATCAAAGGAAATATTTCCGGAAGCCATGTTGACATTTCGCACATGCAAGACCTGCTCAACCATCACACCATTACCGCAACGAACCGGCTGACCGTTAAACACCGCCCGCAGCAAATTTGCGTCATCATTGGCCACATAAGCGCCAATCAGATTCTCGGCGAAGGACTCGTTGCGGCCCGGCAAAGGCTCAATTACCGCACCAAAAACGTTGTGTCCAACTGTGCCGCTGGTCGGAGGATACCGGCGCATCAAAGGTTGTTCAGCAACAACGGTCGGAATCTCGCCCAATTCCCGGAAATCGATCAAACCGTGTTCGTCAAGTTGCGGGGCACGATCACGTGCTTCGGCAACCAGCAGTTCAAAACGGGCATTCTCTCCATTTTCTGCCGGTATTCCGGCGGCAACGAGGATATGCACCGCTTCAGTTGCCGCGCAAGCTGCCTCAACTGCCGCTTGGTCAATCCCATAGGTCACCCCGGCATGGTCAAGCATCAGATAAACAGCATCGGGAAGAAGCACCTTGCCATCGCCGGCCGGAACGAGAGTCAGCCACACCTGCATGGCATCTTTGGAGATTTCGAGGCTACAGACGGCATCATGGCTCGTGCCGATTGTCAACTCTGATTCGGTGCCTTCTGCGTTATAACATTCAACCAACTCCAACAACGCCGCTTCGGAAAGCTGCCACCGGCCAAAACCGGACTCCATCAACAATCCGCGCAAGGCTTCAAGGTCAAGCGGGTGGCGCTCTCCGGAAGGTCGGACGGACGCTAAAAGACGGTCTTTATCTTCTGAAAACACCAAACCCGGGTATTCGGTCATCACCAAGCCCTCGCTCTTGCAACAAAGGTCAAACGCCCCGCCCAGAGACAAGCTATCCCAAAGACACCCCTTTAGCAATCGCAGATAAAAGCATCGCGAAACAGCGCGTTAAAAGACTTCCTCTATCCGCCCGGCGTGCATACGCAGCCGGCGGCCACAGCGGGATGCAATTTCTTCATCGTGCGTAACCAGAATCAGCGTCGTTGCACTTTCGGCGTTGATGGCAAACATAAGTTCAATGATTTGATGCCCGGTTGCGGCATCAAGATTGCCGGTCGGTTCATCAGCCAGAACCAGTTTGGGTTTGGGGGCGAAGGCCCGCGCCAGGGCGACGCGTTGCTGCTCGCCACCGGAAAGGTGCTTCGGGTAATGGCGCAGACGATGCGACAAGTCCACTCGATCCAGCCAGAACTCGGCCTCAGCTCTGGCATTGGCGGCACCCGCCAGTTCCAGCGGTAACATCACGTTTTCGATGGCCGTGAGCGAGGGGAGCAACTGAAACGACTGAAAAACAAAACCGAGCAGACGACCGCGCAAAACGGCACGTGCATCCTCATCCAGATTTCCAAGCGCTTCACCGGCCAGCGTCACCGAACCGCTGCTTGGCAAATCCAGCCCGGCGAGCAAACCCAACAAGGTAGATTTACCGGAACCGGAGGCACCGACAATCGCTACGGTTTCTCCTGTCGCGACGGCAAACGAATTCTCGTGCAGAATGGTCAAAGGATCGCCGCCGTTATCAACGCGTTTGGTCAGATCACTAACCACAACCACCTTTGAGATTTGCTCAATCATGTTTCGCTTCTCATTAAGTTGTCGCACTCCTGTCCTTTGCTCTCTTCTGCTTGCCGCACTGACCCTGCTTACCCCGACGGCACAGGCCGCCAAAACCATCCTGGTCTTTGGCGACTCGCTCTCGGCGGGTTACGGCATCCGCCAGGATGCGGCATGGCCTGCTCTGCTCGCCAAACGCCTGCAGGCAAAGCAGCTTGATTATAGCGTTGTCAACGCCAGCATTTCGGGAGAAACCACCAGCGGCGGGCGCACTCGTCTGGATGCCGCCCTGGCGCGACACTCGCCGGACATCGTGATCATTGCCCTGGGGGCCAATGATGGCTTGCGCGGTCTGCCGGTAAACACCCTGCGCGAGAACCTGACGGGCATGACTGATGCCGCACAAAAAAGAAAAGCCCGGGTGCTCATCGTAGGCCAGCGCCTGCCGCCGAATTATGGCCAGTACGCCGCACAGTTCCAGCAAGTATTCAGTGACGTTTCCAAGGCACGAAAGACGGCGCAGGTTGATTTCCTGCTCGACGGTGTTGCCACCCGGCCCGAGTTGTTTCAGGCGGACAATCTGCATCCGGTCGCCGAGGCACAGCCGCTTCTTCTCGACAATGTCTGGCGGGGGCTTGAGCCACTGCTAAAATAGAGGCCATGAGACACGGCATCGTTACGGTTGGGCAAATTGCAGACTATCGACTCTTCGATGAAATCATTGACGTACGCACACCGGCCGAGTTCGCGGACGATCACATCCCCGGCTCGATCAACTGCCCGGTACTCGACAACGCGCAGCGCATTGAGGTCGGCACGCTATACAAACAAAACTCCTCTTTCGCTGCCAAGAAGATCGGTGCGGCTTATGTTTCCGAAAATATCGCCCGCCATCTGCATACTTCCTTTCAAGATCGTCCCAAGAACTGGCGACCGCTGATTGTCTGCTGGCGCGGCGGGCAACGCAGCGGCGCCATGACCTATGTATTCAGACGCATCGGCTGGGATGCCCAGCAACTCGAAGGCGGCTACAAGAATTATCGCAAGCAGGTACTTGCGACTCTCTCAGAAATTCCGTGCCGGATGACATTCCGGGTCATTTGCGGCGCAACCGGAAGCGGCAAGAGCCGGTTGCTTCAGGCGCTGGCGCTGCGCGGCGAACAGATCCTCGACCTTGAGGAACTGGCCAACCACAAAGGCTCGGTTCTCGGTGTACTTCCCGAATCGCCGCAACCGTCGCAAAAAATGTTCGAAACCCGACTGCTCGTTGCACTGCAAGCACTGGATGTGGAGAGGCCGGTTTTTGTGGAGGCCGAGAGCCGTAAGATCGGCAGTATCCAGCTACCGGATTCACTCCTCGAAAAACTGAGATCAGGAGCCTGCATCAACATCGAAGCCACATTCGAAGCACGTGTTGACTTCCTTCTGCGTGACTACAACTATTTTGTAAATGCTCCTGACTGGCTTAACACCCGGCTTGACGTACTACGTAATCTGCATAGCCGAGAGACCATCGGACGCTGGCAGGACTATGCGACCAACGCCCAGTGGCAGGCACTGGTCAGCGAGTTGCTTGAGTTGCACTACGACCCCCTGTATCGCCGCTCGCAGCAAACCAACTTTAACGGTATGAAAACACCGCAAACTTTTTCCACCAACAATCTGACCCCGGCCGGAGTCAATACACTGGCCGACCTGATCGCCGCCACTGAGACCATGACAAACACACTCTAAGAGGCTGAAATTAGAAGAATTTCCCTACAGACAATGAAGGTTTTCTGTGCTAGTTTGCCGCTAGGTCTACTCCGCCACTAAATATCACCCTCAAGGTGAATCGTTATGCTCGAACAACACTATCTCACCAGCCTTTTTGAACCCAAATCAGTTGCCGTCATCGGCGCCTCCGACCGCGAGAATTCGGTCGGCAACGTCCTCTTCAAAAATATTCTGGAATCCGGTTACCAGGGTCGTCTCTACCCGATCAACCCGAAACATGACACCATCCAGGGTGTCCAGGCCTTCAAGTCGATTGAAGAAATCGGTGCCCGCGTTGAACTGGCCGTTATCGCCACCCGCCCGCAAACTGTTCCGGAAATCGTCGAACAATGCGGCCGCAGCGGCATCAAGAACGTCATCATCATCACCGCTGGCTTTTCTGAAGCAGGTCATTCCGGTGCGGCGCTGGAGCGCAAAACGCTGGAAATAGCCCGCAGCTACAGCGTTCGCGTGCTTGGCCCCAACTGCCTCGGGATCATCCGCCCGTCACTTGGGCTCAACGCAACCTTTGCCCGTGTCGGTGCCAGCGTCGGAAATCTGGCCCTGGTATCGCAGTCAGGCGCCATGTGTTCTGCCGTGCTGGACTGGGCTGCGGCCAACCGGGTGGGGTTTTCAAGCGTTGTCTCCCTGGGCAGCACCGCCGATGTCGACTTCGGCGAGATTCTCGATTACCTGGTCTACGACAACCGCACGCATTACATCCTGCTTTACGTTGAAGGCATCCGCAACGCCCGGCGCTTCATGAGCGCGCTGCGCTCGGCGGCACGTATCAAGCCCATCATTCTGCTCAAGGCCGGCCGTCATGCCGGTGGTTCGGCCGCTGTAAAAGTTCACTCGGGCATGGTGGCCGGATCTGATTCCGTTTTTGATGCGGCCGTCCGGCGTGCTGGTGTTGTGCGCGTAAAAAACGTCGGGCAGTTGTTCTACGCATCCAAGGCTCTGGCCTCCAAATTCCGCCCGCAGGGCAAACGTCTGGCCATTATCACCAACGGCGGCGGGCCCGGCGCCATGGCGGCCGATCGCGCCGGTGACATGGATATCCCGCTGGCCGAGCTTTCTGCCGAAACCATGAAAGCACTCAACGCGACCATGCCCCCCAACTGGTCTCACAGCAATCCAATCGACATTGCGGGTGACGCAACACCCGCACGCTATCGCGACGCCATTTTTGCGGTAGCGCAGGATGAAGGCGTCGATGGCATTCTGATCATGCTTACCCCACAAGCCATGACGCAACCGCTGGAAGTGGCTCAAGGGATCATTGAACTCAGCGAGCAAACATCGAAGCCCATGCTGGCCTGCTGGATGGGCGAGGAGCAGGTTCTTGAAGGACGCACGGCACTCGAGGACGCTGGCATCCCTGCCTTCCGCATGCCTGAAACCGCAATTGAACTTTACTATCACATCTCGACCTACTACCGGAACCAGAAACTATTGCTGCAAACGCCTGTGGCCACTTCGCACCTCACCCACCAGGAAACCGAAGGCGCAAAAATGCTGATCGAGGCGGTGCTGCAAGAACGACGCAAAGTACTGTCCGAGATGGAATCGAAAGCCGTATTGCGCGCTTTCCGCATTCCTGTGGCACAAACCATGGTGGCACGCACGCCGACAGAGTCTTTACTACTGGCTGAACAGATTGGTTTTCCGGTAGCCATGAAAGTCGACTCACCGGACATCGTGCGCAAAAGTGAAGCCGGCGGTGTTCGACTGAACATCACCAATGCCTCGTCGGTGCGTAATGCCTATCATGACATCCTCGAAACGGTACAGAAAAAGCATCCGGAAGCACGCATCAACGGCGTCTCGATTGAACCCTATCTGGCGCGTCCCAATGGCCGTGAACTGATGATCGGGGTTTTGCGCGACCCGACTTTTGGACCGATCATTACCTTCGGCTCCGGGGGTACTGAAGTTGAAATCTACAGCGACCGCGCCGTGGCTCTGCCACCGCTAAACCATTTTCTGGCACAGGATCTGATCCGCTCGACACGCGCTGCAAAATTGCTGGGAGCCTTCCACAATATGCCGCCAATCAACATGGAAGCGCTTGAGCAAGTCCTGCTCAACATCTCCGAGATGGTGTGCGAACTTCCCTGGCTTCAGGAACTCGACCTCAACCCGCTGATTGTCGACGAGAACGGGGCAATCGCTGCCGACGCTCGGATTGTTATCGACTATGCGGCGACAACAGGCGACCTCTATTCGCACATGGCCATTCACCCCTACCCTGCGCATCTGATCCAGAACTGGGAGTTGCCTGACGGACGTACCGTTACCATCCGGCCGATCCGACCGGAGGATGCCGAGATGGAACAGGATTTCGTCAAGCGTATGTCCGATGAAAGCAAGTATTATCGCTTCATGGACACCCTGCGCGAACTCACCCCGGCCATGCTGGTTCGCTTCACGCAGATTGACTATGACCGGGAAATGGCGCTGGTCGCCACCCTGCCCGCGGAAGACGGCCTGGAACTGCAGATCGGTGTAGCACGCTATGTGACCAACCCTGACGGAGAAACCGTGGAGTTTGCCTTGGCCGTTGCCGACGACTGGCAGAAGCACGGCGTGGGTCGCAAGTTGATGACCGCCCTGATTGACAGCGCCCGCCTGAAGGGCTACCGGGCTGTTGTTGGCGACGTGCTGGCCATGAACACCAAGATGTTCCGTCTGATGAGTTCACTCGGCTTTACCATCCACCCGCACCACGAGGATCCTGCCGTCAAACGGGTGATCTGCCCATTACATCCTCAATAGACAACGCAAAAGAGCTTTTACTTCTTTGATGCCGAGCACTTCTTCGAAGCACTTCTTGAAATGCAAGTGCCTACGAGCTCTCCAGCGCTTCCCAGCGCTCCAGCAGCAGTAGCAACTCGTCATCAATTTTAGTCAGGCGCAGTGTAATTCGTTGCGCCTCCTGCGCGTCTGACTGATACAACGCAGGATCTTCCATACGCCGAGCAATTTCCTTTTGTTCCGCTTCAAGAGCCGCGATGCGTTCAGGTAGCTCTGCGAGTTCGCGGGCTTCCTTGTAACTCAATTTGCGGATACCTTCAGACTTCGCCTTGGGTGCCTGCGCTGGTGCAACAGGCCCTGCGCGTTTCGTCTCAGACACTGCGTCTGCTGCCCGACGTTTGATCTGATAATCTGCCCAGTCCTGATAGCCACCGGCGTATTCATGCCATAAACCGTCGCCCTCAGCGGCGATGGTTTGTGTCACCACGTTATCCAAAAAAGTTCGGTCGTGGCTGACGAGAAACAAGGTGCCCTTGTAATCCTGTAACAATTGTTCAAGCAGTTCCAGAGTTTCAATGTCGAGGTCGTTCGTCGGCTCGTCAAGCACCAGCACATTGGCCGGACGCGCAAACAGTCGCGCCAGCAGCAGGCGGTTACGCTCGCCACCGGAGAGCGATTTCACCGGCGACCGGGCGCGCTGCGGCGCAAACAGAAAGTCGCCCAGATAACCGATCACGTGTTTCTTCTCGTTGCCGATCTCAACATAATCCGAGCCGGGCGAAATCACATCAACCAGAGCGGCTTCTTCATCCAACTGCGTGCGAAACTGGTCAAAATAAGCAACCTGAATCTTGGTACCAAGGCGCACTGTGCCAGCATCCGGGGCGAGTTCGCCGAGAATCAGGCGCAATAGCGTTGTCTTGCCTGCACCGTTGGGGCCGATCAAGCCAATCCTGTCGCCTCGCTGCAGACGGCAGGAAAAATCGCGCACGACAATCTTCTCGCCAAAACTTTTGCTTACGCCATGGAGCTCAGCCACCAGCTTGCCGCTCTTGTCTCCCGAATCCAGCGCCAGTTCAACCTTGCCCTGTCGTTCGCGCCGCGCAGCACGATCTCGCCGCAATTGTTCCAAGCGCAACACCCGGCCTTCGTTGCGTGTGCGCCGAGCCTCGACCCCCTTTCGAATCCACACCTCTTCCTGCGCCAGGAATTTGTCGAACTTGGCACTCTGGATCGCTTCGTCGTGCAGCATCTGTTCTTTCTTGGCCTGATACGCCGCAAAACTACCGGGACACGACAGCAGTCGCCCGCGATCCAGTTCAACAATTCGTGTCGACACGCGATCCAGAAAGCGCCGGTCGTGAGTGATGAAGACCAACGCCACGCCAGATGAAATAAGCATTTCCTCCAGCCATTCGATAGCGCCAATATCCAGGTGGTTGGTCGGCTCGTCGAGCAGCAGCATCTCCGGCGAAATGGCCAGCGCCTGCGCCAGTGCCAGACGCTTCTTTTGACCACCGGAGAGCGTGCCAACCGTCGCGTCAGGGTCGAGCGAGAAACGTTGAATCACGCGCTCGGCCTGCGCCTCAAATGACCAGGCATTTCGGGACTCCAATTCGCCCTGCAAGTGATGCAGGCGGTCGAGCAATGCCTCATGATCGTCGGCAGACTCGGCCATGGCATGCGCAACGGCGTGGTACTCAGCGAGCAGCGCTGAGACTTCACCCATGCCCGCAACAACCGCTTCAAAAACCGTAAGCTCCGGGTCGAACGGCGGCTCCTGCGGCACATAGCCCAAACGCATGCCCGGCTCGCGCCACACCGTACCATCGTCAAGCAAACCCTGACCCGCGAGGGCCCGCAACAATGAAGATTTGCCGGTACCATTTCGCCCGATCAGGGCAACACGTTCACCAGGGTCAAGCTGAAAATCGGCGTGGTCAAGGAGTGGCACATGGCCATAGGCGAGCGATGCATCGGACAAAATCAGGTGCGGCATTAGGGCGTGTTCTCATTCATGCGTTGGTTGCGCAAGGGTTTGGCGTGGAGGCACCACAAGGCGCCGGTTGCGAAGTATAGCCATCTATGTGATCGTCCGGTAACAAAGTCGAGAAGAACTGCAGTCGCGAAAACCCTTGCCCTCCGGGTTGATTCCGGCGTGCGGCGTCTGCTTTGTTGCTCGTCTTGCGAAGGGGATGGACATTCGCTACGACTCGCGCCGCGCATCCATCCCCACGCCGGGAGCAACGCAATCCATCGGATAAATGAGAAACACACCCTGGCAAGTTACTTTCCGGAGGTCAGGGACAATTGTTTGAGGTCGGCAATAATCTCGGCAGAGTGCTTCGATGTATCGACCTTCAGATAGGTTTTCGCAATTTTACCCTGTGCATCAATCAGGAAGGTGTAACGGCGGGCGAAACGCACCACCATCCAGTCCGCATAAGCGCCAAAGCGCTTGGCCACGACCCCGTTGTTATCAGCGAGCAGCGGGAAAGGCAGGTGATATTTCTTGGCAAACTCGGCGTTTGATGCCGCATCGGCAATACTTACGCCGACGATCTGAGCGCCCAGTGCAGTCAGCTGCGCCATGTCGTCACGGAAACTGCAGGCTTCCTCAGTGCAACCGGGTGTATCGTTTTTCGGGTAGAAGTACAGCACCAGCCATTTGCCACGCAGACTCTCCAGTGAAACTTCGCGGCCGCTCTGATCGGGCAGCGAAAAATTGGGGGCGACACTGCCTACGGCCGGCACCTCTTGTGCCAGCGCCATGCCAATCGACAGAACGACAAGCAGCAAAGCTATCCAAAGATTTTTGATCATTAATGCTCTCCTCACTAAAACTGGCAGCGAACCCGCCCGTCGCGCTAGAATACGCCCCGACCTCCTCGTAGCATAATGGATAGTGCACGCGCCTCCTAAGCGTGAGATATGGGTTCGATTCCCGTCGAGGAGGCCAATTATTCCAAAGCCTTCCCAACCACATCCATTAATACAGATTAAAGTATTGGCTTTATGCTTTACTAGACGCAGTGTTTATTACCGATCCACTTCATTTTTTGGTGTTGAACTTCAAAATAAGCAAATAGTTCTAGCGCACTGCGGATTCGTTTGATAAAAACAAATGACATGCATCGCTTTGTTCGAAGTTACAAGTGACGCGTGATTTCATTGGAGATTGGTAATGCGAAAAGCAAGAGGTAAGGAGCGGAGAAACTTTGACAGCCTGAAAAGCTGGGGAATCAGGCTTCCAAAAGGATTTGTTGACCGTCGCCGTAAAGTCGAACGTCGACAACCAGAGGTCACAGAAGGCTCCCTTGATGAATTTCAATCCCTATTGGAATCCAGGAAGGAAAAAAAGTCCGGAATTACTGAGCCGGCAGATACGGCTCTTGATCAGCTTACCGGCCGTCTTTGAATATTCAGCCACAAATCACTCGAGCGAGCGACTTCTACGCCAAATAACCATCTGGCCTGAATTGATCAAATTGCCTACCAAAGCAATTATTTGCATTCAAATTGTGTTTTGCAGTTGGTGCCGTCGCAGTTGGGAGCCGAGATTCTTACAGCCACCTTGTTAGATTTGGCGCATTGCTGATCAGCTAGTGCTTGAGCCTGGTACGGGTCAGGCTCGGTAGAGTATGCCGGATAGGGATAGGCCGCACAACCTGAAAGGGTGACGGAGAAAACAATCAGTACGATTTTCACTATAGCCTTTCTCTGGTTGTAGATCAGGCATCAAATTTTCTTCGTTATTGTTTGCCTGAGTATGAGCGAATAACCGACCCAGTTCAAGATCGAATCATCCAGCACCATTCTTTCATCTGGACGGCGCATCTATTTTCACTCTGAGCACGCCGGACGAAAAAAAACCGGATAACGCGGCAGTAAACGGGTTGTCCGGCCTTCTTTAGACTTCTAAACATCATAAATTGGTGGCGGTACTGCTACCGAATAGTTGTTGTCTGCATGCCGCATTAATGCTTGTTCTCCGTTTAGAGGATTATTGATATGCCCCCAAATATGCCCCCAGCAGAGCGAAGTGAGTATCGGGCAATCAACCTCAGCAGCATAATGCCTTTGATTGTTTTCAAACATTCATTCCGTCGACTAATCCCTGAAACGGACGCCTTAACCCGCTGTTTAATTGAGAAAAATGGCAGCAAAAAAACCCATTGATTCCAATGATAACCTGCTGATTATTCAATGGTTTATATAGCTGCCTTACCTCCGTTGATTCTTGCTTAACAGACTGAAAATTCGGCGTATTATTCCTTTAACTCGCGCGAGCGAAGACTTCGGGTTTCTGGCGTTTTTCCGTAAATGAATGAAAGCAACTCTTGCCGGACGGTTTCCAATCGGGAAGCTCTGGGCTTTCGACGCCCCCACCACTGCCTAGGAATGCGCCAAAGAGAACCGGCGATCAAAGCAGCTCATTTGTCTATTCTTCCCACCGTTGCCAAGTTAGAATGCATCTCGCATCAGGCAACAACCGGCCCAGACTGTGTAAAAACGCGTTGAGTGTTTGTGCGCGACCTGCCGATTCTACAAGATAACTCGAAGAACAGAATCGTCAGCTTATCGATATCGCTAGGCGAACGCCAATAAGGCCTTCTTCAGGCTCTTATTGCTGCC
>JANNGP010000029.1:0-2983 GCA_031403915.1 Betaproteobacteria bacterium
GGTGGCCGCGCCAGGTGGTCGTAGGTGTACAGGCCTTCGAAGATGTGCGGCGTGACGGTGCGCGAATACAGGTCGGTGATCTTCACCGGGTCGAAGCCGGTCTCGGCGACCGGGAACGAGGTGCGCAGCACCTTCGGCGCCTGCGTCGCCGGCTGTTGCGGCGCTGCGGCACCCGCACTGCCCAAGCAGGCGACCGCGCAGGCCAGCAGCGTCACCAGGCGCCGCATCATGGCGCGGCGCGAGCGGCCTGTTCGGCCGCGTCGATGTCGACGTACTTCCAGAACTCGCGCACGAAGATGTTGCGGTTGTAGCCCTTCACCCACGGTTGCCACAGGTCGGTCCAAATGCGGTGCACGTGCACCTTGTAGGGCATGTAGGCGACCATCAGTTTCTTGGCCTCGTCCATGGCCGCCTGGCGCTCGGGCCCGTCGGGCAGCACACGCTGCTTTTCATACAGCGTGTTGAAGGCGGCCAGGTCGAAACGCGCGTGGTTGGCCTGGCCCTTGTTCGGCCCGTAGCCCAGCGCCAGGAAGGTGTCGCCGTCGGGTTGGCCGGCGCTCCAGCCCACGCCCCACATCATCAGCTTGCCGGTGCGCGAGGCCTTCAGCTGTTCGGGCCACTTGGCCACCTTGAAGTCGATGCGCACGTTGATGGCGTTCATGTTGCGCTTCCACTGTTCGGTGAGCTGGCGCGAGTTCTGGTCGGGTGAGGTGGAATAGTCCAGCACCAGCGGCTTGCCGTCGGGCTGGTCGCGCCAGCCATCGCCGTCGCGGTCGACATAGCCGTGCATGTCGAGCAGCGCCTTGGCGCGCGCCAGGTTGTAGTCGCTCATCTCCGACTTGAAGGCGCCGTCGTAACCCCAGGCTTCGGGGCCGATGGGCGACTGCGCGGGGATCGCCTGGTTGCGCCGCACCAGGCGGATCTCGCGGTCGATGTCCACGGCCAGCGAAATGGCGCGGCGCAGCGCCACCTTGGCCGGCGTGTAGCCGCCGACCACCGGGTTTTCCATGCCGAAGTACGACACCGCCACGTCGGAACGTGCATAGCGTTGCATGCCGATGCCACGTTTGGCCAGGTTCGGCGCCAGCTGGTTGTTGGGAATGGCGATGTTGGCAAATTCGGGCGGCAGGTTTTCCATCACGTCCTGCTCGCTGTTCAGGAACGACAACCAGCGCGGCTGCTGTTCTTCGATGACCGAGATCTGCACCTGGTCGAGCAGCGGCAGGCGCCGGCCCTTGAACTGCGCGGCGATGGCTTGCAGCCGTGCGTCGCCTTCGGGCGGGTGTTCGTCGTACAGCACCTCGCGGTAGTTCGGGTTCTTTTCAAGCAGCATGCGCGAGCTGCGCTTCCACTGCGCCAGGCGGAACGGGCCCGTGCCCACCGGGTGTTCGCCGACACTGTCGCCATAGGCGTCGACGACTTCGCGCGCCAAGGCGCCAGTGAACGCGCCGTCGGCCATGTTGTAGAGAAATCGCGGGCTGGGGTCGGCCAGCGTGATGCGGAAGGTGTAGCGGTCGAGCGCGCGCAGGCCTTCGACTTCCACGTCGTAGTCGAAGGGCTTCTTGGCCTCGATGAGCTTCTTGCGCAGCTCGCTCAGGCCGACGATCTTGGCGCTTTCCAGCACTTACAGGTTGCCGCTCTTCCAGCGCGGGTCGTAGTGGCGCTTGATCGAGGCCACATAGTCGGCAGCGGTGAGTTCGCGCTTCTTGCCGCCGAACGCCGGGTCGTCGGCGACGTGGATGCCCGGCTTGATGCGAAAGGTGAAGCTGCGGAAGTCGGCCGACACCTCGGGCATGGCCACCAGCGTGTTCGGCCGCAAACGCGCCGGCCGCGCCAGGAACTCGAACTCGAGCGGCGCATCGAAGATGCCCGAGGCCACGGTGCGCGAATACAGGTCGGTGATCTGCGCCGGATCGAAACTGGTCTCGGCAATCGGGAAGGCGTAGCGCAGCAGCCTGGGGCCGCTGGCTTGTGCGGTGGCTTGTGTGGTGGCTTTCGCGTCGGACTGCGCCTGCGCCGGCGCCGGCACCAGACACGGCGACATCGCCAGCAGGCCGCCGGCCAGCAGCAGCGCGGCGCGGCGGAAAGCGGGGGCAAGTGCCGGCGTCGGAGTCATCTCAAACCTGCGCTGGCGGCTCAAAGCCCCGCGCCCGCGTCGATGTCGATGTAGCGCCAGAAATCGCGGATGTACGGGTGCGGGCGATAGTTGACGACATGGGCGTGCGACAGGAAGCTGTTTACCGGATGTGTGGTGGCCTTGATCGGCATGTAGGCCAGCGACACACGCAGCGCCTCGTGGATGAGGGCGTCGCGCTCGGGGCCGTCGGGCATCACACGTTGACGCTGGTTGAGTTGGTTGAACGCCGGCAGGTCGAAGCGCGAGTGGTTCGACTGGCCCTTGTTGGCGCCGTTCAGCACGTCGAGAAAATAGGTGCCGTCGGGAATGGCCGCGCTCCAGCCGGTGCCCCACATCATCAGCTTGCCGGCGCGGCTGGCCTTGATGTTCTCTTGCCACTGGCCGATGCGGAACACCATGCGCAGGCCCAGCGCGTGCATGCTCTTTTGCCAAAGCTGCTGCTCCTGGCGCGACAGCTGGGTGGGCTGGGCGGTGAACTCCAGCACCAGCGCGTTGCCGTCGGGCTGCTCGCGATAGCCGTCGCCATCGCGATCGACATAGCCGTACAGGTCGAGCAGGGCCTTGGCGCGCGGCAGGTCGAAGTCGCTCATCTCCGACTTCAGCGCCGGGTCGAAGCCGCTCACCCCAGGCGGCAACAACGATTGCGCGGGCATGGCCTGGCCACGGCGCAGCAGGTCGATCTCGCGTGGCAGGTTGTAGGCCAGTGAGATGGCGCGGCGCAGTGCCACCTTGTCGGGCGTGTAGCCGCCCACCGTCGGGTCGTCCTGGTTGAACAGCGAGGCCAGCGTGGCGTCGACCAACGGCGCCTGGTCCATCACGATGCCGAGCTTGGCCAGGTTCGGGGCC
>JANNGP010000030.1:0-3867 GCA_031403915.1 Betaproteobacteria bacterium
CCGGCAGAGCAACTCGCAGGTGTGGCCGGCGCGCTGGCTCGCCCCGGCGAGCGTCTGCATGATGACCTGACCCTGTTGGTGATTGGCTGATGGAGGTCATGTTCGATCAGATTTTCCCCGCAGAGACCGAGGTGCTTTCAGCGGTGCGTGGTGCTGTGCGTGCGGCTTGCCACCGTATGGGTTGTTCTGAAGCGTGTAGTGAGCAGGTGGTGCTGGCGATCAACGAAGCGTGCATGAACATCATTCAGCACGGCTATGGTTTTTCCGGCGGGCAAAATTTCACCTTGCGCCTGGGCGTCGATGACGCTGTGTTGGTGACTCATTTGCTGGATAATGGCTTGCCCGCGACGGATGATGATCTGCGGCCGAGAGAATTGGACGAGTTGCGGCCGGGTGGGCTGGGTGTGCGATTCATGCGCGAGTTGATGGACGGCGTGGCCTATTTGCCGTCTCCGGATGGGTTTGTTAACTGCCTGCAACTGATCAAGCGGATTTATTAAGGAAACCCACGTGGATATTCAGATCGAAGACCGCCCGCCGTACAAGATTGTTCGTCTGTCCGGCGATGTTGACCTGCACTCCTCACCCAAAGCGCGTGAGGCTATTCTTGACTGTCTCAAGCAGAAATTACCACTGCTCGTTGAGCTCTCGGCGGTAACCTACATGGACAGCTCCGGAGTGGCGAGTCTGGTTGAGGGCTATCAGACCGCCAAGAAACAGGGGCTGGAATTCGGCTTGGTAGCCGTGGCGCAGTCAGCAATGAATGTTCTGAAACTGGCGCGGCTGGACAAGGTATTTCCGATTCATGCTTCGTTTGAGGATGTTGTTTAACCACAACGACACAACGGGCACAACGACAAGCAAAAACTTTAAAACTCTTTTTTGTTTTCTCCGTGTGCTCTGTGCCTCTGTGATCTCTGTGTCAAAAGTGGTTTTCCTGGTTTTTCGTTGTGCCCGTTGTGCCGTTGTGGTTAATGATTTTTAGGAACCGATGACCAAACTTCTTTCCTTCGTCGAGCAAGTCGGTCAGCGCAGCGTGCAGTTGGTGCGCGAGGTCGGCTATCACGCCGCGCTGCTGGCCGAGGCCTTCTACTGGCTGGTCATGGGCCGCTGGCGGCGGCAGCCGGTGCGTCTGCGCTCGGTATTCAAGGAAGCGGTGGGTGTGGGTGTGGATGCGATTCCGATTGTCGGGTTGGCATCGTTTGCCATCGGCATGATGCTGGCCATTCAGGGTATCTATACGCTGCGTACCTTTGGTGCCGAAGGGCAGGTCGTGCTCGGTATCGCGCTGTCGGTGACGCGCGAGTTTGCGCCACTGATTACCGGCATCTTCGTTGCCGGTCGTTCCGGTTCTGCCATTGCCGCGCGCATCGGGACCATGCAGATTTCGCAAGAGATTGATGCACTGCGCGTGATCGGCATTAACCCGGTGCGTTACCTTGTGGCGCCGCTGCTTGCGGCCATGCTGATTACGCTACCTGCGCTGACCATCCTGTCCGACCTGATTGCACTGTTTGGCGGCGCGCTGTATTGCGCCGGCGAACTGAGTCTGCCAATGAACATCTTCTTCAACCGCACTTTTGAAGTGCTGGTTGCTCAGGACGTAATCCACGGCGTACTCAAAAGCCTGATTTTTGCCGTGATCATCACCCTGATCGGCTCAGCCAACGGCTTCAATGTAACTGCCGGCGCCGAAGGCGTCGGGCGGGCAACGACGCGCTCGGTGGTGCTCGGCTGTATCGGCATCATCCTCGCCGATATGGTTTTCACTTTCTTGACCAGTCGTTGAACGACATGCCAAATACAGAAAAATCCACCGCAGAGGCGCAGAGGCGCAGAGATATCGCGGAGAAAACCTTTCTTCTCTCTGCGTTTCCTCTGCGCCTCTGCGCCTCTGCGGTAGGTGTTTCGTTTTCCAAGGCGTGGTGCCTACTGTGAACGCCACCGATTTCGCCATCGACGTCAGCCATCTGGTGACCCATTACGGGACCCGGAAGATTCTTGACGACGTGAGTTGCCAAGCGCGGCAGGGCGAGATCATGGTCATCATGGGCGGCAGCGGTTCGGGCAAGAGCACGCTGTTGCGCCACTTGCTCGGCTTGCACCGGCCGACCTCGGGCAGCATCAAGTTGCTCGGCAAGGACATCACAAAGCTCAATGCCAACGAGATGTTCGATCTGCGCAAGAACATGGGCGTGGCGTTTCAGGGCGGTGCGCTGTTCAACTCGATGACGGTTGGCGAGAACGTCGAGTTGCCGCTGCGCGAGCATACCAAGCTCGATGAGAACACCATACGCATCATGAGTCGCATGAAGCTGGAAGTGGTCAATCTGGCCGGTTTTGAAAACCTGATGCCCTCTGAACTCTCGGGCGGCATGATCAAGCGGGCCGCACTGGCGCGCGCCATCGTCATGGATCCGAAGCTGCTTTTCTTCGACGAGCCGTCGGCTGGGCTTGATCCGGTGGTGTCGGCCGAACTCGATGATCTGATCCTGACCTTGCGCGATGCGATGAACATGAGCATCGTGGTGGTCACGCACGAACTCGACAGTGCCTTCAAGATTGCCGACCGCATCACGGTGCTCGACCAAGGCAAAATTTTAATGTCGGATACGGTCGCGGCTGTGCGGGCGAGCGATCACCCGCGTATCCGCTCGCTGCTTGATCGCACGCCGAGAAATGAGGCCATAAACGCCGACGAGTATATGGAACGACTCACGAAAGAGATTTTTTGAATGACGAATAAAATCCACCGCAGAGGCGCAAAGGCGCAGAGAAAACGCAGAGGAAGCAGGCCCGATTTGAATTTCTCTGCGAACCTCTGTGCCTCCGCGTCTCTGTGTTGGGTGTTTAGGGGTTGCCTCACTCAGGATACATACCAAGATGAAACGCGATAACGTCAATTATCTGCTGGTCGGAAGCTTTGTGCTGCTGATGGCCGCCGTGCTGCTCTACGCGCTGTACCGGATCACCGGGAACAGCGCCAAGGGCGATACTTATTTCACCCATTTCCCCAACGTGGCCGGTATCAAAGAGGGCACGGTAGTGACCTACGAGGGCTTCGATGTCGGGAACGTCGCCAAGGTAGAGCCGGTGGCGCGGGAAAACAAGACCTGGTATCGCATCACGCTTAATCTGCGCATGCCTTTGAAGATTCCGGCCGATAGCCGTGCGGTGATTGCCACGCCCGGCTTGCTCAGCGCGCCACTTGTAGAAATCAAGGAAGGCAATGCGCGAGAGATCCTGGCAACGGGTGCAGATATCCCCGGTGGCGGCAGCGTCAATCTGATGGAGTCGGTCGCCACGCTGGCGACGGATCTGGGCAAGATAACCGAAACGAGCATCAAGCCGATGCTGGCCTCGATCAACCAGAACGTCACGCCGGCGATGGCCGACATGCGTGCGACGATGGAACGTATCAACCGCACCTCGGCGCGCGTCGATGCGCTGTTCTCCGAGGAGAACGTAAAGCACTGGGGTAGTCTGTTGCGCAACGCTGACGGCGCATCGGCCAACGCCATGAAGCTGTCGAATGACCTAGCCAGCGTGCGTGCCGAAGTGGAAGGTCTGGTCAAGGATTCGCGCGGTATCGTTACCAGCAGCGGCAAGGACTTGAAAGAGGCGCTGCGCCGCGTTGACGCGACGCTCTATCAGCTCGAGTCCGCCGGGCGCAACCTCAACGAGTTCTCCCGTACCATCCGTGATAACCCGGCAGCGCTGATCAGTAGCAAGCCGCCCGTCGATGCCGCAGGAGCGCCACAATGAACAGACTACACGCCAGCCTTCTGATCTTTTGCCTGCTTGTTGCTGCCTGCGGCAGTGTGCCGCCGGCACCGACAGACCGTTATTACCGCTTGCAGGCGGTGA
>JANNGP010000031.1:0-5367 GCA_031403915.1 Betaproteobacteria bacterium
GTAGGCCACCGGGAATTCCATGTATTCAATGCCGGCCGCCTTGCAGTCTTCCATTTCCTTCTTGGTAATCGGGCGCGACGCATCGGAAATATCAATCTCGCCACGGCAGAACTTCTTGAAGCCACCGCCGGTGCCGGAAATACCGACCGTTACGCGTATTGAATTCTTTTTGGACTTCTGGAAGTCTTCCGCCACGGCCTCGGTAATCGGATAGACCGTCGAAGAGCCGTCAACTTTGACTAGCGTCTGGGCCTGAACCAGCCCGGTAGCCGACAAACCGGCCAGCGTCAAGGCCGCTACTACAGCAATTTTCGCAACTTTCATTCAGCATTCTCCTTGGTTAGACACAACACAATCACGTGCAACAAGGCGAGTCTATCGGGCGAATGTTACGACTCTATTACACTACGATGAAACGGCTTCCCGAACTGCTGCGGCAAGTTTCTCTGCTGCAGCCTGCACTTTCTCTGCATCCTGCCCTTCAACCATGACTCTCAGCAGGGGCTCTGTCCCCGAAGCGCGCAGCAACACCCTGCCCTCGCCCTTCAGTGCCAACTCCACTTCCTGCAAGACGCCAGCAATCAGCGGATGATCCTTCCAGGCAAATCCCTTAACCAGCGGCACATTGATCAGCACTTGCGGATAGAGCACCAAACCCCCGAGCAACTCGCCCAGATTGCCGCCCTTCTCGCGCAGCGCGCAAAGCACCTGCAAGGCTGAAACAATGCCGTCGCCAGTCGTATGCCGGTCAAGGCAGAGGATGTGCCCCGAGTTCTCACCACCGAACAGCCAGCCCTTCTCACGCAGCATTTCCAATACGTAACGATCACCGACGGCGGCACGGGCAAAAGGCACGTTCAAACTGGCCAAAGCGTGTTCGCAGGCCAGATTGGTCATTAGCGTTCCAACCACACCCGCCACCGACCCATGGCGCAACCGGCTACGCACCACCGCCAACAGCAATTGATCACCGTCATACACCTTGCCTGACGCATCGACCATCATCACACGATCGGCATCGCCATCGAGGGCGATGCCCAAATCCGCTTTGTTCGCCAATACGGCTTTACTCAAGGCATCCGGTGCTGTCGCGCCGACATCCTTATTGATGTTAAGACCATTAGGCTCGGCACCGATGGCAACCACCTCAGCGCCCAACTCGTGAAACACGTGCGGCGCGATGTGATACGCCGCACCATGCGCACAATCGACAACGATCTTCAGTCCGCGCAGATCAAGGTCGTTGGGGAAGGTGCTCTTGCAAAACTCGATGTAACGCCCGGCGGCATCATCAATGCGCCGTGCGCGACCCAGATCGGCCGACTGCACGCAAACCAGCGGTGCATCAATCCCTGCCTCAATCCTGGCTTCCAGCGCATCTTCCAGCTTGGTGCCGTGCGCCGAGAAGAATTTGATCCCGTTATCGTAATAGGGGTTGTGCGAGGCCGAAATAACGATTCCGGCCTGCAGACGCAAGGCACGTGTGAGGTAGGCCACAGCGGGGGTTGGCATCGGCCCGACCAGACAGACATCCACGCCGGCCGCCGCAAAGCCCGCTTCCAGCGCTGCCTCCAGCATATAGCCGGAGATGCGTGTGTCCTTGCCGATGAGTACGGCCGGACGCTCACCGGCCTTGAGGTGACCACGCGCCGACTCGTCAGCGAGCAATACCTTGCCCGCCGAATAACCAAGATGCATCACAAAATCCGGCGTGATCGGAAATTGCCCAACCCGGCCGCGTACGCCATCGGTTCCAAAATATTTACGTGTCACGAGTTTTCTCCCTGCCGCGCCCGAAAGACAGGACGCCAAAGGCCGTCATTGTACTGAAACACTTGGACGTTAACCTAAAGTGAATAATTGAACCCATCAAATGGAGAATCCACCATGCTTGCAGCTACGAGCCGAAGCCCGACCTTTCCGCTCTTTGTCATCGGCAGAGAAAATATGGAATGGCCCACTGAAGAAATCGACCTGCTTGATGACATCATTGACAATCACCGATTAACTGCCGTATTTCAACCGATCATTGATTTTCGGACGCATTCCTACACCGGCTTTGAAGGCTTGATTCGCGGCCCCGAGCATACCCCGCTGCATTCACCCAAGCAGCTCTTTGACGCCGCAGAACGCCAAGGCATGCGCAGGAAACTTGAACAGTCCTGTCGCGAAACGGTATTCCGGGCTTTTGCACAACTACAGCTTCCCGGAAAACTGTTCATCAATTCCAGCCCGGATTGCCTGGATGACGAACTGTTTTTCAATGGTGGCACGCTCGACTTGCTGCATCAGATCGGGATCAGCCCAAACCGGGTAGTTATTGAACTAACCGAAAACCAGCGCATTAACGACTATCCGGACATTCATCGGGCACTTTCGCATTACCGGAGCCTGGGCTATCAAATCGCCATTGATGATCTGGGCGAAGGTTTTGCCAACCTGCGTATGTGGTCGGAAATACAACCGGATTACGTCAAGATTGACCGGCATTTCATCGATGGCATCGCGCAGGACAAACTGAAGCACCATTTTGTAAAAGCAATGCAGAGTCTTGCTGAATCCTGCTCTGCCCAGGTCGTTGCAGAAGGCATAGAAAGCGAAGCGGATTGCCTCGCCGTTCGTGATCTGGGAATCGCATTTGGCCAGGGCTATCTGATTGCAATGCCCGTTGCCGACCCGCGAACACTTCCCAGCGAAAAGATCATCAGCACCATAAAACGTCGTGGCATCATCGTATTCCCGACCGGACTGGCACCGTCAGGGACCGTGACGGTTCGCAGTTTGATACGCCGGATTGAACCGGCCTCGCCACAGACCTTCAATGACGAGATATATCGTCGTTTCGATGACAATCCCGATCTCATGTCAATGCCTGTGGTATCCGATGGCACACCGCTGGGTCTGATCAACCGGCATGAAATGGTCGACCGGATGGCTCGGCCGTACCGTCGCGAATTGTTCGGTCGCAAGTCGTGTATCCAGTTCATGGACCACATGCCACTGTGCATCGACGAAGAGTGCACAATTCAGGAAGCCGCGCTGATCGTCAGTCGCTCGGCGCGTCACCACATTTACGATGGCTTCATCGTGACACGCAGTGGCGAATATTTGGGAATAGGTAGCGCACACGACCTGATGGGCATGATTACCGAGATGCAGATCCAGGCCGCACGCTACGCCAACCCGCTAACGCAACTGCCGGGCAACGTTCCGATCAACGAGCATATTGATCGCCTGCTTGAGCGCAAAATCAGCTTCTGCGCCTGCTATTTCGACATTGACCACTTCAAACCCTTCAATGATGCCTTCGGGTATCGCAAGGGTGACGACATCATCGTTTTGCTGGCACAAACGATGGTCGAAATCGCCAATCCTCTAGTCGACTTCTGCGGACACATCGGCGGGGATGATTTCATGCTTCTGTTCCAAAGTGAAGACTGGGAAGATCGCTGCCAGCAAGCTCTGCGCCTCTTCGACCTGCGTGTAAGCGAGGCCGTTGAAAACGAGAAGCTTTCCGATCTACCCAACGGCAGAGGTTACTTCGCCGAGAACCGGCGCGGGAAGATGGTTTCATATTCTCTGCCCGCCTTGTCAATCGGCGCGCTTCCCGTCAGCGCTGATGCCTTTGAGTCGCACCGTGAAATCTCGGCCGCCGCCGCAGAAGCAAAGAAAAACGCGAAGAAGCAGACCGGCAGCAGCCTTTTCATTGAACGCCGCCAGATTCAGCCATGATGCCGAAGTGCTGCGCTGTACCATGCGCATTGAAAATTATTTTTTAAGATGATTCAAAAGGCGCATGAATACTGGATTCTACGGCACAGCACTTCAAGATAGCCGTGCTTATTGACCCGCAGACCGACCCTTTACAGGCCTAAGTTGCCGTCACAGGCTTGGAACCCCCTGGAGGGAGTTCATTCAGCGGCTGTTCATCCTGAACAACAGGCCGAATCCCGATCTGACTGTTCACCAAAGGAAGTCCGAGGCTGAAGGCGATGGCCCCGCGTGCAGCATGAGCCAACTCACGCCGTTGTCTTGTCTGCGAATCGAGCGGAGGCGTTGGACGCAAACGAACAGTCAGCGAACGACAGGCAAGAATGGCAGCCAGGCTTTCGCCCATTGACGTTTCACCGGCATAAGCCGGTGCCAGGCTACGCCGCCCGTCGGCATCGTAATAGGCCAGTGCCACCGGCTGCACCGGGCGACCCGTATCCACCGCGGCTTGCAGCAAGGCACCGTGAAAATTGAGCAAATGCGTACCATCGCTGGTGGTGCCTTCGGGGAATACAGCGACATCTTTTTCAGAAACAAGCAACTCACTGATTTCCGCATTGACGGCCATGGCATGTCGGCGGCTACTGCGGTTCAGGAAAACGGTATCGGCGTTGATCGCCAGCCAGCCGATCAGCGGCCAGGAGCGCACCTCGGACTTGGAGACAAAAGCCATAGGCCGTGCCGCATTGAGTGCGTAAATATCCAGCCAGGAGATATGGTTGGCGACAATCAGACTGCCCGGCGGAATACCTGCCAGATGAGCGTCGAGTCGAACACCCAAGATATCCAGCAACTGATGTGACCAGCGCTGCTTGAGCCAGAGTCTTCGACTTTCGGCGACAAAGGGATAAATACAGGCGACCGTTAAAACACCTCCCAGCAAGTGCAGCCCAACACGAGCACAACCGAAAATGCGTTGGAGCTGCGGTGCCGGCAGGCGACTGGACATACCTGTTCTCCGGTTTGAGTTCAGCCTGGTTTCCCGGTGAAGTGTCTGGCGTACCGGCTATCCATGCGCGACATCGGCATCAGGATCGGGAGGTCGGCCGTGTTGAAATCAGGATCCCAGGCGGGATCACCACAGACGTAGGCTCCCGCGCGCAAATAGCCCTTGATCAGCGGCGGCAGTTCGGCCGGCAAATCATTATTCAAGGCGGCCAAGGGCAGTGGGCAAAGCGGGAAAACGCGATATTCAAGCGGGCTCATGTTCTCACCCAACCGTTTATACATGCTCGCCGCGGCGTGGCCACCATCAGCCATGCTGATACTCGCGCAACCGATCAGGTAATCGTAACGATGTTCAATCATGTATTTGGCGAGGCCCGCCCAGAGCAAGGCAATCGTCGCGCCAGTGCGGTAATCAGGATGCACGCAGGAGCGACCAATCTCAACCATGGTCGGACGCAGATGCTGGAGTCGCGAAAGATCGAACTCGTTCTCGGAGTAGTAGCTTCCAATCTTGTGCGCTTTTTCAGGCGACAGGATGCGATAGGTTCCGACCACGGCACTGGTATTTTCATCGCACACGACAAGGTGTTCGCAATAGGCGTCGTATTTGTCCTGATCGACACCGGGTTTGTGCGTTGGCAGATTGGC
>JANNGP010000032.1:0-4668 GCA_031403915.1 Betaproteobacteria bacterium
TCCATCGTGCGCCTGCTTAACATCATGCTCAAGGACAAAAAGATCGGCCGCCACGTCGTCCCCATCGTGCCGGACGAATCGCGCACCTTCGGCATGGAAGGTCTTTTCCGTCAGGTCGGCATCTGGAACCAACTCGGCCAAAACTACGTGCCGGAAGACCACGACCAGCTGATGTTCTACAAGGAGTCGAAAGACGGCCAGGTGCTTCAGGAAGGCATCAATGAAGCCGGTGCGATGTGCGACTGGATCGCTGCAGCGACCGCCTACTCGGTGCACAACGTGCAGATGATCCCGTTCTACATCTGCTACTCGATGTTCGGCCTGCAACGTACCATGGACTTCTACTGGGCTGCAGCCGACCAGCGCGCGCGCGGATTCATGATTGGCGCCACCGCCGGCCGCACGACGCTCAACGGCGAAGGCCTGCAGCACCAGGACGGCCATTCGCTGATCCTCTCCGGCCTCATCCCCAACTGCATCAGCTACGACCCGACTTTCTCCTTCGAAGTCGCGGTGATCATGCAGGACGGCATGCGCCGCATGTTCCAGGAGCAGGAAGACGTTTATTACTACATCACAGTGATGAACGAGAATTACGAACATCCCGAAATGCCGGTTGGTGCCGAAGCCGACATCATCAAAGGGATGTACCTGTTGAAGAAAGGGCAGGTTTCGGAAGGCAAACAAGCTGCCCCGCGTGTGCAACTACTCGGCTCGGGCACGATCTTCCGCGAAGCCATCGCCGCGGCTGAATTGCTCAAGAACGACTGGGGTGTCGACGCCGATCTGTGGGGTTGTCCGGGCTTCAACGAACTGGCGCGCGACGGCAATGACGCTGCCCGCTGGAACATGCTCAACCCGACCGCGCAGCCACGTCTCTCGCACGTCGAAAAATGCTTGAACGATACGCGCGGCCCGATCATTGCCGCCACCGACTATGTCCGTCTGTACGCCGAGCAGATACGCCCCTTCATCAATCGCCGCTATGTCACCCTCGGCACCGATGGTTTCGGTCGCTCGGATACGCGCGAAGCGCTGCGCCACTTCTTTGAAGTTGACCGCCGCTGGATAACCGTCGCCGCACTGAAGGCGCTGGCTGATGACGGCGCCATCGAACGCAGCAAGGTTGCCGAGGCCATCACCAAGTACGGCATCAACATCAATAAACCGAATCCGGTAACAGTCTAAGGAAGCGATTTCATGAGCCAGCTAATTGAAGTCAAGGTTCCGGATATTGGTGATTTCGACGCCATTCCGGTCATCGAAATCTGCGTCAAGGTCGGCGACACTGTCAAGCTCGACGATGCTCTCGTCACGCTCGAATCAGACAAGGCGACGATGGACGTCCCCTCCTCGGCTGCCGGTGTGGTCAAGGAAATTCGCGTTGCCCTGGGCGATAAGATTTCGCAAGGCGCTGTCGTTGCAGTGATCGAAGCTGCCGCCGCTGAGTCAAAGCCTGCACCGAAGGCCGAAGTTCCTACCCCTGCCGCACCCGCACCCGTAGCACAAGCGCCCGCGCCTGCGCCGGCTAAAAGCGCACCGGCACCACAACCGGTTGCCGCTGCTGCACCGTCCCCGGCCTCTGGCGGCACCCACGCCAGCCCCTCCGTCCGTCTCTTTGCCCGCGAACTCGGCGTCGATCTTTCGCGCGTGCCTGCCAGCGGCCCGAAAGGCCGCATCGTCAAGGAAGACATCACCGCCTTCGTGAAGGGCGTCATGAGTTCAGGCGCTTCGGCCGGTGGCGCCTCGCTCGGTGGCGGGCTTGACCTGCTGCCCTGGCCGAAGGTCGATTTTGCCAAGTTCGGCGAAATCGAAGTGCAGCCGCTCTCGCGCATCAAGAAAATCTCTGGCCAGAACCTCGCCCGCAACTGGGTGATGATCCCAGCCGTGACCTATCACGAAGACGCCGACATCACCGAACTCGAAGCCTTCCGCTTAAAAATGAACAAGGAAGCTGAAAAAGCAGGAGATGTGGCTGCCGCCAGCGTAAAAGTCACCCTGCTGGCTTTCCTGATCAAAGCCTGCGAACGCGGGCTCAGAAAATTCCCGGAATTCAACAGCTCGCTCGACGGCGACAATTTGGTGCTGAAGAAATACTTCAACATCGCTTTTGCCGCCGACACACCCCACGGCCTCGTCGTTCCGGTGGTCAAGAATGTTGACCAGAAGTCGGTGACTGAAATTGCCGCCGAATGCGCTGTCCTCGCCAAAAAGGCGCGTGACGGCAAGCTTTCCCCGGCCGAAATGTCCGGCGGCTGTTTCACCATCTCCAGTGTCGGCGGTATCGGCGGCACCTCGTTCTCGCCCATCGTGAACGCGCCGGAAGTCGCCATTCTTGGCGTTTCCAAGTCGGTGATGAAACCCGTGTGGAACGGCAAGGAATTCCTGCCGCGCCTGATCCTGCCGCTCTCGCTCTCGGCCGATCACCGCGTAATCGACGGCGCGCAAGGCACCCGCTTCACCGCCTATATCGCCCAAGTGCTGGCCGACATGCGCCCGGCGCTGCTTTGATCAGGAGAAGCAAATGAGCCAGATCATTGAAGCCAAAGTTCCGGACATCGGCAATTTCACCGATGTGCCGATCATCGAGATTTGCGTCAAGGCCGGTGATCGCGTCAAGGCCGAAGACGCGCTGCTTACGCTTGAATCGGACAAAGCCACCATCGACATCCCCAGCCCGGTCGACGGCATCATCAAGGAAATCAAAGTAAAGGTTGGCGACAAGATATCGGAAGGCATGTTGGTGGTGCTGATTGAGGCCGCTGAACCCATCGCAACAGCAACCCCTGCCGCCACGGCAAGCTCAGCCATTCCTCCAGCGCCCGCGCCAGTTGCCACCAGCGTGCCAGCACCGGTTGCCGGCAGCTTCGCGGGCAAGGCTGACATCGAGACCGACATGCTCGTGCTCGGCGCCGGGCCCGGTGGTTATTCCGCTGCTTTCCGCAGCGCCGATCTCGGCATGAAGACCGTCATCATCGAGCGTTACGCGACGCTGGGCGGCGTCTGCCTCAACGTCGGCTGCATCCCCTCCAAGGCGCTGCTGCACGTTGCCGTCGTCGCGGATGAAGCGGCGCACATGGCCGACTGCGGCGTGAGTTTTGCAGCACCGAAAATCGATCTCGACAAACTGCGTACGCACAAGAACGGCGTTGTCGGCAAACTCACCGCTGGACTGACCGGCATGGCCAAGCTGCGCAAGGTCGACATCGTGCGCGGTGTTGGCAGCTTCCTTGACGCCAACCACGTTGAAGTTGAACTCACGAGCGGCAACGGTCAGGAAAAAACTGGCGAGAAAAAGATTGTCCGCTTCAAGAACTGCATCATCGCTGCCGGCAGTGCGCCGGTACACTTGCCCTTCCTCCCCGAGGACCCGCGCATCGTCGACTCGACCGGCGCGCTCGAACTGCGCTTTACGCCGAAGAAGATGCTGGTCATCGGCGGCGGCATCATCGGGCTGGAAATGGCCACCGTCTACTCGCTGCTCGGCGCCCGCGTCGATGTGGTCGAAATGCTTGACGGCCTGATGCAAGGGCCGGACCGTGACGCCGTGAAGGTGTGGGAAAAGCAGAACCTGCACCGCTTTGACAAGGTCATGCTCAAGACCAAGACCGTTTCGGTCGAGGCTAAGAAAGACGGCCTCTACGTCAAGTTCGAAGGCGTGGACGCAAACTCGAATGCCCCCACCGACGCCGTGAAGTACGACATGATCCTGCAATCCGCCGGGCGCACGCCCAACGGCAAAAAGGTCAGCGCCGAGAATGCCGGCATCACCGTCAGCGACCGCGGCTTCATCACCGTCGACAAACAGATGCGCACCAATGTGCCGAACATCTTTGCCATCGGCGACATCGTCGGCAACCCCATGCTCGCGCACAAGGGCGTGCATGAAGGCCATGTCGCCGCCGAAGTGGCGGCCGGCCACAAGTCCGCGTTCGACGCAACGGTCATCCCGAGCGTGGCCTACACGCACCCGGAAGTGGCCTGGGTCGGCGTCACCGAAGATCAAGCGAAAAAAGACGGCCGCCAAATTGAGGTCGGGAAATTCCCGTGGGCGGCGTCCGGCCGGGCGATTGCCAACGGCGCCGACTACGGCTTCACCAAGTTGATTTTCGATGCTTCGGAAAACGGCGGACGCCGCGTGATCGGCGGCACCATCGTCGGCCCGGCAGCGGGCGACATGATCGGCGAAATCGCGCTGGCCATCGAGATGGGCTGCGATGCTGTCGACATCGGCAAGACCATCCACCCGCACCCGACGCTGGGCGAAACCATCGGCATGGCCGCAGAAGTCGCACACGGCACCTGCACCGACGTGCCGCCAGTGAAGAAGCGCTGAATATTCCGTCATTCCCGCGAAAGCGGGAATCCAGAAGCACCTACGGCCGCAGCCCCTGCGGCCGTTTTTATTGGATGGTCTGCAAGGCGCACCAAATGGCGTTTATAGCATGGCCATACCGGCACGCCATTATTTATGCGCCTCTTAGAGCATGCCTGCTCACAATCAATATTTCATGCAGCCCCCAGCCGTGTCGCGGGTTTTTAGACTTGTCCGGTTCTGTAGCACATGAATTGTCCGCTTTTTTTGTTGTGAGCGGGAATCGGCGGAGGGCGTAGCCCGGAGCCGGTTTCCGCTCACAACGGCGAGCCTGGCGGACGGTTCAGGCGGCC
>JANNGP010000033.1:0-6489 GCA_031403915.1 Betaproteobacteria bacterium
CCCAGTGTCTTGGGCAACCAGATCGACAAACCGGGCCAATACGTCACCAGCACCAGGAAGCCAAGCATCGCCAACAACCAAGGCCAAACCGCCACCGTCAGCTCGGTAATTCCCATTTTGGTAATCCCCGATGCCACGTAGAGATTCAAGCCGACCGGCGGATGACACATACCAATTTCCATATTAACCACCATGATAATACCGAAATGGACCGGATCAATCCCCAGCTTCATGGCCACCGGGAAGAGAATAGGCGCAAAAATCAGCACAATCGACGACGGCTCCATGAAATTGCCAGCCAGTAGCAGAATGACGTTAACCGCCAACAGGAAGGTAATCATGCCAAGCCCATTGCCAAGCATCCAGTCGGCCAAAGCCTGAGGAATGTTCTCGTTGGTCATGATGAACGAGAAAAGCACGGCATTGGTGATGATGTAAAGCAGCATCGCGCTCATATTGGCTGACGACAACAGCACACGCGGCACATCTTTCAGGCTCAGATCCTTGTAGATAAAAACCGCGACGATGAAGGCGTAGAAAGCGCTCATTGCGGCCGCTTCGGTCGGCGTGAACACCCCGGCGTAGATACCACCCATCACCACGACGATAAGCAGCAACCCCCAAATGCTATTCCAGTACGCATTCCAGACTTCGAGCGACTCCCACATCAGCTTGAAGCGGAAGGTTGGTGCGATCTTAGAGTAGCTTCCACAGTACTGAATGAAGGTGAGCCACGACACCGTTACCACCGTCGGGATGAACATAAGTTGCATCAGCGGCAGCGAATCAAACGTACGCACCAGCACGATACTCACGAATACCGGGATACCGATCACATTCAGTACGACATACACGAAGCGAATCACCCACTTGCTCTTCGTTGTCCAGGGCGCCAGTGCCAACCAGGCCACACCCGCCAGCAGATAGGCAAACCCCGTATTGGGAAGGACTTCGGCTAAGAAATAACCGATAACCAGGGGAGGAACAGCGGTGAAGATCAATGCATAGTAAGCGCCAAACAGGCAGCCGATGGTCGCCTGCAGACTGTTACGCTCCGGGAAAATCATGACCTTCGGATAGCCGAAGCGCCACGCCCGGTACCAAGTTACCAATCCCAGAATAAACGCCAGTACCAGTCCGGGAATCACCCCTGCCATGAACAACGCACCCACGGAGGTGTTGGTGGCCACCGAATACATGACCATCACAATCGACGGCGGGATAAGAATACCCAGCGCCCCGGACGTCGTAATCACCCCGGCGCCAAACTTGTTCGGAAAACCAGCTTTGACCATCGCCGGCATCAGAATCGAGCCAATGGCCACCACCGTTGCCGGGCTTGAACCCGAAACGGCGGCAAACAGGGCGCAAGCCATAACACCGGCCAGACCCAACCCGCCGGGCCAGTGTCCGACCATGGCTGTGGCAAAGTTGATCATTCGCCGCGCCACCCCGCCGTGCGTCAGAAAGTTACCGGCCAGGATGAAGAACGGAATGGCCATGATCTCGAATTTCTCGATCCCTGTGAACAGCTTTAGCGCTACCGATTCCAGTGGAACCTGGGTGAACATGAACAAGAAACTGAGCACCGTCAAACCGAGCGAAATCGAGATCGGCATGCCGGTCAGCATGAGAACCAGCAGGATGATGAAGATAATCGAAGCGTTCATTTCTTGCTCCCTTCACCATTCATCCGGCCAGAATCATCCTTGATGTCGCGGACGTGCAGATTGTCCTTCATGGCGTAGGGATTAATCACAACAGGCGCTTCTTCCTCATCCAGCCCGTCAACATGCCCGTGGTCGTGATGCGGCAATTCACCGGTCTTGATGAAGTTCCAGGCCACCTGCAGGAAACGGAAACACATCAGTGACGTGCCCAAAGGAATCGCGCTGTAAACTATCCAGGTCGGCCACTCCAGATCGGGCGTTGTTGGACCTTCTGGAATGCCGTTCAAATCGAGGCCAAGGGTATGAAAGACGGCATAGTGCAATCCGTTTTCCCAAACGAAGTGCCCACCCAGCACGCCAACAATCCCGGTGAATAAGGCCCCGGCGAGCAGTCCGAAAATGACGAACTTGGCACGCAGTTGTGGCTTCATCCGGTTGATCAGAACATCGACACCCACGTGGATGCCGGTGCGCACGCCATAGGCCGCACCAAACTTGGCCATCCAGACAAACAAGATGATGCACAGTTCTTGCGCCCAACTGAAGTTCAAACCAATCAACCAATCCTGTAAGCCGGGGATCGACAAACCAGCGGCATAACGGTGTGCTACCGCAAAAAAGATGATCACTGTCGCAGTGCCCATGAGGAAGGTAACAAACCATTCCTCCAGATGATCGAGATACTTCATTATTTTCCCCTCAAGCAGCGGTGATTCGAAGATCGCCCACCGCTGCAAAACAAGCACCGGTGAGCAAAATTGGTTCTCAAACCGAGCTTACATCTTGGCCGGATTGAAACCGGTTTCTTTATAAATGGCGTCTATGGTTTCCTTGCCAATACGCGAAGCCATTTCGCCATGCGTCTTGAACATTGCTTTCTTGAACTCAGCACGTTCGGCAGCCGTCGGGGTATGCACCTGTGTTTTACCCGATGCTTTCACTTTTGCCAGCGCGTTGTCATTTTCTTCCTGGGCGATACTATTGGCAAAGAAAGAGGCTTCTTTCATGGCCTGCTCAAGCTGGCCACGAACATCGGATGGCAAACCATCCCAGAACTTCTTGTTGGTAATAACGGCATAACCAAGGTAGCCGTGATCGGACAACGTCATGTGCTTCTGTACTTCATACATTTTTTGCGTGTACAGATTGGAATGCGGATTCTCGGTGCCATCCACAACCCCGGTCTGCAGCGCCTGATAGACCTCGGAGAACGCCATCACCTGTGGCAACGCGCCCAAGGAACGCATCTGGGACTCGAGCACTTTAGACGACTGAATACGCATCTTGAGCCCCTTGAAATCGGCCGGGGCCTTCAAAGGCTTGTTGGCGGAAAACGACTTGAAACCGTTATCCCAATACGCCAGGCCTTTAATCCCCTTGGGCTCAAGCTTGGCCAGAAGGCTCGCGCCGAGCGGTCCCTGTGTCACTTTGTGCAACTCGGCCTTATTATTAAAAATATAAGGCAGATCAAAAGCTTCAAACTCTTTTACGCCGAGCGGGCCAAATTTGGCCAGTGAAGGTGCGAGCATTTGAACAGCACCCAGCTGCAAGGCCTCCATTTCCTCCTTGTCCTTGTACAGCGTCGAGTTGGCATAGACCTCGACCTTGACCGCGCCTTTGGTCAATTCAGCGGCACGCTTGGCAAAGAACTCCGCCGCGTGCCCCTTGGGCGTATCGATGGCAACAACGTGGCTGAATTTGATGACGATCGGCTGCTGCGCCGACGCAAGTAGTGGAACAGCGGACAAGCCGGCAAGCAGCAAGCCGATAAGCAGTTTTGAAGATTTCATGGTGTCTCCTCCATCAAACTCGTTGAAAAAATCGGGCAACGCCCGAAACGCGAATGCACTATGGCAAAAAGAAACCGGGCAGACTATTGTGGAAAACCGTAATCGATTTCGGATAATGCAATCAAGCCGCTGGAACGCCCGTAGAATGGCGATATGCAAAGGAATGCTCTGAGAACCGCATGGATATTAGATGTTCGGGCATATGCTTGGAGATGACCGCATTTACTGGCCTGCAGGAAGCGCCCTAACATCCTGAACTTGGGTTAGATTAGCGGCCATGACCGTCGCTCACGCTCCCCATGTACCGGAACACGACAAGCCGCGCAAGCACGCGCCGCTGAAATGGTCAAATTGGTACTTGACTGTTCTCAAGCTGGCGATGGGTTTGCTGCTCGTTCTTCTCATCGTCCTGCTCTGGCTGTTGCGCCAGGATGAGGCCGAAGAACAACGTGCGACACTCATTGCCGATGTGCTTTGGCTCGAGCAAAGCGTCAATTTCCGTCTTGAAGGAAACGCCGAACAGCTTCAGCAATTAGCTTTCGATCTGGCTCAGGAGAAAAACAAAGAGGCGCTTTTCAAAGTACGCAGCCGGCATCTGCTGAAAAACAACCCGGAACTCCAGCAACTTCTTTGGCTTGACGCCTCTGCGCGAGTGACGGACTCACTCCCGGAGAAAAGCCTTCCACGCATGGAAGATGAAACGCAGGCAGATGCACGTACGCCCTCAATTGAATTAGCCAGCAAATTGGGCAAGCCGGTGTACACCGACGCATCCCAAACATCTGACACAGCCCAGTTTGAAGTTATTTTTCCGATATTCGAAAACAGGCAATACCGGGGCTCGCTGGTCGCTGCTTATTCGCTCAACGGCCTGCTCAAACAACTCGTACCCTGGTGGTTTGCCGAGAAATATCAGGTGCGTTTTCTTGACGCCAACGGCGCTACCTTGGCCAGCAAATCCAAGGTCAGCAATGTCAAAACCACATTGAGCTATGCCGTTCCTTTTGACCCCCCCGGATTTGGCATGGCACTCCAGATTTCCGCCTATCGAACCAGTAGCAATGTACCTCAGACACTGATCACCGCGCTGATCATCTCACTCGCCGCCGCTGTGCTTTGGAGCTTGTGGATCATGCGCGGGCATATCAAGCACCGTCTTGCGGCCGAACAGGCCTTGCGTGCCGAACACGCCTTCCGCAAAGCCATGGAAGACTCGCTGACGGTAGGCATGCGCGCCCGTGACCTTCAAGGCCACGTCACCTACGCCAACCCGGCCTTCTGCCAGATGGTTGGGTTTTCTGTCGAGGAACTGATGAACGCCAGGCCGCCGATGCCTTACTGGGCGCCCGAAGTCATGGAAGAAACTCAGGCTCTACACAATGCGGTAATGGAAGGAAAAGCCCCGCGTGAAGGATTCGAAATCCGCTTCATGCGCAAGGATGGTAGCCGTTTCGACGCGCTGATCTACGAAGCCCCGCTGATTGATGCCGATGGCCGGCATACCGGCTGGATGGCCTCTATCGTGGACGTCACCGCCCGTAAACACGTCGAAGAAATGGCTCGCCAACAACAGGAGAAACTGCAACTGACCTCGCGCCTGGTGACCATGGGCGAATTGGCGTCCACTCTGGCTCACGAACTCAATCAGCCGCTCGCCGCCATTACCAGCTACACCACCGGCTGCCTGAACAAACTGGACTCCGGCGAATTTACCCGCGACGAACTCAAGGCTGCACTGGACAAGCTGGGTGTCCAGGCGCAACGAGCCGGCCGCATCGTACGGCGTGTTCACGACTTTGTACGCAAGAGCGAACCTAAACTTGCCCCCTGCGATCTGGCCGAAGTCATTGATGACAGCGTTGGCTTTATCGAAGCCGCCGCTAAAATTCATAACATTCGTATTGTTCGGGAAATTCAAGGCATGCGTCCGGAGCTGATGGCTGATCGGGGGATGCTCGAACAGGTCTTGCTCAATCTTATGCGCAATGCCATCGAAGCCATGACTTCAGCCTTGCCCGAACGCCGACGTCTAACGGTCAAACTGATCCGGATCAATGACCAAATGCGGATACAAGTCATTGACTGCGGCCCCGGAATTCCGCCGGAAGTGCAGGAAAAGCTATTCACTCCATTCTTTTCAACCAAGGCGGAAGGCATGGGCATGGGACTTAATATTTGCCGCTCGATCATCGAGTTTCATCACGGCCGCCTGTGGGTTGAAGAGAATCCCGAAGGAGGCGCCATTTTCGTCATCACACTACCGATCACCCTGCCATGACACAACACGCCTACATCGTCGATGACGACGAAGCCATTCGCGATTCACTCAGCTGGCTGCTGCAGTCTCGCGGCGTACCCAGCCTGACCTACCCATCTGCCGAATCATTTCTGGACGCCTGGACGCCCGCACTCACCGGCTGCATTCTGCTCGATATTCGTATGGAAGAAATGAGTGGCAGCGAACTATTTGAGTGCTTGCTCGAACGTGGCTGCAGTCTTCCAGTCATTTTTCTGACCGGTCACGGTGATGTGCCGATGGCCGTATCCAGCCTGAAAAATGGCGCATTCGACTTTGTCGAAAAACCTTGCAATGACAATGAACTCGTCGATCGTGTTGTTGATGCCTTGAAACTGGATGCCGCCCGCCGGGCCGCTGCCGCATCAAGCGACTCGATCAACACCCGCATCAGCCAACTCACAACACGGGAACGCCAGGTCATGGAACGGGTGCTTGCCGGCGAACTCAACAAAAACATCGCAGATGAATTACATATCAGCATGCGTACCGTTGAAGTACATCGCTCAAGCCTGTTCGACAAAATGGGAGTCAGAACTGCAGTAGAGCTGGCGCAAATAATGGCCGCAAATACCGGGAAATGACCGCTTCGAGTCAAATACCACCGGCAAAGCCGGTGGCCTGATTTGTTAGCGCCTCAAAGGCGCCTTCAAAACCGTTAGCCGTTTCGCGGCAGAAAGCTCGAGCTTGTTCAACACTTGCATAACTTGCGTAGACCACTCCGCACCGTCGT
>JANNGP010000034.1:0-18944 GCA_031403915.1 Betaproteobacteria bacterium
GGGCGCTGCTGGCTTTCCTCCTACGCCACCGGCGAGTCGCCCAATACTGTCGGTGCCTGCTCGCCAGCCAAGTACGTGAAGTGGGAAAAATCGCCGGGGCAGATGAGTACCCGCCTCAACGGCATTTTGATTGACCGCTGCGCCGACAACGAACCCGCCGGCTACCCGACGCTATGCAAGGGGCGCTTTGAGGTGGAAGGCGAAACCTATTACGCACTCGAAGAACCGACCAGCCTGAATGTTGTTGAAATCCTGCCCGAGATCGTCAAGATCGGCGTATCGGCAATCAAGGTTGAAGGGCGCCAGCGCAGCCCGGCGTATGTGGCGCAGGTGACGCGCACGCTGCGCGCCGCGCTGGATGAACTGAGCCGCGACATCGACCATTTCAAAGTCAATCCGGCGTGGCAGGCTGAACTGGGTAAAGTCTCTGAAGGCGTGCAGGCGACATTGGGCGCATACAATAGACCCTGGCGCTAATATCTTGAACCGCATTCAACACAGAGAGCACGGAGGCACAGAGAACACAGAGTTTTTTCTGTCTTTCTCCGTGAACTCCGTGTCTCTGTGTACTCTGTGTTGAAAGAGTTTTAAATGAAGCTCGCCCTCGGCTCCCTCCTCTACTTCTGGACCAAACAAGACGTCCTTGAGTTCTACGCCGAGATGGCGCAGATCGACGCCATCGACATCATTTACGTCGGCGAAGTCGTCTGTTCGCGCCGCCAGCAGTTGCGCGTGACCGACTGGATAGGGCTGGCACGCGACCTCACTGACACCGGCAAGGAAGTCGTCGTTTCCGCGCAGGCGCTGCTCGAATCGGAAGGCGACCTCAAGGCCACGCGCCGCCTGGTCGACGAAGCGGGTTGCAAGCTTGAAGCCAATGATCTGGGGGCGGTGAACATCGCCAACGGGCGCCCCTTTGTCGCTGGCCCGCATCTGAACATCTACAACGCAGCAGCGCTCGCCACGTATGTGCGTTACGGGCTTGTTCGCTGGCTGCCGCCGCTCGAAGCTGACCGCAAGCTGATCGAGATGCTGCACGCATCCCGCCCGGAAGGCGTAGAAACCGAAGTCTTCGTATACGGCAAACTGCCGCTCGCCTTCTCGGCGCGCTGCTTCACCGCCCGCCACTACGGCCTGAACAAGGACGACTGCCAGTTCAAGTGTCTCGATCACGCCGAAGGCATGACGCTGAAAACCCGCGAAGGCCAGCCTTTTCTCGCCATCAACGGCATACAGACGATGTCGGCGCAAACCTACAACCTGCTTGCCGAAGTGCCCGAAATGCTTAAGATGGGCATCGACATCGTGCGCATCAGCCCGCAAACCAACCACATGCCCGAGATCATCGCTGCTTTTGACGCGGCGCGGCACGGAGAAACACCCGCCCCCGATACATCCGGCTGGGCATCGGAAGGCATGGTTGATGGTTACTGGTTTGGCGAAGCCGGCATACAATCGCACCATCAGGCGGCACTCGCGCAACTGGCATCACAGGGAGTTTGATCATGTATAACCGCTTCTTCAATAGCCTCACCATTCCGAGCTTCAAACTACCCGGCTTCGTTTCGGCAGTTGGAAGCCGACTGCCCCAGTGGCCGCACGCCATGGCGCTAGTTACCGGCCTGAATGCCGTACTCAAGATGAAACTGCTGCCTGAAGACAGCCTCGAACTTCTGGATGGGCGCAGCTTCCTGATCGATGTGCTTGATACCGGGGGCCGTGCCTCCTTTACTTACCGCAACGGTCTTTTCCGCCCCTTGTTCACCGCCCCCGAAACACCTGATCTCGCTTTTCGCGCCAACCTTTCGGCTTTTCTTCAACTCGTTGCGCGACAGGAAGATCCGGACACGCTGTTCTTCAATCGTACACTGACCATTGAGGGCGATACCGAACTCGGCCTAGTGGTGAAGAACATGCTCGATGCCGTCGAGTGGCCGACGATGCCTAGCTTTCCGAGTTTTCGCCCCTCATAAGCCGGAATAAGAAAATCTTCACCACCAAGTCACCAAGGGCACCAAGATCCACCAAGAATGACTTCGCTGATTTTGTTTCTCTTGGTGTAACTTCGTGTACTTGGTGACTTGGTGGTTCGCTGTTATTGATCACAGAATTTGCACTAATCTCAGGGAGTTGAAGAAATGCCGATCTGGAACAGGGAGGCGGAATGTGCCTCCACCGAAGCGCGACAGAAGCTGCAGCTGGAGCGATTGCAATCTGCGGTTGAGCGCGTTTATTCCCGTGTTCCCTTCTACCGCAAACGACTCGATGATCTCGGCGTCAAGCCCGAGGCCATAACCTGCCTGAAGGACATCGCCAAGCTGCCATTCACCACCAAGTACGAGCTGCGCGAAACTTATCCCTACGGGCTGCTCGCCTGCGACCACAGCGAAATCGTCGAAATTCACACCTCGTCCGGCACCACCGGCACCCCGGTCGTCGGCGCCTATACCGCGAGCGACATCAACCTGTGGTCGGAAGTCATGGCGCGCACGCTGTCAATGGCCGGCTGCACGAAAGACGATACGGTGCAGAACGGTTACGGTTACGGCCTCTTTACCGGCGGCCTTGGCGTGCATTACGGCGCGCGTCGCATCGGAGCCAACATCATCCCGATCTCGGCCGGCAACACCAAACGACAGCTACAGGTGATGCGCGACTTCGGCAGCACGCTGCTCACCTGCACCCCGTCGTACTCGCTGTACCTCGCCGAAGCGGCGCATGAAGAAGGCATCGACTTCAAGTCGCTGCCGCTCAAGGCCGGCTGCTTTGGTGCCGAGCCGTGGAGCGAGAACATGCGCGTCGAGATTGAGGACAAACTCAACATCGGCGCCTACGACATCTACGGCCTCACCGAACTGATCGGCCCCGGCGTCGCTTCCGAGTGCGAACACAAGGATGGTCTACATTTCAACGAGGATTACTTCTACCCCGAGATCATCAACCCCGAGACCGGCGAGGTCCTACCCGACGGTGAAAAGGGTGAGTTGGTGATCACCAGCCTTGGGCGCGAAGGTTCGCCGCTGCTGCGTTACCGCACGCGCGACATCACCTACCTGATGCGCGAGGCCTGTCCCTGCGGCCGTACCACCGTGCGCATTCACCGCCTGCTCGGCCGCACCGACGACATGATGATCATCCGTGGCGTTAACTGCTTCCCGTCGCAGATTGAAAACGTGCTCATGCGCATCGAAGGAACGCAGCCGCACTACCAGATCGTTATTGACCGCGGCGCCACGCACCTCGACGAAATCGAGATTCAGGTCGAAGTCGAAGACGCCATTTTCTCCGACGTCACCCGCACACTCGAAGCGCTGCGCAAGCGCATCCACGACGAGCTCAAGAGCGAGCTCGGCATCAGCGCGCACATCAAGCTCGTCGAGCCGCGCACGATCCAGCGCAGCGAAGGCAAGGCCAAACGCATCATCGACAAGAGGAGCATCTGATGATCATCAAACAGATTTCCATTTTCATGGAGAACACCACAGGCCGCCTCGCTGACGTGACCGACCTGCTGGCCAAAGCCAATATCAACCTGCGCGCGCTCTCGATTGCCGACACGGCCGACTTCGGCATCCTGCGCATGGTCGCCGACGACCCGGACCGCGCAGTTGTCATTCTCAAAGAAGCCGGTCTCATGGCGCGTGAAACCGACGTGATCGGGGTTGAAGTGCCCGATCACCCCGGCGAACTGGCGCGCATCATGGCGCTCTTCCGCGACGAAGGCGTCGGCATTGAATATCTCTACGCCTCGCTTGAACACAAGGCTGACAAGGCCGTCATCGTCATCAAGGTTGAAGACATCCGTGCCGGTCTGGCCATGCTCGACAAGCACGGATTCTCGACTGTCCCCTCGTTCTGACGTGTTTCAGTTTTGAGATAGTAAAAGGGGCGAAAGCCCCTTTTCTGTTTTGCGGCGAGCAAAAATCCGCCGCGATTAGCTGCCCCAGCTCAGCTTCGTCTACCACGCGCTGTAAGTGTTGTTCTCGTGCAGATCAAATTCGATGTGCTGTTGGCATTCGTCAAGTTTCCCTACGCCCTTGGCGTTCGATGAAACGGCTTGTTCACGACATTGAAACACACTCTTAACAATCGCCAGATATCGTAAATGAATCACTCGGGCGAAAGGGGCGATGCCATGATTCAAATGCTAATTAAGAAACTGAAGTCAATTGAATTGCTCTTTGACGAAGACTGGCAGTTTTCCTGGTTATCTGATGACCTCTGATTTGTTTTCTTTACGAGAACAGCTTCGGAGCTTCGAGCTTCCGTGCTTTAAGGAAACGCCTTACTGATGAAAATTGCCATTGCCGGCACCGGCTACGTTGGCCTCTCCAACGCCGTTCTGCTTGCCCAACATCACGAGGTCGTTGCGCTCGACATTGTCCCCGAGAGGGTGGCGATGCTGAACCGCAAGGAATCCCCGATTGCCGACCCCGAGATCGAGGATTTCCTTAAGCACAAGTTACTCAATCTACACGTCACCCTCGACAAGCGAGTTGCCTACGAAGGCGCTGAGTTTGTTGTCGTCGCCACTCCGACGAACTATGACCCTGATACTAATTATTTCAACACGCAATCTGTCGAGGCTGTTATCCGTGATGTTCTGTCTATCAACCCTCAAGCCGTTGTTGTCATCAAATCTACCGTACCCGTTGGCTACACATCCAAACTTCAATCGGAGCTTGGCTGCGACAATCTGATGTTCTCCCCCGAGTTCCTGCGCGAGGGTCACGCCTTATATGACAATCTTTATCCCTCAAGAATCATCGTTGGCGAGTGCTCAAAGCGCGCTGAAATCTTTGCAGGCCTGCTCAAAGAATGCGCCTTCAAACAGGATATTCCAGTGCTTTTCACCCACAGCACGGAGGCGGAGGCTATCAAGCTCTTTGCCAACACCTTTCTGGCCATGCGCGTGGCTTACTTTAACGAACTCGACACTTTCGCGGCGACTCGATGCCTAAATTCACGGCAAATCATCGACGGCGTTTGCCTCGATCCGCGTATCGGGGCTTACTACAACAATCCCAGTTTCGGCTACGGCGGCTACTGTTTGCCCAAGGACACCAGGCAACTTCTCGCCAACTACCGAGACGTACCTCAGAACCTTATTCACGCCATTGTTGAAGCCAATACCACACGGAAGGATTTCATCGCCGATGAGATCATCCGCAAAAGCCCCGGTGTGGTTGGCATCTACCGGCTGATCATGAAAACAGGTTCAGACAACTTCCGCGCTTCCAGCATCCAGGGAATCATGAAGCGTATCAAGGCCAAGGGCATCGCCGTGATCGTTTATGAACCGGTTCTCAAGGGCGCAGAGTTTTATCACTCGAGCGTTGTTAATGATCTTGCTGCGTTCAAACAGCAGTCCGATGTAATCATCGCAAACCGAATGACAGCCGATCTGTGCGACGTTTCCGAGAAGATATATAGCCGCGATTTATACGGTGACAACTGACATTCGCTCTTCCGCGACGAAGGTGTGAGTATGTAAAACTTCTACGCATCCCTTGACCCCGAGGAAACCAAGACCACCATCGTCATCAATTTCTAAGTCATCCGTACTGGTCTGGCTATGTCGACAAGCACGGGCTCTTGACGATTTCGTCGCTCTGAATGGTTTCGCCTGAGTCGCTATAATTCGTGACTGTTCCTTTCCGCCAGCGTACAAAACTATGCTTTGTCTTTATTCACCGGATCAACCCGACCTTTACTTGCGCTTGTTGCGCGAAGCGCTGCCGGAATGCGAAATCCTTGGCTGGCCGGAAGCCGCAGACGCTGCCGAGGCCGTGACCCATGTCGCCGCCTGGGGCGCCCCGCCCGGCTTCTTTGCCTACTTTCCCAATTTGCAGGTGGTTTTCAATCTGGGCGCGGGAGTCGATTCCTTGCTGCTTCGGGATGACATTGCGACATCGGTCAAGATCATCCGCTTGCTTGATGCCGGCATGGCACGCCAGATGACTGAATACTGCCTTTACGGGCTGCTGCACTACCAGCGCGAGATGGATAATTATCGCCGGCAGCAACGGGCAGAACAGTGGATACAGCGCGATGCGCGCCAGGCCAATAACGTCAGGGTCAGCATCCTTGGCCTTGGCGAATTAGGCCAGCGGGTGGCGACCGACCTGTTACGCATGGGCTATGTGGTTCAAGGTTGGTCTCGGCGTACTCGGCAGATCGAGGGCGTCGATTGCCGGCATGGCGATGCCGGACTCGATCAGCTGCTGGCAGATACAAATGTCTTGTTCTGCCTCTTACCGGCGACCCCGGATACACGGCACCTGCTCGATTCCCGGCGCCTCGCCCTGTTGCCAGAAGGTGCGGCGATCATCAATGCCGGACGCGGATCACTGGTCGACGAGGAGGCTTTGCTCGCACGGCTGGATCAGGAATGCCTGCGCTTTGCCATGCTCGATGTTTTTGCCGAGGAACCTTTACCCGCAGGGCATCCGTTCTGGAAACATCCGCGCGTGATCATGACACCTCACGTGGCGGCAGACACTGTGCCGGCTGAAGCGGTGGCACAAGTTGCCGCAAATTTGCGCAAGCACGCGGCTGGGGTGGCCATGGATGGGCATATCGACCGCTTGCGCGGCTATTGATCCGACGCCACTTTCCCTCGTACGGAGATGTCATTCCATTTTCAAATCAATGATGTCACGAAGACGAGCCGATGACAGTGCAATTAGCACGGCAAGGCGAAGTCGATGCCCCGAAGGTGACCGAAGGAAATGCAGAGCAAATCCCCTTGGGGGACACAGACAGGATTGGTTTGGAATTGGAATCAGGCGTCAGGCTTCCGACCAGAGTTTGCCTCCGGTCGCCCAATTCTCGCGTTCAACATCAATCAGAATAATGTCAACGCCACCGGGTTCGCAGCCCAGTACGCGGCAAGTCTCCTTGGTCAGCGCCTCGACCAGTTCGCGCTTTTGTTCCTTGCTACGTCCTGTAAATAGCTCAATATGCATTGTCGGCATTTGATGCCTCCTTCTTCTGTACGTGCTGAAACGAGAGGGGGATTTTACAGCTTTGCCGGTGAATCGAGGAACCCCGGGAACCCCGATTGTTCGAGGGTCAAGGCAGCAGCAACAAATAGATTGCTTCGCATTCCTTCAATCGAGCGTTATCTTGCCTGACTGAACAACCTCGCGTGTTTTCTCGAGCCTTGTCTTCACGCTGTTCGTAAGAGCCTGCGGCGTAGTGCCTGCGGCTTCGGCACCGACCTCCCTGAGGCTGGCAATCACGGCAGGCTGCGCCAATACCTTGAGCAGCGCCTCGTTGATCCGCTTTTGGATCGGTGCCGGAATGCCGGCCGGCCCGACCAGGCCGAACCACCCGTCCAAACTGGAACTTGCCAGACCGAGCTCCGTAAAAGTCGGCACATCAGGCAAGAGGTCACTGCGCTTGGGGGATGCGACGGCAATAGCTACCAGCCGGCCATCCTTAATGTACGGCAAGGCTGAGGGCAGATTATCGAACATCATGTCAGCCTGACCAGCCAGCACGTTGTTGAGTGCCGGCAAGGCACCACGGAAAGGAACGTGCGGTATATCCGTATTGCTAGCGTATTCGAAGGTGGCCAGCCATAAATGCCCCATGCTGCCGTTGCCTGCCGAAGCACAGGTGTACCGCTTTGGGCTTTTTTTCGCCAGCGCGATCAGCTCTGCCATTTTTTTGACGGGTAACTTTTGTGGATTGACCACCAGCACATTGGGCACTATTCCGATGCCGCCCAGAAACGTGAAATCACGCATCGGATCATAGGTGGTTTCCTTATGCAGGAGCGGATTTGCAATGTGTGTTGAGTTCGACGCCATACCGACCGTATAGCCATCAGCAACGGCCTGCGCAACAACGATCGCCCCTAAAGAGCCGCCAGCGCCGGCCTTGTTCTGCACGGCCACCGTCTGCCCCAACTCCTTGCCCAGCGCTTCGGCAACGATGCGTGCCACAATGTCGGTCGTCCCGCCCGGCGGGAAGGGCACAATCAAACGGACGGGGCGATCCGGGAAGCTTTGCGCCCAGGCAGAACCGGCCCCACTCATTACCCCGAGCAGCAGCGCCAGAATACCGATCGCACTCAGCAATACCCGTCGCGTTATCATTTGACACCTTCTCCAGAATACGGAATTGGTCTAGAAAACGTAAATAAGTTCACCGCCCTGAAGGTCTGCAATTATTGTAGCCATCAGCCGAGACTTGTTTTCATCATCTTTAAACATCGGCAAATTTACTCTGGATACGTTACTACGGCAGCGTACATTTCACAACAATTATCCCGCTTGCTTTTTTTCGCTGATGGCCGCATGCAGTCGCTTTGTCATGAGCTCTAAAGATTGATGCAACTCCTCGACTTCGGGATCCGTGTCCCCGATCTTAATGCGCTCGCCCAGATTGTCTAGCGTGATGGAGGAAACTCGTTGGGAAAGCAACCGGATGGGGCGAACAAAGCCAGTTCCGACGTAAACGAAAATGGGGACGCACATGACCATGCAGAGCGCCACGATCACCGCCACCTTGTCCAGAAACTCGTCTCTGGGTGAATTGATATCCCGATCCGGCACAACCAGCACGAGACGCCAACTCCACGGCTTGAACCCCCCCAGCGCCACGAGTGATGGACTACCACCGACCTCGGCCTCGACCACCCCTGAAGGTTGGGCTAGAAAGCGTTTCAAATCCTCTGTCTTAAAATCGCTGACGTTCCGGCCTTCTCCCACGAAAACCACGTTGCCGTCATCAGCAACGATGTAGAGTCTGCCATTTTTACCAAAACGGTAGTTCTTAAGCCCGGCAAGAAACTCGGCTTGAGTTTTCTGCAACAAGGCTTTGGCGTCACCAATCCCGCTGGCAGCCCTTTGATCATGGGTCTCTATCAGCTTGTCGTGAAGCGCACGTATTTCAGAACTCATCACACTTTGGCTCTGACTAACGGCGAGCCGGTTGATCGCGGTCACCCCGGCGTAGGTGAAAGTCAGCGCAACAGAAAATAGGGTGATGCAGGCCAGCAGGGCGAGTTTGCCTGGAAGTTTTAAATTTTCCATCGTGGCGCCCTGTGAATTTGGTGACTGGAATGGCAATGAACGCGCACTTTTTCCCCTCGTCTGTCGTTATCCATAAGAAGGCAGACAGCTTGCCTTATCACCCCGCAGAGAGCAAGCTGGCAACCTGTAGGGCAGCAAATAAAAGCCTTTCAGTCAGACCACGCCAGAACCGCTAGGGCACTTTTTCGCGACATTAGTGTACGCTGCAACGCCCGTCAAATGGCGATCTACAAGGCAATAGGCTGAAGGCCGCCTATCCATGCGCCTTCCAGCGCATCGCTTATTTCAAACCCCGTACACCCGCGCGTCGTCGATGATCTCCAGCCCCACTCCGGAAAGTCTGGCGCGTGCGTCAGGAAAATCCTGCACGTCGACCATGAATAAGGCGCTACCGCCTTCATTGACCACCCGCCCGTAGGCGTTGGAGAAGTTCACGCCGGCCTTGACGATGAGCTTGAGCAGGTCGTCCAGCGCGCCCGGTTGGTCGGCCATTTTGAGCACAACGATCTCGCGCAGCGCGGCGGACATCCCGGCGTCGTTGAGGCGCTGGTGTGCCTGTTCCGGATCGGAAACCACGAGGTTGAGGATGCCCCAGCCGCTCGCCGTGTGGTTGAGATGCAGGGAGCGGATGTTGATCTTTGCGGCGTTGAGTACGGCGGTCACCCGTTCGAGGTGGCCGAGCTTGTTTTCCAGAAACACCGAAACCTGACAGGTCATTTTTCGCTCTCCTTAATCAGACTTTATTGCGCAGGTCGAACACGCGCACGGCTTTGCCTTCGGCCTTGGGAATCGAGCCCGGCTCGACGAGCTTGATGTGCGGGCTGACCAGCACTTCGTCGCGGATGAGATGGGTGATGTGGCGTTGCAGACGGTCGAGCAACGTAATGTCACCGCGAAAGCTTTCCTTCTTCACTTCGACTTCGATGATCATCTGATCCTGATCTTCGATGGTATCGAGCGTGATTCGGTAGTCGTCGCCGACTTCCGGCAGTTTCATTAACACGCCTTCGATCTGCATCGGGAAGACGTTGCAGCCCTTAATGATGAACATATCGTCCGAGCGGCCGGAGATGCGGTCGAGCCGGCGGTGCGTGCGCCCGCATTGGCACTCGCCGTCCAGGAAGCGCGTGAGGTCGCGCGTGCGATAGCGGATCACCGGCATGGCCTGCCGGTCGAGCGTGGTCATCACCAGCTCGCCGATTTCGCCATCGGCTACTGGTTGCAATGTTTTCGGGTCGATGATTTCGACGATGAAAGCGTCTTCCCAAATGTGCAGGCCGTTCTGCTCAGTACATTCAAACGCCACGCCGGGGCCGTTCATCTCGGAGAGGCCGAAGGAGTTGTAGGCCTTTACGCCGAACATTTCTTCGATGCGGCGGCGGTGTTCTTCGGTGTGCGGTTCTGCGCCGATCACGAAGGTGTGCAGCTTGGTGTCCTTGCGCGGATCAAGGCCCTCTTCAACGAACACGTCGTAGAGGCGGCCAAGATAACTCGGGATGGCGTGGATAACGGTGGTGCCAAAATCGCGCATCAGCTTGATCTGGCGCGGGCTGTTACCCGCCCCGGCCGGAATACTCAGGCAGCCAAGCTTTTCAACGCCATACTGGAAGCCCAGCCCACCGGTGAACAAGCCATAGCCGCAAATGTTCTGGAACACGTCGGTATCGCGCACACCGGCGGCATAGAGCGAGCGTGCCATCAGGTTGGCCCAGCTGTCGAGGTCGTGCCGGTTGTGATAGACCACCGTCGGGTTGCCGGTGGTGCCGCTGGAGCTGTGCAGACGGACCACATCCCGCTTGTCCGCCGCGAGAAAACCCCAGGGGAAATCGCCGCGCAGGTCTTCCTTGGTGGTGAAGGGCAGGTCGCGAATCTGTTCGATCGAGCTCATGCCGGATGACAGGAAGCGCTTGATCTCCGGGCTTTTTCCGTAGTGCGACGCATTTGATGCGACCCGCAAGGTCGTCATCAGGCGCTCGATCTGAAGCTTTTCGAGATTGGCCCGGTCAAGGATTTCCAGCTCTTTTTCCCAGTACATAAAATGCTCTGTGCGAAGTAAAAATTGGGGCGGCGACGAAAACCCTGCCGACAAGATGGGGAAGTATCCTTGAGCGCAATCGGCCGGTCAATAAAAAAGGAGCCTTGCAGCTCCTTTTTTACAGGCACATCAAGTACCGGCTTTACTTCTCCGGGAAACATGCCGCCAGATGTTCGGCGTCCAGCTTCTTGCTGAAGTGGCTGACGACCACCGTAAACAGCAAAGACACCGGTACAGCGTAGACCAGCGGGTCGATGTTGCCGAGCGGGGTTCCCGCACCCAGTGTCGGCACGCCGAACACGAGTTCGCACAGGCCCAGCGGCTTGGCTACCTTCTCAAACACGAAGAAGAGCACAAACAGGCTGACCAGCATTCCGCTCATGAAACCACTGATCGCACCAGCCCTGGTCAAGCCCTTCCAGAACAACCCCAGCCCGTAAATGGCCAGGAATGCACCGGCACACAAACCGAAGAACATGGATGTGCCATTGACGATGATCGTCGCGCCCGATTTGAAGAAGTCGGGCAGATAGCTCGCCGTCAGCGTGGTAATCACGATTCCGGCCAGCATGGCGATACGTACGACAGTCACCGGTTTTTTGGATTTGATGCCCATGCCTTTTTCCATGATGTCGTGGCCGATGGCCGAGCCCATGGTGTGGAACTGCGAACTCATGGTCGACATTGCGGCTGACAACAGCGTGATCATGAACACGGCCGTAAACCACTCGGGCAGATTCTGCTTGATGAATAACGGAATCACGTTATCCGGCCCGCCCGCTGCCGCCACGGCGATCTTGCCAACCGAGTTGAAGAAGTAGACGTTTGACAGCGCGCCGACTACGAAGGCCACGCCGGTCATCAGCATGATGAAGATGCCGCCGATGACAACACCACGGTTCAACTCACGATCACTCTTCACGGTCATGAAGCGAACGACAAGTTGCGGCTGCGCCAGCACGCCGATGCCAACGCCGAGCACGACGGTCGAAATCAGCGTCCACCACAAGGGCGATAACAATTCGGGCATGGCTGTCCAGCCGCGATGCCCCTTTGCCGTCAACGCGGCTGGCACCTTGTCGGCCATTGCCGTAAGCTGCTCATGCGCAGGTACGATGCCCCCCAGTCCGCTGTAGGCAAACCACAGCAGGAGAACCATGCCAACAACCATGACGCCACCCTGAAAGGCGTCGGTGTACAACACGCCCTTCATCCCGCCAAACATGACGTACAAACCAACGATAGCGACGATGGTCAGCATCGCGGCCTGCTGTGAAAGCCCGAGCGCGATGGTCAGGAAGCTCACGCCGCCGAGCATGACGGCACCGGCATAAAGCGGCATGGCGATGAAGATGACCGCTGCCGAGGCCGTTTGCAGGAATTTCGAGTCGTAGCGCTTGCCGAGGAATTCCGGGAAGGTATGCGCATCGAGCTTGTGGCCCATGGCGCGCGTGCGTTTGCCGAAAACCACGAAGGCGATGAAGATGCCGAGGAAGATGTTGAGCACGGTCAGCCACAGGATGCCCATGCCGAACACCGCCGCCGCGCCGCCAAAGCCGACGATGGCGGCTGTCGAAATGAAAGTCGAGCCGTAGGAAATGGCCATGATGACCGGGTGCACCTTGCGCCCGGCCAGCAGATAGTCTTTCGAGCTCTTGGTCTGGATGTAGCCGACGTAACCCAGCGCTGCGGTGATCGCAAGATAGATAAGGGTGGTAACAACAACGGTGGTATTCATTTGATCTCTCCCTTTTCCCACTCTTCTTCTTCGGCGATTTCCTTGATTTCCTCTTCAGGACTTGGCTTGTTCCAGTTGATGAAGCCATACACCGCACACAGCGCAGTTGCTCCCAGCATCAAGAGGTAAGCCATACTTACCCCCCAGTCTCCCAATCCCAACATGACACTCTCCCTGAAATGACCGACTGCTCAGTCGGTTGATTGCAAAAAAATAGTGGGCAGCTTCCCTGTCCCGCTTTTACTGATAAATCCCCTTGCTCAGAACCGAACAGAAAAATTCCCACTCGTCCAGATAGGCTTTGCGTGCTTCGTCAGGCGAACGCCCGGCGGCCATTTCCATGAGTACGTCTTTGCGTGTTTTTGCCAGCAACCACTTGATCAGGTCGACAAGCTGCGCCTCCGGATAAGCCAACCTTGAGGTATCCAGCCCGGAAAACACCTCGGAAAAATGACTCTCGAAAACGGCTTCGGCCTTTGACGCCAGTCCGTCACGCGGCAAGCGTGCGATGTGCACGATCAGGCCAAGCAAGGCCGGGTTTTGCAAATACCATTCAATGGCAATGCGCGAAACCGTAAGGAAACGTTCAAGGATATCGCCGGGCAGCGGCGTGTTGGCGAGCGACACCTGTGCGTTGATGTAGTGGTAGAGCCTCGACCAGGCCTGCTCCATGCAGTAAAGATACAACTCTTCCTTCGAGGCGATGTACTCGTAAAGGCCGCCCTTTGAGATGCCGGCCGCAGCTACGATACGGTCGAGTGAGGCCGAATCAAAATCATGCGCGCCGAATTCGGCAAGCGCAGCGTTGAGGATGGCGTCCCGTTTTTCAGGCGATAGTTGAAAGAAACCCTGCTTCATTTCCGTTCTGCCGACTGGTCAGTCGGCAGAATTTAGACCCTACTTGCGTCAGTGTCAATTCAAATCTGCTTAAAAGCAGTCTCTTTGACCCGATCTGCGACTAACCTCGTTTGAGCAGGTCTTTAAGATTGGCAAACGGCTGCGCTGTAGCACGGTTGTCCGAGCCTTTGCCGGAATGGCTAACCCCCGCCTGTTTAGCCGCCTCGGCGTCAAGTTCGCGTGAATGTTCATTGTCGTGGCAATACAGGCAAAGCAGTTCCCAGTTACTGCCATCGGTGGGATTGTTGTCGTGATTGTGGTCACGATGATGGACGGTTAGCTGTTGCAGGTTCTCCCGTGTAAACTCCCGAGCACAGCGGCCGCAGATCCACGGATAAATCTTCAAAGCCTGCTCGCGATAGCCGCCTTCCCGCTTCTGGCGGTTCTGAATCGCGTCGGCGATCATGCGGTCGGTGTGAGCGCGCTTGGCGTCTTCAGCAGCCATGAATACTCCTTGTGGGTTGTTTTGCCGATTTTACTTCAGCCGTGGCAGCAAGCATTGATTGTAATAAATCGGTGAAGCTCTACACTCGCACATTCTCCTATTTCTCCCCATGCTTTTGTTGCCCGCTCAACGGTCTTTCTGATGCCACAGGCCACGCCCGCCATTTTTGTCAAACTCCTGCTCACCGCCTTTTTCTGGGGCGGCACCTGGATCGCCGGACGCGTAGCGGTACAGGAGACCTCTCCGCTCGCGGTTGCAAGTTGGCGTTTTTTTACTGCAGCACTGGCGCTTGGTGTTCTGCTTAACTTTCGGGAAGGCCGCCCGCTGTGGTCTTGGCGCGACTGGCTGATATTGTCCTCACTGGGTCTTACCGGGATTTTCTTTTACAACGTGTTCTTTCTCTACGGCCTGAAAATGGTCGAAGCCGGGCGTGGCGCCCTGGTCGTTGCCTTCATTCCAGTAATCATTGCCCTTGCCGATTGGGCGCTGTTGCGTATTCCGATGTCTCCGATGAAAGTGCTTGGCATCGTTCTGGCCATGTTTGGCTGCCTGATGGTCGTCACCAACGGACACCCGGACCGCCTAGTCACCGGCGAAGTCGGATTTGGCGAATGGCTGCTGTTGGGTGGCGCGCTATCCTGGGCCGGATACACCCTGATCAGCCGGCGACTTGCGCAGCGCTTTTCCCCGTTAGCCATGACCTTCGGGGGCTGCCTCTCTGGCTGGGTGATGCTTACCGTTGCCGCACTGATCGACGGCAGTCTGTTCGCCTTTTCTGCCATGACGTGGAAAGGCTGGTCGAGTATCGCCTTTCTTGGCCTGCTCGGAACCACCGTTGCCTTTACCTGGTATTCAGAAGGAATCAATCGCATCGGCAGCACAAAAGCGGCGGCTTTCATCAATCTGGTTCCGGTTTTTGCAGTTCTTCTAGGCACACTGTTGCTTGATGAGCGGCTCGGAAGCGCAACTCTTGCGGGCGGCGCACTGGTCATTGCCGGTGTTCTGATTACCAATCGTTTTGGCGGGGAAACCGCTACCAAACCGGCTAAACCCTGACCGTAATCAGTGGCACGCGCATCTCGGCCGCGCTGACGCCGCCATGCACTCCAAGCATCGGGTAGCGTTTCTCGCCAGGCAGCCAGTCCTTGATTGTCCAATTGTCTTTCATCACCAGCGTGTAATCGCCAACCCGGGAGGCTAGCTGCGCATTCCAGGGCGGCGGCCCAAACCAGCCATCACGAATCAACCCGGCGCTCGGGTACAGATCGATGCATTCCGCAAGATTCTTGCGCACGTACGTCTCGAAGCCCGGCCGGTTTTCCTGTGCGACATAGCAGTAAGCGACACGCCGCTCCCCGCAAAGCGGGCGGACGAGAAAGGCGGCAAGTTGCGAATGGTCGTCAAGGCTTATCACCCGGTCCGGCGGAGAATCGATAAATCCGTGGTCTGCGGTGGCCAACACCCAAGCATCGCTGCCTTGAACATTACTGACAAACGCACCGAATGCGGCATCAAACCTTTCCAGCGTTTGCTGTGCGCGATCACTGTCAGTACCAAAACGATGTGAAACCGTATCCAGATCCGGGTAGTAGGCGTAGATGTAGCGTGGTGTCTTTGCCCCTTTCAGCAACCCTGCTAACTGCGAAAACATCTCTGGCAGGGTGGTGTAGGCCACAGTGCTGGCACCACGGGCATGCCAGGTGTTGAAAGGAGAACTGGCGATGCTTTGCGGCGCGACAACCCAGCACTCGCGATCCAGCTGCTGATACAGCGTCCGGTAGTCAAAGAGCAAGGGCGGAAGCTCCTGCGGCAATTTCTTTGCCGGCTCACAGCGCGGGGTCAGCGGCAAGATGGCCAACGTCTGATCGATTTCTTCGAGATGCATGTGCCATCCGGTCAGCCCGTGTTGCGCCGGTGACAGCCCGGTCATGAAGGTAGTGATGGCACTGGCTGTGGTGGACGGGAACACCGAACTCAATGTTGTTATCTGGTGCTTGTGCAGATTAGGGCTGTTGCGATGCCGGTCCAGCGCCGCCTGACCCAGCCCGTCGATAACCATGAGAACAATATGCCGCGACTCACCCAGACGCACAGCCGGCAATTCAGCAAGTTGCTGATAATGCGTATTGCGGCTGCCACAGGCCGTACTTATACTCTGCACGAGATTAACTAGGCAACCGCCGCTGTAATCGGGTCGATTCATTGACATCATCTCTTGATTGTACGTCTAGCCGTTTTACAATTCGTCGACATCAACATCGTTTTGCTAACATGATTACTCGGAAACTTTCACACTGAATATGTCTGCCGGCGCTAAACGAGCAAACCAGACATTGAACAGCGTACTAGAGTACTTTAATTGGACTATTTTTTAGTTTCGCTGCTGCGAGATGCGATTTCCTTATCCCATGACCAACAGGTGATTTAATGTATCGCTCGATTATTACCGTGGTCGACGAATCCGTCGGCATTCTTACGCTGAACAAGCCGGAACGTCACAACGCCTTTGATGAGCAGCTTGTGACCGAGATGACCACCGGCCTGCTGGCGTTGGAAGCTGACCCGCGTGTTCGTGTCATTGTTCTGTCCTCAACAGGCAAGAGTTTTTGCGCTGGCGCTGACCTTCACTGGATGAAAAAGGCGGCCAGCCATACCTCGCAGGAAAACTTGCGGGATGCGCGCAACTTTGCCCGTTTGATGAGCACGCTGAATGAACTGACAAAACCCACTATCGCCCGCGTGCAAGGCCCGGCTTACGGCGGCGGGGTTGGCTTGATTGCCGCCTGCGACATTGCCGTGGCCAGCTACGACGCGTTATTTGCCCTAACCGAAGTAAAACTTGGCCTCCTGCCCGCTGTCGTCAGCCCCTATGTTCTTGCCGCGATTGGCGAGCGTTACTGTCGTCGCTACATGCTCTCTGCCGAACGCTTTTCAGCGGCTGAAGCCTATCGCATCGGCCTGGTGCATGAAATTGTTCCGGGTGAAGAGCAACTGGATGAAGCTGTCGGAGAAATCGTCGACAGTCTGTTGAAGAACGGGCCACAGGCACTGGCGGAATGCAAGGCACTGATTCGCGTCATTGCCGGGCAGCCGATTGACGATTCAACCGTGGAGGAAACTGCTCAACGTGTTACCCGGGTGCGTTCCAGCCCGGAAGGCAAAGAGGGGCTGGCGGCTTTTCTGGAGAAGCGCAAACCGAACTGGCTGGCTTGACGGGTGTCCTACCCACCGGCCTCTTTTTTCCGGTAACAGCAGATGACAGACTTTTTACAACAAACTCCGGTTCAGTCACCGTGTATCAATGTGTGCACGCTGGATGCAGCCAAAACCCTTTGTCTGGGCTGTTTCCGCAGTCTTGACGAAATCTCGTTGTGGAGCCGGGTATCTGCTGATGAGCATCTGATAATTCTCGCTAACGCCAAGCATCGGCGCGAGACGTGGCTTGCACAAACTACCCGTACTTCAGACCAATGAACGAAGGAGAGTTCGAATACCCTTGTATCGGGATCTGCATGGAGGATCCGGAATCCGGCTATTGCCAGGGCTGCGGGCGCCCGCCTGCGCCGGCAGTCATCAGTGAGCAGGAAGCTCCTGGCGATACAACCGGGAATCTGACACCGACACCCCCTGGATTCAGAAACCAACTGACCGAAAGCCACTAATAAAGAAGCCGACGTTCAGCTCTTTGTTCCTTCACTTATGGCGCGTTGATGAAGCTGGATTTTGATTTCTGCCAGCGGCAGGCCGAGAGCCAGTTCCTGATCCATGACCTGCAATATCGGCATAATCATCAGGCCAAGACTGCCGATATTGTCGGCGAGTTTGCTTTCCCCCTGGGCATTCAAGGCATCGATCAGTTTTGAAATGATCTTGTCCTTGTCCTGACTGAGCATGGGGCATTCCGGCCTGTGCGCACTGACTACTGCATTGCCGCCGCATACCAGCGCCTGATCAAGACGCTTTTCGGCCAAAGAAAACAACTCGATGCCACTGCCTGCGTGGTCATCGGAACTGCTGGCAACACCCACGCTGGCGGTCAGCTTGACCTTTTGCCCGCGTATCGTTAACTGCCCCGACGCCAGACTCTTACACACCCGATTGGCAAATTTAACGCCTTGGGCGAGGTCAGAGCCCTGTGCCACGATCCCCAGCCGCTCACCAGGGCAACGACCAATGGAATCCGCTGGGCCCACCTTGTCGAGCAGCAGGTTGGCAATGCGTGTTGCAATCACTTCCGCCGCGTCGGAACCAAATGATCGAGTCAATTCGTCTCGATTGTCGATCCCGAAGATCAATGCGCAGACTTTACCCACTTTCGGGTCGGTAATTTTAATCCCGGAAACAACGGACTGGAATTTGTCAATTTCCAGCAACTTGGGGGCTTGAAACAAGGGTGACAGGGTCTGCGGGTCGGGTTCCGGAAACTCTTCCACGGGCACCTCGGGCAGAATAACGCTCTGCGTAAATACGGCCGAATCCAGCAGGTTGTTCAGATACTCGACAATTTCCGTCTTTTTCATCGATTTGTTGATAAAACCATCCACACCTAGCGTGCGGTCAAACTCCCGCTCAGCCTTGTTCTCAACGTCCGAAACGATCAGCACAAAGGGGATTTCCCGCAGTCGGCGGATTGAGCTTGCTTTAAGGCGCGCCAGCAGATCGTGACCTTCCAGCTTGGGGGTATGGATGCCGGTAATGACGGCGGCCAGATTGGCATCCAGCATAAGGGTTTGCCAGGCCGATTCGCCATCGCCCTCCTCAAGAATCTCAAAGCTGTCACTGAAA
>JANNGP010000035.1:0-4582 GCA_031403915.1 Betaproteobacteria bacterium
TCAACACTTGCATAACTTGCGTAGACCACTCCGCACCGTCGTTATCATTGATTCAACCACAGCTTCAAACACCTTATCGACCGCCGCAAAGGTCAAACCTTGCTGAGTCCCCCGGCAGAGCCGGGGGTTTACCTGAGGAAAATTAGTTTCCATCTTAGAAACTTGCAGACGATTAAAGCAGCAGGTACCATGAATCAGAAAATTTGCCACTCCTTTTCAAGTCATTACCGGGGACGTAGCCTATGCTCAATCAGCCACTGCAAGACCTTGATGCTTGGGTAATTTTCTTCAGCAACGCTGAGATGCCTATTCTTCGGCAAACAGCCCGGCGTCTTGAAGAGGCGCGTACGAACATCGACAATGTCAGTGGCCGTGATATCGCCAGTATTGTGCTGCAGGATCCGCTTATGGCCATTCGCGTCCTGGCCTATATTCAACCCTTCCGGGGAAAGCATTTACGTTCCGACATCACCACCATTGCCAACGCGATCATGATGCTTGGCATTGAGCCTTTCTTCAATAAACTGGAAACACCCGTCACCATTGAAGCTTTACTCAAGAACGAGCCACAGGCCATGCTCGGTGTTTTACAGCTTATCCGCCGTGTACAACGCGCCTCACACTACGCTAACGACTGGGCTTTCGAACGGCATGACATGAACACCGAGGAAGTCGCTCTCGCAGCCCTGTTGCATGATCTGGCCGAAATTCTCCTGTGGTGTTTCGCACCCAAATTGGCCATTGCCATTCGCGACCGGCAACAAGCCGACAAAACCCTGCGCAGTTCGACGGTTCAGGAAGAAGTTCTCGGCATCCGCCTCTTTGATCTGCAACTGGCACTATGCAGTGCATGGCATCTTCCCGACTTGCTCAACACCTTGATGGACGATGCCAATTCACATTTGCCACGTGTTCAGAATGTGACACTGGCTGTCAACCTCGCTCGCCACTCGGCCAGTGGCTGGGATGACGCCGCCCTGCCAGATGACTTCAGTGCCATTGAGAAACTACTGCACATCAATCGTGAAACGCTTCTTAAGCGGTTGGACATTCCGGCAGAATATATGGAGCAATATCTTGCCGATCTGACAGAAATTCCGCAAGAGAGCCCGCCAGTGAACAAGTAAAGGTATTATCGCAACCCGCAACAGCTCGAATTCATCATTCCAGGGAGAACAAAATGGCCATCACAAGCCTGCTTTTTTTCGGCTCCGTCGGCGTTGTCGCAATCTACGCCATCATGCTCTACAACGGCCTTGTTACCCTTAAGCATGGTGTGGCCAAGGCATGGGCCAACATTGATGTTCTGCTTAAGCAGCGCCATGACGAGTTACCCAAGCTGGTTGAGGTTTGCAAGCAATACAAGCAATTCGAACAAGAAACACTGCAACGCGTAATCGAAGCCCGATCCCAAGTGCAATCCGCACGTGAGAGCCAGAATATCGGCGCGCTGGGCGAGGCGGAAGGCGCTTTACGCATGGGTCTCGGAAAACTGTTTGCGGTGGCCGAAGCCTATCCGGAACTCAAGGCCAACGAAAACTTCATGCAGCTTCAACAACGGATCACCAGCCTGGAAAACGCAATCGCTGACCGGCGCGAGTTGTACAACGAATCAGTCAACATCAACAACGTGCGTGTCGAACAGTTCCCCGATGCCATCATTGCCCGTATGTTCAGTTTTGATTTCAAGCCTCTGCTGGAATTTTCGACGGTAGAAAAAGCCGACGTCGACATGAAGCAGTTATTCAGCTAAGCACGCATATCAGCTTCTAAAACACTGCCCCACACTATGCTCGTCAGTCTGCGGCGCGAGTACGGCCAGTTCGTTACTTCTGGCGCCCAGCTACTGCTGCTCGTTATCGGCGTAGAGCTGGAATCTCGCGTGGCGTGGATTGCCTGTATTGCCTTGATGGCCGTCATCAGCGTTTTCGCCTGGGTCTCTACCCTGCGTCGCCGCCGTGCCATATCCGATACGCCCACCTCACATGTCGCTTCGGCGGCTCAGGGGTATGTTGAGTTGTGCGGCACCGGCAAGCCGCTGGACGCCCCGCCGCTCCTCTCACATCTGACCGCACTACCCTGTTTGTGGTACCGCTATCTGGTAGAAGAAAAAAAAGGTAGCGACAAGTGGCATACGGTTAGCAAGGGCGAGAGTGAAGTTTCGTTTATCCTTGATGATGGCACTGGCCGTTGCGTGATTGATGTTGAAGGTGCCGAAATTCTCACTCGACACAAGGAAACCTGGACAGAGGGTGACTACCGATACACTGAATGGAAACTCCTGATCAATGATCAGGTGTATGCCTTGGGCGAATTCAGGACCATTGGCGGCAGCACACTCGAACTGGACGCCAACCGCGACATCAACGGGCTGCTTTCCGAATGGAAAAATAATCAGCCAACCTTGCTTAAACGCTTTGATCTGAACGCAGACGGCAGCATCGACATGAAAGAATGGATGCTGGCGCGCCAAGCGGCCAAGCGAGAAGTCTCAAAACTGCATCGCGAAGCGCGCAACGAGGCCGACGTGCACACCCTGCGCTGCCCGGGCAATGGGCAACTCTACCTGCTCTCCAACCTGGATCCGGACAAACTTGCCCGACGCTATCTGTGGTGGGCAATTTTCCATATCGCGGTATTCTTCGGCTCTCTTGCGGCCTTGCCCTGGCTCTGGAATCAACCTTTCTAACCGGTCGCTGCGTTACAATCCCGCCTCAATAAACGGGAATACCATGACCAACCAACGCTACACACTACCTTTGCTCGTCACCCTTGCCGCCCTGCTTATTTCAGGCTGCGCCAGCAAGCCACCTGCAGCACCGTTCACACCCAGGCCGGTAAAGATTGGCCTGGCGCTGGGCGGCGGTGCGGCGCGCGGCTTTGCCCACATCGTCGTGATAAAGGTTCTGGAAGCGCAGGGCATCGTCGCCGACATCATCGTTGGCACCAGTGCCGGTGCCGTAGTCGGCGCGCTTTACGCCGCCGGAAACAACGGCTTTGAACTGCAAAAACTTGCACTCAAACTTGATGAGTCGAAAATCAGCGACTGGTCGGTTCCTGATCGAGGCGTACTCAAAGGCGATGCCCTGCAGCAATTCGTCAATGACGCTGTAGCACAACGCCCGATCGAAGGGCTGAAGAAACCGTTTGGCGCTGTTGCCACCGATTTGAACAGCGGCGAAAGCATCCTCTTCCGCACCGGCAATACCGGCATGGCTGTCCGTGCCTCGGCCACCGTTCCCGGCGTCTTCAGGCCGGTCAGCATCAACGGACGGGAATACGTTGACGGCGGCCTGTCCAGCCTCATTCCGGTACGCAGCGCCCGCCAGATGGGCGCCGACGTAGTGATCGCTGTCGACATTTCCGCAAAACCTGGCAACCAGCCGGTCAAAGGGACGCTCGACATCCTGCTGCAAACCTTCACCATCATGGGACAGAATCTCGCCCGTTATGAACTCAAGGAGGCCGATGTGGTGATCCGTCCGCAAGTGGGAGGATTTGGCGCGACCGATTTTCTGGCTCGGCACGACGCCATTCTGGAAGGCGAGAAGGCCGCACAGGCGGCATTGCCTCAGATACGAGAAGCGCTCAAAAAGGCAGCAGGCGGGTAGACAACTTAGCGAGAATTGTAATTCACATCGCCTGCCTCACGCAGCGACTGCTGTTCTGCCAAATCAACTTTTCTGTCCCACAACAGGGCACGGCCGACAAGTTGGTCTTCAGCCCATTCCGGGTGTTTCGCCATCATGTCCCGCATGAATTTTGTATGCTCTGATTCGTACAACGCCATTGGATTTCCCCCGAAAGTGTGCCGCGATTATACGCCTGCACCCCTAGTGGTAAGCAATCGGCCGCGCGGCACCGACACAGTACTCATCGAGTAGCGAATCAATCGAATCCTCATCGCGATCCTCGAACGGAATACTGTCAATCGCTTCACGCAGACTGATGGCCACCGAGCCATGAACAAACAGGCTGCGGCTGCCAAGTTTGTCGACCAACTCAAACCCCTGCTGGACGGGGTAAGCCACGATGGCATAGTTCTCGCTGTTATAGACAACGTTCATGACGGTTCCTTTCTGTGTTGCTTTGCCAATCTCTGCAAAGCCAATCAATTACAGTTAAGAAGGAAGATGCGTCCGGCTTCGTCTATTTCAAGACAGTAGTTGCACTATCTGTATCTGAGAGTACCAAGGTTCTGACAAAGTTCAAACGAAATAATTCGAACTTACCTGTTGGTGTTACGCCCCACGCGCAATGCTGACGCAACGGCCAAACCCTGAAAGAGGGCCACACCGATCCACAGCACACTGTAGTTACCAACATCCATGATCGAGCCAAAGATCAGCGGCGCTGTCGCCAACCCGGCATCCAGGCCGGAATAGACAAAGCCATAGACCCGGCCAAACGACGCTTCGCCCAGACCCTGTATTGCCGCCTTGCGCACCAGCAAATCACGCGACGGGCCGGCAATGCTCACGCCAAAACCCATTAAGGCCATCAGCGGCAACACCGACCAGCCGGGCACGACGCCGGTGGCCAACAGCAGACTCATGCAGGCGCCAAAAGAAATGCACACCGC
>JANNGP010000036.1:0-2189 GCA_031403915.1 Betaproteobacteria bacterium
CCCTGCCCGACTGCTGCCCGCGCTGTTTTTGGTTGAAACTGAAATTGAGCCATCTGCTGCCGTTTCAAATCATCCCCGGTATTTTCAGTTAGATTGATACCTACACGAAGAACATAGTCCATGACTATTTCGACCAGCACGGCGCGGCCCCTGCATGGCTGGCCGATCTCGGAACGCTGACCGGCTACATAGAACCTCCACACTGGTCCAAGTTTTCGATGATCGACGCTCGATCCAAAATCTTACTGCGCGGCACCCCCGATGGAATCCTGGTTCGCGCCGATGGCAAGGCGGTGATCGTGGACTACAAAACGGCGAAATATACCGGCAAGCAGGATGCGCTATTCCCAATGTATTCTGTACAATTGAACGTCTATGCCCTGATTGCTGATCACATGGGACTTCCGCCTGTGGCGGCGCTGGCGCTGATTTACATGGAGCCAGCGACAACCGCTGATCACTGCCAGGGACGATGCAAGGATCATGGCTTCGAAATGCTTTTTCAAGGCCGCATTTTGCCCGTGGAGTTGGACTGCAATATTGAGCCGCTTCTGGCCAGAACCCGCCGGGTATTCGAATTGCTCAAGCCGCCCCTGGGGTTGCCGGAATGCAAGACCTGCACATCCATCGAAGCAATCACTGGCCTGATCGTCTCTTGACTCGCACAACCGAAGGCCGCATTGGAATAGCGCCAACTAGTATTACAGTTGCGCTTCGATGGATTTGGGCGATAAAACGGTCTGTGGGGTGAGGGTCACCCTTCAGGGAGTGTATCGTCATGGATGCCAGAACCGTTCGAGGTTGGTCGAAACAGTTTGAGCAGATGGTGGATCGGGTGGGGCCTTGTTTTGGGCGGCATGATCTGCGCTCGCAGGCCCAAGGATACCTTCGTGGCCTGTTGGGCCGCGTGGATCGCAAGAACAGTTGGCAGCTCTCGGAGCACTTGGGATGTGAGAAGCCCTATGGGATTCAGCGGCTCCTGGGTCGGGCCCGGTGGGACGCAGATGAAGTGCGCGACGAACTGATCCGCTATGCCTCCCAACATTTGATCGATAAGAAGGATTGTGGCGTGTTGATTGTAGACGAGACCGGTTTCCTCAAGAAGGGAACCAAGTCAGCCGGTGTACAGCGTCAGTATTCGGGAACGGCCGGCCGGATCGAGAATTGCCAGATCGGCGTGTTCCTGTCGTTGGCCACATCCCGCGGTCGGGCGTTGGTGGATCGCGAGTTATATCTGCCGGAGTCATGGTGCGAGGATGCGCCGCGACTTCGAGAGGCCGGAGTACCGAAGGAGGTGACGTTCGCCACCAAGCCGCAACTGGCGCTGAAGATGCTACGACGGGCTTTTGAGGCCGGCCTCCAGCCGACGTTCGTGCTGGCGGATGAGGTGTACGGAAACGACAGCAAATTCAGGCGTTCTCTGGAAGACTGCGGCCAACCGTTCGTGGTCGCCGTGAGCAGTCAGCAGCGTCTGTGGGTGAACCTAACGCAACAGCGGGTGGATCAAATCGTTCAGTCGATTCCCCGAAAGAGCTGGTTCCGCAAGAGCATCGCCGACGGTGCCAAGGGACCGCGAGTCTATGACTGGGCAGCAGCGAAGTTCGGCATTCCGACCGACACGGGCCTGGTGCGATGGCTTTTGATCCGCCGACACATTCAAACTCAGGAGCATGCCTATTACTTGTGCGCTGCCCCACCCAAGGCGACCGCCGGAGACCTCGCCGTCGCCGCCGGCCAGCGCTGGGCGATCGAGGTCTGCTTCGAGACCGGCAAGCAGGAGACCGGGTTGGATGAATACGAAGTTCGTTCGTGGGATGGCTGGTATCGACACATTACGCTATCGATGCTGGCCCTGGCGTTCCTGAGTGTGATCCGTGCCGCCGCGAAACCACCGTCCAAGGGAGTCTCAAAAAAATTGACCAACTGATTCCTCTGACGGAGCCGGAAGTGCGACGACTGCTGATCCAGATCGCATGGCCGCGAATGAACTTCACCGAAAAGATACTGGCCTGGTCCACCTGGCGACGCCGACACCAGGCCATCGCACGCCAGTGCCACTACCGTAAACACACTGCCAAAGCGCAACTGTAGTACTAGTAAGCGGCATCATGACACTTGGTGACGCACCGTTTCCCATTATTCCCTACGAAGGAGGGCTTGGAGTTAGAAACTCTGTCAAAAACACTGGT
>JANNGP010000037.1:0-2716 GCA_031403915.1 Betaproteobacteria bacterium
CCGCAAGAAGGCGCCGGCGAAGCCAAAGAAAGCCGCCGCCAAGAAAGCGGCGCCGGAACAGCAGCCGGAAGCCGTGGCCGCCAAGGCGAAGAGCCCGAAGAAAAAGGCCAAGCCGAAGGCCGCCAAAGCTAAGACCGACAAGGCTCCCAAGGCCGAAAAGTCTTGATCGCCAGAGAGCTCAGGCTGGCGATTTCGCTCTCGAGTGCTTAGCTTGCAGTTTGTTATCTCAGATGCGGGCCGCCATCGGCGTACCCGCGGATCATTTCATACGTGACACGAACCTCCACCAAACCGCACTTTCCTTCCAAAGACGACATCGTTGCCTTCATCGGCAAGCAGCCCGGCAAAGTCGGCACCCGCGAAATCGCGCGTGCCTTCGGCCTCAAGAACGCCGACCGCGCCGCCCTCAAGCGCATGCTGCGTGAACTCTCCGACGGCGGGGTCGTCGAGCAACGGCGCAAGAAGCTGCATCGCCCGGGCACGCTGCCCCATGTCCTGATAGCCGACATCACAGGTCGCGACCGCGACGGCGAACTGATCGCCGTCCCGACCGAATGGGCTCAACGCTCGCTGTCTGCTTTGGGACCGAAGGCAACCGGCGAGCGAATATTCCAAGTCGATGCGCCGAAGGAAATCCGATCGAAGGAAGTGCAGAGTCCCTTGGGGGAAAAATCACGGACGGGTTGAAAATGGAATTACGCGGGAAAGAGTCGGTTCATCCTATTTTCCTCTGTTACCCCGAAGCGACGAGAGGAGGAATGGCCGTTGGTATATCTGGAGGCGGGTGATATTTTTGTTTTGCGGCGATGATATTTGCAATGATGTAGCGAATGAGTGCTCGCCAGAACTCTGATTTGGTCAACTGAGGCGCAGTTGCGAGAACGGAGTTCAATCCCTTGCGCACATTGGCGATCATGGTTTTGATTTGATCGCCTGCGGCATGGGTCAAGGTCAGCAGAAGTCGTGATTGCCCCGCATGCTGAGTTAGTCGAGCCACCCCGGCGAGCAGCAAGGGGCGTGACGTGATGGCTTCCAGCCGCGTTTTCGGGTGCGCCAACCGCACATACCAGCTCCACCAGTTATAGATCAGCGCCACGGCCCGTGCCGAGAGATTGCAGCGTTCCAGATCTTGGGTCGTATAGCCGCCCCAGCCCCATTGGTTCTTCAACTCATCGAAGCCATTCTCGCAATCCGCACGATCCCGATAGAGCTGGCCGATAGCCTCCAGGTCGTAGTCTGAATTCGTCACCAGAACCGCGTATTCCCAGAGTTTTACGGCCTGGAGCGGATCGGCAAAGTGCAGACTTTGCTGGCGCTTCTCGCGTTTTCCGGTCGCTTTCCCCTCAATGGCGAGGCTGTCTTTTACCGCACGACGCACCACGACCACCCGTCGCGCACATCGCCAGTTCGACAGCTTGAGCATCGACTCGACGGCGTGATAGCCCTCGCCAATATCCTTCCAGTCGTCTTGCGACCAAAGTCGTTCAATCAACCGTTTGACACCTGAACTTTGGCGTAGCTTGAACAGGTACGCTTGCTCAAGCAATTCAAGTTCAACCATGACCGGTTCGTTGCCGAAAGCACTGTCGCCGCGTACCAGTCGAGGGCGCTGCTCTAACGGAAGCGCCTTGATCAGGGCGATCAGACGCGGCAGACTGTATTTGGCTGCCGTGGCCTTGCCGCTTTGTACCTCGGCATCGAGGATCAGGCGAACATCGGCAATCCAGTAGGCGTGGATCGCATGGCTGGGACGTCCCGGCTTGGTCGGGTTGTAACCTATTTCCGCGCCGTCTTGATGGCCGTAGAGGCACTTGATGGTGGTATCGCCGTCGAGTATCCATCCGGTCGTTAGAGCTTCGCGGTGGCTGTCTCTCAGGGCGGCGTCCATCCAGGCGGTGCTCTTGGCCAATTGAGCCTCGCGCTGGCAGCGCTCATCGTCCGAGCCGGGTTTGTCAAGGCATGGTGCCAGGTGCTGAAGTGCCCGGCGCAGGCTTTCGTCGCTGATGATTTGCGTCATGCCCAGAATCTGCGGAGCCACCGCATCTCCCCGTAATCCGGCTACATGCGCATAGCGCCGCTGACCATCGAGGATCGAAAGCATCCAGGTGCCGAGTACGTCGCAGACCTTCGGCGCATTGGGGCTGGTGTAGATTAGAGGACAGCTTCCAACCCAGCGCTCAAACAGCCCCGTAGCCTCCAGAAACTCGGCAAAAAAGGCGAGCTGCCCCAACGCGCTGGCGCTGCCATTCTCATCCCAGCGCACTTGGAATCGACCTCCTGGGGTAACAACGCGGAGTTCTTCCGCTTGAGTAACCTGTTCGGCAATCGCCCCTTCGACCGCTTTGACCAATGTCCTTTGCCCAAATGTCATCTCACCCATCGGGTGACCCTCCATAGTCGTCTGATAATCCCGTCAGCGTTCAGTTTGCGGCAATATCAGGACAGTCAACTGAGGAAAATAGGATCAATGAAATAGCCCGCTCCAAATGGGAGTGAATCACGATGCTTTTCAAAAATTAGTTCTGAGGAGAAGCGCCGCCAAAAGGCGCAGAAAGTGAAAAACGCCCGATCTCGCAACCCATTGATTGGGTTCGGAAATCAGGCGTCTTAAATGATTGGCGGAGTGGACGGGACTCGAACCCGCGACCCCCGGCGTGACAGGCCGGTATTCTAACCAACTGAACTACCACTCCAGTACTACTGAAACCTTGGCGTC
>JANNGP010000038.1:0-1744 GCA_031403915.1 Betaproteobacteria bacterium
CTTGTAGTTGTCGCAAAGTAAGATGTAGCATGGTTCTTGGCCGGATTTTTATGTATAAGCTTTATCTTATCATAACAATCAAAATATATGAATATGATTTATAGTCAATCCAGTTAAGATTCTCTCCGCAGTACCTTATCAACCTACGAGGAAATCGACATGAGCGAAGAATTGAAAGGAAAAGAACGCTATAAATCTGGCGTGATTCCGTATAAAAAAATGGGTTACTGGGACCCAGACTACCAAATTAAAGAAACCGACGTGCTGGCGATGTTCCGCATGACCCCGCAAGCGGGCGTGGAAGCTGACGAATGCGCGGCTGCGGTTGCCGGTGAATCCTCGACTGCGACCTGGACTGTGGTATGGACTGACCGCTTGACCGCCTGCGAAATGTATCGCGCCAAGGCTTACCGCGTGGATCCCGTGCCTAACACCGGCCCCGGCACCAAGACCGAGCAACAGTATTTTGCCTACATCGCTTATGACATTGACCTGTTTGAAGGCAACTCGATTGCCAACCTGACCGCGTCCATCATCGGCAACGTGTTTGGTATGAAGGCTGTGAAGGCGTTGCGTTTGGAAGACATGCGTATTCCGGTTGCTTACCTCAAGACTTTCCAAGGCCCGGCAACTGGCGTGGTGGTTGAGCGCGAGCGTATGGACAAGTTTGGCCGTCCGCTGTTGGGCGCGACGACCAAGCCTAAGCTGGGTCTGTCTGGCCGCAACTATGGCCGCGTGGTTTACGAAGCGCTCAAGGGCGGTTTGGATTTCATGAAAGACGACGAGAACATCAACTCGCAATCCTTCATGCACTGGCGTGATCGTTTCCTGTATTGCATGGATGCGGTAAATAAAGCATCTGCTGCTACCGGCGAAGTTAAAGGCCACTACATGAACGTGACTGCGGGTACGGTCGAAGAAATGATCGAGCGCGCCGAATTTGCTAAGTCTCTCGGCTCTATCATTATCATGATAGACCTGGTTATCGGCTACAGCGCGATTCAGACCATGGCAATTTGGTCACGAAAAAACGACATGATTTTGCACTTGCACCGTGCGGGTAACTCGACTTACTCGCGTCAGAAAAATCACGGTATGGCATTCCGCGTGATCTGCAAGTGGATGCGTATGGCCGGCGTGGATCACATCCATGCAGGTACCGTTGTCGGTAAGCTGGAAGGTGATCCGATGATGATTCGCGGTTACTACGACACGCTGCTCGACACTCACACCAATATCCAACTCGAAAAAGGCATTTTCTTCGAACAGGATTGGGCTTCGCTGAACAAGTGTATGCCGGTGGCTTCCGGTGGTATTCACGCCGGACAAATGCACCAGTTGCTGCCACCTGGCGGATGTGAACTGGCCGGCGGAGGTGGCGCTGGACCGGCGGCGCGAGGCGGTGCGGCACTATCAGACGGTGCTGGAGAGCCCGCTGCTGTCGTCGCAACTGGTGCCGCGCGGCAGCGGGCAGCAGGCCGGCGGCCTGGAGGCGCGCATGCGCGTGGCCGCGATGATCGAGCGTTTCGGCCGGCCGGTGTATGAGGAGTACGACGACCGCGCCGCGGCGCAGCTCGATCGGCTGGCGGCGGCCGGCGATGCTGACCCGGCGGCGCTGATGGAGCTGGCCCGCAAGTTCCCGATGGCGCGGTCGACGGCGGCGACGCTGCTGGCGGCCGGCGAGGCGCTGGCGCGCGGCGGCAACCACATGGAGGCCGTGACGCAGCTTCGCCGGGCCCATCGC
>JANNGP010000039.1:0-10148 GCA_031403915.1 Betaproteobacteria bacterium
TTCTTGTCGTTACCCGGGATGAACGGGCTCCACGGCTCGGCACGAACCGGACCCTTGGTCTTCCACACGACATTGAACTGACCGTCCGCCTTGATTTCGCCAATGTAGACCGGCTTGTGCAGGTGATGGTTCTTCTCGTCCATCTTGATGGTGAAACCATTCGGTGCAGCAAAGCTCTGGCCGCCCATCGCTGCGATCACCTTGTTGACGTCAGTCGACTTGGCTTTCTCAACGGCTTGCGCCCACATGTAGATGCCGACATAAGTGGCTTCCATCGGATCGTTGGTGACAACGGTGTTGGCGTTCGGCAGCTTGTTCTTGACCGCCCAGTCCTTGTACATCTTGACGAACTTTTCGTTGGCCGGATTCTTCACCGACTGGAAGTAGTTCCATGCAGCCAGGTGACCCACCAGCGGCTTGGCATCAACACCGCGCAACTCTTCTTCGCCCACCGAGAACGCGACGACCGGCACATCGGTTGCCTTCAGGCCGGCGTTACCCAGTTCCTTGTAGAACGGAACGTTGGAGTCGCCATTAATGGTCGATACGACAGCGGTCTTCTTGCCTTCGGATGCAAACTTTTTGATCTTGGCAATGATGGTCTGGTAATCCGAGTGACCGAACGGCGTGTAGTCTTCCATGATGTCGGCATCGGCCACACCTTTGCTCTTCAGGAAGGCACGCAGAATCTTGTTGGTCGTGCGCGGATAGACATAATCGGTACCGAGCAGCACAAAGCGCTTGGCGGAACCGCCGTCCTTGCTCATCAGGTATTCAACGGCCGGAATGGCTTGCTGGTTAGGCGCGGCGCCGGTGTAGAAAACATTCTTCTCCAGTTCTTCGCCTTCGTATTGCACGGGGTAGAAGAGCAGGCCGTTCAGTTCCTTGAATACAGGATTGACCGATTTGCGCGATACCGAGGTCCAGCAGCCAAAAGTCACAGCCACTTTGTCCTGGGTCAGGAGCTGGCGAGCCTTTTCAGCAAACAGGGGCCAGTTGGATGCAGGATCAACAATAACGGGTTCAAGTTGCTTGCCCAATACACCGCCTTTGGCGTTGATTTCGGCAATGGTCATCAGCGCAGTTTCTTTCAGTGCTGTTTCCGAGATCGCCATTGTTCCCGACAGTGAGTGAAGGATGCCGACCTTGATGGTGTCGGCGGCGTGAGCAGCCAGTGATGTAACACCAAACGCTGCGATTGAAGCGGATAGTGCGAGTGCTTTGATCAGATTTCGACGTTGCATGAGAAACCTCCTGGAGGAAAAAAACGTTGCGACGGATGTACGCACAGTGCCTAACAGCGATTTGTGTGCCAGAACAATTATTTCTGATTAACATAATGATTTAATAGAATTAATTGTTTGTGTTGGTATGAGGCTACGATTCTTTTAGGACGCATACGCACTGTTTTGGGGCGGCGCCCCAATGCGGCTTTCTTGTTTGGTGCGTAGGGTTATTTGACGTTAATTCCTGCGACTTCGGTTATCGTTTGACTAGGCTTTCACGGTCAACATGCCGATATTGATACCTTAGGTGTTAATTTGATACGCAGAACAGGGGTAAACTTTGCTTGTCCAGATTATTTCTGATTTTGTATGCCCTTGGTGTTTTGTGGGTGAGCGCCGTTTAGTGCAAGCCGTGGCACAGGTACAGGCCGAGCAGCCCGGGTTGACGGTGAGCTTTCGCTGGCTGCCGTATTTCCTGAATTTCGGAACGCCGCCGGAGGGCGAGCCGTATCAAGAGTTCATGGAGGGCAAATTTGGCAGTGCGGCTCAGGTCTCGGCGATGCAGCAGCGAGTGCTTGATGCCGGTCGGGAGTCAGGCATTGACTTTGATTTCGGACGTATCGCATTACGCCCGAATACCTTGCTTGCGCATCGCCTGATTTATCGTGCGCAGTCGACCGGGTATTCTTCAGAAGTCGTTTTGCAACTCGCTGACCGCTTGTTTTCAGGCTATTTTCAGCGTGGCGAAAATATCGGCGACATTGACGTTCTGGCGGCTATTGCCGTGGAGTGTAGTAAGGCAGGTGGGGGAAACCATGGAGATGAACACAGGCAGGTGATTGACTATCTGAAGAGTGATGAAGGCCTGCTGCAAGTTCTGGCCCAGTATGAGCAGGTTTCCGGTTGGGGCGTGAGTGGTGTACCGTTTTTTGTTTTTGGGGAGAATTTGGCTGTCGCCGGCGCGCAGAAAACGGACGTTCTGGTAGATGCAATCAGGCAGGCCTTGGTGCCGCCGGGTTAGGCGACGTACAGGTACTTCTTCCCAAGTGATTTTTGACTACAGACCGGCCAGATTGTCGGTTGTAGCGCGCAGCCGTTCCGTCAGTTTGAGTGCCAGCGATTGATAAAATCGGCTGGATAGCCCTGGAACCGAAGTGAGCAGAGAGAAGACATCGACTTTTTCCAGGATGTCGGCTTCAGAAGCTTCGATGGCCACGACAGACGCGCTGGCTAACTGACTATCGACAAAAGACACTTCACCAAAAACTTCCCCCGGCCCCAGCGTTGTGATCGTGTGCGGTGATTTGGATAAGCGTTTCTCAATTTTTACCCGTCCGGAACGCAGCACAAAGATACCTTTGGTTTCGTTTCCCTCGCTCACCACGATTTCACCGGCGGCGTAGGTGACTCTTTTGGCTTTTTCGGCCAGGAGCCGCAGGTCGTCGCTGGTCAGGAATTGAAAGACATCGCTCATGCGGTGAAGTAAAGCAGAAATTGATCGTAATTGCCACCAGATTTAATATTTTGAGCATTACCTCTGGATTTGCTTGCTTTTTTGTGCGAGACTGTATAAAAATACAGTATCGGTACAGGAGGTCACGATCATGATCAAGCTCACGCCGCGGCAACAGGAAATTCTCGATTTCATCCGGAGTACGCTGGAAGTACTTGGCGCACCGCCAACGCGTGCCGAAATTGCCAACGCTTTTGGTTTTGCCTCGCACAATGCGGCGGAAGAGCATCTCAAAGCGCTTGCCAAGAAAGGCATCATCGTCCTTGAGCCCGGCTCAGCGCGCGGCATACGCCTGGTCGAGCAACTTGGCTTGCCGCTCATCGGCAGTGTGGCCGCCGGCAGCCCCATCCTGGCAGTAGAAAACGTACAGGGGCGCTATGCCCTTGATGCCAATCTGTTTAGGCCGCGCGCTGATTTTCTGCTGCGTGTGCGTGGTTTGTCGATGCTTAATGCCGGCATTCTGGATGGTGATTTGTTGGCCGTTCATCGTAGTAGCGAAGCACGGAATGGTCAGATCGTTGTCGCACGTCTGGATGAAGATGTGACCGTAAAGCGTTTTCGCCAGCACGGCAGCATTGTTGAACTCATTGCCGAAAATCCCGATTTTGATCCGATTGTCATCGATACCCGCGAGCAGTCGGTCGAGATTGAGGGTATTGCGGTCGGCCTGATTCGAGGCGGTGAAGCAATGTAAGTCGTACTGCTTTCCGTGTTTTTCCAATGCGCCTTGATTGACGCTGATTGGACCCCCCCGTTCAGTCCTTAGTGGAATAGGGCTGAAGCAGGGTCGTTGTTTGTGGGTGCTTGTTTTGTTTGGCGTAAAACAAGGGCGTTTTGCCGTCGGCGTCTTTGCTCAGTGGATCAGCCCCCCGCTCGATAAGGTATTTGGAGAGTTTGGGCTGGCCGGTTGCCGCTGCAAAATGCAAGGCGGTCTGTCCGACATCCGATTGAGCTTTAATGTCCGCTTTCTTCTCCAGCAACAGTTCAACCTCCTGGCGACCTCCGGACAGCACGGCGGCATGCAGAGGCGTCATTCCTACCCGATCCTTGGCGTCAATCTTGGCTCCATTGCTGATCAAAAGTTCGGTGGATTTCAAACGACCGTAAAACGCCGCCATGTGCAGGGGTGTTCTGCCCAGTGCATCAGTAACGTTGATATCCGCACCTTCCTTGAGCAGCGTTCTTATTTCGGTGAGATCACCGAGTACCGTTGCCTTGGCTAACGGGGATTCAATTGTCGGTGGTGCATCACTTTTTGCGGAAGATGTGGTGTTTTCCGGTGTTTTTCCGCAGGCGGCAATGCCTAGCGTCAGTGCTCCCAGAGCCACGAAAGACACCATACGGAAAAAATGGCCTAAGCGGGCTGTCCGGATTGTTGGGCGAGTCATCATGCATGGGTTCATGTTCACCTCGGCGTTGCTCATTCTGGAATCAAACGCCAATCATAATCGATTGTGGCTGCCATGTCGGCTTAACCTGATCACGATTTACTCTTGCCCCTTTTGGCACTTCCTGTTTTTCGGCTACAATTCGGCTTTCCCGCTGCAGATATCTCCATGACCAAATATGTCTTCGTAACCGGCGGTGTGGTGTCCTCCCTCGGCAAGGGCATCGCCGCTGCGTCTTTGGGCGCGATCCTTGAATCCCGCAGCATCAAGATTACCCACATCAAACTGGATCCCTACATCAATGTGGATCCCGGCACCATGAGCCCGTTTCAGCACGGTGAAGTGTTCGTCACCGAAGACGGTGCTGAGACTGACCTTGATCTGGGGCATTACGAGCGTTTTACCAGTGCCAAGATGGGCAAGCGCAATAATTTTACCACCGGGCAAATCTATGAAACGGTGATCAAAAAGGAACGGCGCGGCGAATACCTCGGCAAAACGGTGCAGGTCATCCCGCACATCACTGATGAGATCAAGAACCATATTCGTCGTGGCGCAGAAGGTGCCGATGTAGCCATCGTCGAAGTTGGTGGTACGGTCGGTGACATCGAGTCTTTGCCCTTTCTTGAAGCCATCCGCCAGATGGGATTGCAGGAAGGGCGCAGCAATGCCTGCTACATGCACCTCACGCTGGTGCCCTACATCCCGACTGCTGGCGAGCTGAAGACCAAGCCGACCCAGCATTCGGTCAAGGAGTTGCGCGAAATTGGTATCCAGCCGGACGTTCTCTTGTGCCGTGCTGATCGCCACATTCCTGAAGATGACAAAGCGAAGATTGCGCTCTTCTGCAATGTGCAGCGCGAAGCGGTAATCGAAGCGCTCGATTCAGACTCGATCTACAAAATTCCCGGTATGTTGCATGATCAGATGCTCGACGAAATTGTCTGCCACAAACTTAACATTCTGGCCAAGGCGGCTGATCTCACGCTTTGGAAAAACCTGGTTCATTCGCTTGAGAACCCTCAGCACGCCGTCAATATTGCTTTTGTTGGCAAGTACGTCGACCTTACCGAATCCTACAAATCTTTGACTGAGGCCATGGTTCACGCGGGAATTTATACGCACAGCAAGGTCAAGATTCTCTACATTGACTCCGAGGAAATCGAGAGCAAGGGTTGCGATTCACTCAAGGGCATGGATGCCATTCTGGTCCCAGGAGGTTTCGGACGGCGTGGTACGGAAGGCAAGATCGCCGCGATTCGTTACGCCCGCGAAAACAAGGTGCCCTATCTGGGCATCTGTCTGGGTATGCAGCTCGCTGTCGTTGAGTATGCGCGTGACGTGGCCGGAATGGACGGTGCACACAGCACCGAGTTCGAGAAAGAGACGCCTTTCCCCGTCATCGCGCTGATTACCGAGTGGCAGGATGCATCCGGCAGGCTTGAAAAACGTGATGAGAACTCCGATCTCGGCGGCACCATGCGGCTTGGCGGACAAACGTGCCATCTGGGTGAAGGATCGCTGGCACGCGAAATTTACGGCAAGTCCGAGATCGTTGAGCGCCATCGTCATCGTTATGAAGTCAACAACACGCTGCTGGGTGAGCTTGAGGCCAAGGGGCTGATTGTTGCCGGACGTGCGCCTGGAACCAATCTGTGCGAGATGGTTGAATTGTCCAAAACGCTGCATCCGTGGTTTGTCGGCTGTCAGTTCCACCCGGAATTCACCTCGTCGCCGCGTAACGGTCATCCGCTGTTCACCTCATTTGTTCAGGCAGCCATAGACGGCAAGGCACGGGCATGAGGCTGTGTGACTTCGACGTTGGGCTGGACAAGCCGCTTTTTCTGATCGCCGGTCCGTGCACCGCGGAGTCGCTTGAGCTATGTGTTGATGTTGCCGGGCAGATGAAGGAAATCTGCGCCCGTCTTGGCGTGTCTTATATTTTCAAGGCCTCCTATGACAAGGCCAATCGCAGCTCCGGCAAGTCTGTGCGTGGCCCCGGCGTCGATGAGGGTCTGAAAATTCTCTCCGAAGTTCGTCGCCAGATGGGTGTGCCGGTATTGACCGATGTGCACGCGGAAGAAGATATCGCTGCCGTGGCCTCAGTCGTCGATGTGTTGCAGACGCCTGCTTTTTTGTGCCGGCAGACTGATTTTATTCATGCGGTGGCTGCTTGCGGCAAGCCGGTGAATATCAAGAAAGGACAATTCCTGGCGCCGGGCGATATGAAAAACGTCGTAGCCAAGGCCAGGGAAGCCAACGGCGGTGCTGATACCATCATGGTTTGTGAGCGCGGCGCCTCTTTCGGCTACAACAATCTCGTTTCCGATATGCGCTCGCTGGCCATCATGCGAGAAACGGCATGCCCGGTGGTGTTTGACGCAACGCATTCGGTGCAGTTGCCCGGCGGGCAGGGTACGGTTTCAGGCGGTCAGCGAGAGTTTATTCCAGTACTGGCACGTGCCGCTGTGGCTGTAGGTATCGCCGGTCTGTTTATGGAAACACATCCGTGCCCGGAAAAAGCCTTGTCCGACGGGCCGAACAGCTGGCCGCTTGACCGTATGGAAGATTTGCTGGCCAGCCTTGTTGCACTTGATCGTCTGGTCAAAGGGTCAACATTTGAGGAGATGAAGTGATGGCAGCTGGATATTTAGTGGTTGAGGCTAAAGTCAGCAATCCTGTGGCCTATGAAAACTACAAAAAACTCGCCGAAGTCGCGATCCGCCAGTACGGCGGGAAGTTCCTCGTGCGCGGTGGCAAGACTGAGGTGCTGGAAGGTGACTGGAGCGTGCCGGAACGGATGGTCATCGTGGCCTTTGAATCCGTCGAACAGGCCAAAAAATTCTACGATACTCCCGAATATCTGGCTGCCCGTGAGGCGCGCAAGGGTGCGGCCGATTTCAATATGCTGCTTGTTGAAGGTCTTTGAGATAAAGGAAAAGCCATGAGCTCTGTTGTTGATGTGGTAGCCCGCGAAATTCTTGATTCCCGTGGCAACCCCACGGTTGAATGTGATGTGCTGCTTGAATCCGGTGTCATGGGGCGGGCCGCTGTTCCATCCGGAGCTTCCACGGGGTCACGTGAGGCCATTGAGCTGCGGGATGGTGATGCGACGCGCTACCTTGGTAAGGGCGTCATGCAGGCTGTTGAAAACGTCAATACCGAGATTGCAGAAGCGATTATCGGCCTTGATGCTCAGGAACAAGCCTTTATCGACCAGACGCTGATTCAACTCGATGGGACGGAGAACAAGGCGCGTCTCGGTGCCAATGCCATGCTGGCAGTTTCGATGGCCGTTGCCAAGGCGGCGGCTGAGGAGTCCGGTTTGCCCTTGTACCGTTATTTTGGCGGTTCAGGCCCGATGCAGATGCCGGTACCGATGATGAACATTATCAACGGAGGGGAGCACGCCAATAACAGTCTCGACTTTCAGGAGTTCATGATCGTTCCGGTGGGTCAGAGCTCTTTCCGCGAAGCGCTACGCTGTGGTGCAGAAATTTTTCACGCGCTGAAAAAACTGCTCGACAAGAAAGGCTTCTCAACGGCGGTGGGTGATGAAGGTGGATTTGCCCCTAACCTCGCCAGCCATGCCGAAGGGCTGCAACTGGTGGTGCAGGCCATTGAGTCCGCAGGCTACTTTCCCGGCGAAGATGTTCTCATCGCGCTCGATTGTGCGGCTTCCGAGTTTTACAAGGATGGCAAGTACCATTTGGCTGGCGAGGGTTTGCAATTAAGTTCTGCACAGCTTGTTGATTATCTGGCCAATCTTGCTGACACCTTCCCGATTATTTCGATTGAAGATGGCATGGCTGAAGGCGATTGGGATGGCTGGAAGTTGCTTACCGACCGCTTGGGCAAGAGCATTCAGATCGTCGGTGACGACGTGTTCGTAACCAATACCCGTATTTTCAAGGACGGTATCAAGAAGGGTATTGCCAATTCAATTCTGATCAAAATCAACCAGATCGGTACGCTCTCCGAAACCTTCGCCGCCATCGAAATGGCTAAACGTGCCGGCTATACGGCCGTTATCTCGCATCGCTCAGGTGAAACGGAAGACAGCACCATTGCTGACATCGCGGTTGGAATGAATGCGCTACAGATCAAGACCGGTTCGTTGTCGCGCTCGGATCGCATCGCTAAATACAATCAGTTGTTGCGCATCGAAGAGGATCTCGGTGATACGGCCGGTTATCCGGGGCGTGAAGCTTTCTACAACCTTCGTTGAGGAGTGTGAAGTGAAGAGTGAGGGGTCGGGAGTAAAAACAGAAGCCAGGCTATCGGCTCGGCTCCTAACTTCTAACTTATAACTTCTCACCGAACTCATGCGCTGGCTCTCTGTCGCGCTGGTCGCCCTGCTGGTGCTGGTACAGTATCCGCTCTGGCTGGGTAAAGGCGGTTGGTTACGTGTCTGGGATGTCGACCGTCAGTTGCAGCAACAGAAAGAGAGTAACAAAAAACTCGAGGTGCGCAATGCTGGGCTGGATGCCGAAGTTCGGGATCTCAAGCAGGGCTACGATGCGATCGAGGAACGAGCGCGTTTTGAGTTAGGCATGATCAAACAGGACGAGGTCTTCGTCCAGATACCGGAAAAACCTCTCACCGAGAAATCTGCAGAGAAGGTTTCTCCAAAATAACCGACTCTCTGCATGGTTCTACTCAAGTTCAATTTGTCCCGAGATGCTTACGCTAACCAGCGATTCGCCAGCTTCCATCGGCATGGGAGAAGATTCCGAGGCTATCGACTTGGCGGCTGCACGGAACATCGGCTGTGCGATTCGTCCGTTGGTATTCACTGCCAGGTGTTTAATGCGATAGGGTTTTCCCAATGCATCAGCAATTACTTTTGCAAGCCCCTTGATTGCGGTGATCGCGTCCAGCATGGCCTCGTTCTCAGCTTTTTTTCGGGTTTCCGGAGAGGGTTGCAGTACAAGATTGGAAACACCGAGTGAGGTCTGCAATTTGCCAAGCAATTCAGAAAGAGCCGTGCTGTCGCCAGATTCCAGCGAGAGATCCGAACGCATACGCCATGACTCTATCTTTCCGCTTTTTGAGTAGCCGGGATAAGTGTTGGTGGCGCCGCTCTGAGTTTTTACGCCAGGGAAACCCTTGGCGGTTTTCAGCGCATCGGCGATTTGTGCATTGATTTGTTTCGAGAGATCGCCCGGTGTTGTTCCGCTGGCTTCGGCTGAGACGGTTGCGCGTGCGAGATCGTTGGCGGCGGGGCGGCTCGCTTCGGCCGAGAGTTCGATGGTTGTCGGTGCAGCAATTGCCTGAGCGCCAATGAGTATGGCGAGCAGCGACAGGTGGCGTAAAGTGTTGCGCAGGTGAGTCATGAGCGCTCCTGAGTCGTGATCGAATTATTTTCAAAGGCTGTGGTCTGAATTAATGCTTGATTTATATCGGACATATTGTAGCGTGCCGGTGTGTTGGAAAGATCGTTTCGTTTTCTTGTAGTCAGGCGCAAGAAGCTTGGTTAGAATCCGACTGACCAAATCGTTTGAGTGCGAACGGTTTGGGTCTTTGAGGAGACAGAATGCTTAAAGTAGGACAGGCCGCTCCCATGTTCGTTCTCCCTGATGCGGATATGGAGTCCATCGATATCGCCCAGTATCATGGCAAAAATAATGTCATCCTCTTTTTCTACCCGAGAGATGACACGCCGGGCTGTACGCTGGAAGCAACTGATTTTTCTGATCATGAGGATGAATTTTTGCGTCACGAATGCACCGTCATTGGCATCAGCCGTGATGAATGTATCAAGCACGCTGAATTTCGTGACAAACATGGTATTTCCGTGCGACTTCTTTCGGATTCTGAAGGTGCGGCATGTAGGCAGTACGGTGTATGGCAGGCGAAAGAGGTCGATGGTGTCAAAAAACACGGCATCCTGCGTTCGACTTTCGTCATTGATAAACAAGGTGTTCTCCGTGTTGTTCTTTACGGAGTCCATGCCAAAGGCCACGCGCTGGAAGTCCTGCGTGCGGTGAAGGAACTCAATTAATGAACATGCAAGTTGCC
>JANNGP010000040.1:0-2237 GCA_031403915.1 Betaproteobacteria bacterium
GTCGCGTAGCCATTCTTCGCGCAGATGCCGCAGCGAGAGATCCATTGCCCGAACCGACGAGGCCACATGCTCGGCCAGACTGCGCGCCAGATTGCGTCCTTCGGCGCTTGCCTTGCCTATGGCTCCGCTATGCACAGCATGCAGCGCAAGAGCAATCGCGGCCCACAGCACGAGGACAATAACGCCAAAGGCCGTGACAAGCCGGAATCTGAAAGATGCGGCGGTCCTGGGCATCGGAGAGATTCTAGCTCATCATTTCAATGGCTTGTAGCGTATCCGTTTCGGCTGCGCGCCTTCCGCGCCGAGACGCTTGACCTTGTCCGCCTCGTACTCATGGTAGTTGCCGTTGAAGAACGTCCACTTCGAATCGCCTTCGGCCGCGAGGATATGGGTCGCGATGCGGTCGAGGAACCAGCGGTCGTGCGAGATCACGAGTATGCTGCCCGCGAATTCTAGCAGCGCATCTTCGAGCGCGCGCAACGTTTCCACGTCGAGGTCGTTGGACGGTTCGTCGAGCAGCAGCACGTTGCCACCGGCGATCAGGGTTTTGGCGAGTTGCAGGCGCCCGCGCTCGCCTCCCGAAAGGTTGCCCACTTTCTTGCTCTGATCGGTGCCCTTGAAATTGAAGCGGCCGAGGTAGGCGCGTGACGGCATCTCGAACCTGCCGACGGTGAGGATGTCCGAGCCGCCGGACACGTATTCGAACACCGTCTTGTCGCCTTCCAGCGTTTCGCGTGACTGGTCGACGACCGCCATCTTCACCGTGGAACCGATCACCACTTCGCCGCTGGTGGGTTGCTCCTTGCCGGTGATCAGGCGAAACAACGTGGTCTTGCCCGCGCCGTTGGGGCCGATGATGCCGACGATCGCGCCGGGCGGCACTGCGAACGAGAGATCGTCGATCAGCAACCGGTCGCCGTAGCCTTTGCTCACGCCTTTGAACTCGATCACGCTGTCGCCGAGACGGTCGGCCACCGGAATGAAGATTTCCTGCGTCTCGTTGCGCTTCTGGTAATCGTACGAACTCAGCTCGTCGAAACGCGCGAGCCGCGCCTTGCTCTTGGCCTGGCGTCCCTTGGCGTTCTGCCGCACCCACTCGAGCTCCCGCTTGATGGTTTTCTGGCGCGCGGACTCGGTGGATTCTTCCTGCTCGAGACGCTCCTCCTTCTGCTCGAGCCACGAGGAATAATTACCCTTCCACGGTATGCCCTGGCCGCGGTCGAGCTCGAGAATCCACTGCGCCGCATTGTCGAGAAAGTAGCGATCGTGCGTCACCGCCACCACAGTGCCCGGGAATTTACTCAGGAACTGCTCGAGCCACTCGACGCTCTCGGCATCGAGGTGGTTGGTCGGCTCATCGAGCAGCAGCATGTCGGGCCGGGAAAGCAGCAGCCGGCACAACGCGACGCGGCGCTTCTCGCCGCCCGAGAGCGGACCGATTTTCGCGTCCCACGGCGCCAGGCGCAGCGCGTCGGCCGCGATCTCGAGCTGGTGCTCGGTGTCGCTGCCGCCGGCCGCGAGTATCGCTTCGTACTTGGCCTGCTCGGTGGCGAGCTTGTCGAAGTCGGCCTCGGGCTCGGCGTAGGCGGCGTAGATTTCGTCGAGCTTCTTCTTCGCTGCGGCCGTCTCACCGAGGCCTTCCTCCACCGTCTCGCGCACGGTCTTCCCGGGATCGAGCTGCGGCTCCTGCGGCAGGAAACCGATGCGCATGTTGGGCATCGGGATCGCTTCGCCGTCGAAGTTCTTGTCTTCGCCCGCCATGATCCTGAGCAGGCTCGACTTGCCCGAGCCGTTGAGTCCCAGCACGCCGATCTTGGCGCCGGGGAAAAACGACAGCGAGATGTCCTTGAGGATCTGGCGCTTGGGCGGCACTACCTTGCCGACCCGCTGCATGGTGTAAACGTATTGGGCCATGACTTTATCCGGCTGGAAAAGTGCGCAATCATAGCGGAATGCGCGCAGTTGCGTCGAACTGTAGGCGCGGCATCCCGCTGCCCGCGCCGGCACGATGGTAAAATGACTGCAGCGTTTCATTCCGCAAACAGCAGAAAGCGTTGCCTGCCGCAACCGCAACCCGCTGGAAGACCCATGATAACAAGAATTGTTTTGCGCAGCGCGCTGTGCGCGCTTATCATCGCCGCGGCGCCGGCTGGCGCTCGCCTGACGGAGATCAACATCGCCGCAGTCGAGCCGTTTGCCGTGGGCGCGGGATTCGGCGAAACCGGCGCCTACGAACG